>JAAYHI010000080.1 GCA_012727415.1 Bacillota bacterium
GCAGCATTATTACCAGTACCAGGTCATCCTCAAGCCCTCGCCCGATGAGGTGCAGGAATTATACCTGGAGAGCCTCAGCAGCTTGGGCATCGATCCCCTCCAGCACGACATCCGCTTTGTGGAGGACAACTGGGAGAATCCCACCCAGGGCGCCTGGGGATTGGGTTGGGAGGTATGGCTTGACGGCATGGAGATAACCCAGTTTACTTATTTCCAGCAATGCGGCAGCATTGACTGCATTCCTGTCAGTGCCGAAATCACTTATGGCCTGGAGCGCATCGCCATGTATATCCAGCAGAAAGACTCTGTCTTTGACATCCAGTGGGTGGAGGGTGTGACTTACGGCGATGTTTTCCACCAAAACGAAGCAGATTACTCCAGGTATAATTTTGAGGTGGCGGATACCAGCACTCTCTTTGCCTTCTTTGACAGCTACGAAAAGGAAGCCTGGGCCATCATTGAGCAGGGCCTGGTGCAGCCAGCCTACGACTATATGCTCAAGTGTTCGCATACCTTTAATCTCCTGGATGCCCGGGGGGCCATCTCCGTCACCGAGCGCACAGGATATATCACCCGGGTGCGAAACATTGCCCGCGCCATCGCCCAGGCCTATATTGAACAGCGAAAGAGCCTTGGCTATCCCCTTCTTAAGGATGAGGCCCTGCGGGAGAAATATATTCTTGCCGACAAGGGAGGAGGGGAATAATGGCACAGGACCTGCTTTTGGAAATTGGCGTCGAGGAAATGCCGGCCAAGTTCATGCCTGGCACTCTGACTCAGCTCAAGGAACTGGCTGCAGCTGCCTTGGAGGAGGCCAGGCTGGACTATGCAGAGCTTCGGACTTTGGGTGCGCCCCGACGCATTGCGCTGTTTGTCCAGGATTTATCCCCTCGGCAAAGGGATTTAGCCGTCAAAGTGCGGGGGCCTGCGGCAAAGGCTGCCTACGATGCCCAGGGCAATCCCACTAAAGCCCTTTTGGGCTTTGCCCGGGGCCAGGGGGTGGAGATCAGTGCCGTCATTCAGGAAGAAGTCAAGGGGGTGCCCTATATCTTTGCCGAGAAGGTGGAAGCGGGGCGTCCTGCCGTCGAGGTGCTTCCCCAATTGCTGGAGACCTGTCTTTTCAAGCTCTCCTTCCCCAAATCCATGCGCTGGGGCAGCGGCGAGCTGCGGTTTGCCCGGCCGGTGCGCTGGCTGTTGGCCCTTTTCGGCCAGGAAATTCTGCCCCTGGAGTTCGGCGGCATCAAGGCAGGGAATACCACCCGGGGACACCGCTTTCTCACCCGGGAGCCCATTATTATTGACGAGGCCGGCCAGTACTTGCCCAAGTTGGAGCAGGCCTGGGTAATTGCCGACCAGGATAAACGCCGCAGGATGATCTCGGAGCAGGTGGCGGCAGTGGCCGCTGCCCATGGCGCCCATGTGCAGGAAGATTCTGAGCTCCTGGAAGAGGTAACTTACCTGGTGGAATACCCCACTGCCCTGTATGGCACCATAGATGAAGAATATATGGAACTGCCTGCGGAGGTGCTAATTACCTCCATGCGGGAGCACCAGCGTTATTTTCCCGTCACCGATGCGGCCGGCAAGTTGTTGCCGGGATTTATCGCCGTAAGGAGCGGCACTGCTGAACATTTAGACATTGTCCGCCAGGGCAATGAAAAAGTGCTGCGGGCCAGGCTCAACGACGCAAACTTTTTCTGGACGGAGGATCAGAAGATGCCTCTCAGTGCCAGGCGCGGCACTCTTGACCGGGTCGTCTTTCTGGAGGACCTGGGCAGCATGGGGGATAAGGTGGAACGCATCGTTTCCCTTACAGGCTGGTTGGCTGACCACCTGCAGGAAGAAGTCTGGGTCAAGGCCAGGGCCCAGCGGGCCGCCAGCCTCGCCAAGGCCGACCTGGTCACCCAGATGGTCACTGAATTTCCCGAGCTGCAGGGCATAATGGGAGAAAAATATGCCCTGGCAGGGGGCGAAGAGGGGGCGGTGGCCCGGGCAATCGGCGAGCACTACCAGCCGCGCTTCGCCGGGGACGCCCTTCCCGGGACCAGGGAGGGCCTGCTGGTCGCCCTGGCTGATAAAATCGACAATATCTGCGGCTGTTTCCTGACAGGCCTCATCCCCACCGGCTCCCAGGACCCATATGCCCTTCGCCGTCAAGCCCAGGGCATTTGCACCATGGCCCTGGAAAAAGAGCTGTCCCTTTCATTATCGGCGCTGGTGGCTGAAGCATACAGGCTGTATGAGGAACAGTTCCCCTTGGCCAAGACAGCAGAGATTTTGCAGGAGGAATGCAGAGACTTCTTCCGCCAGCGCTTGCGCTTTATTCTGGGAGAAGAAGGCATCAGCTACGATGTTATCGACGCCGTTGTCAGTGCAGGCATTGACCGGCCGGCGGAAGTGAGCAAACGGGCCCGCGCCTTGACAGCTTTCCGCCAGGATGAAAGTTTTGGCGCCCTTTTGACGGTCTATACCAGGGCTGCCAACCTAGCGCAAAAGGGAGACGGAAGTCCCCTGCGGGAAGATTTGCTCACAGAACCTGCCGAAAAAGAATTGTGGGCAAGTATCCTCCAGGCCCGGCAAGGTATTGCCGCTGCCGGCGATGACTATGCTGCTGCCTTCCAGGTCATGGCCAATCTCCGTCCCGCCGTGGATGCCTTCTTTGACGCAGTCATGGTGATGGTTGAAGACCCGGACATTCGCAGGGCGAGGCTGGCCCTGCTGGGAGAAGTTGTCGCCCTGATGGAAGGTATTGCCGATTTAAGTAAAATTGTTGAGGGATAAGAGTGGATTTAAAAAAAAGGGGCTGTCGCACTAATGGCTCCGAAAAACACACAAAAGCGTCAGTTAGTTTAAAGTTACTGTAGGGATTTTCCCTCCAAATAATAGAAGAGGAACCCCACATTCAGCAAGAATGAATACCCCACAAGGAGGCAGAGGTTCCTCACGGGCTCGTCAACTCCCCGTAATTACGGGGCTAAAAGAACAATTTCAAAAACAAGAGACCAGATAAAGAATAGAAAGCAAGTGTATTTGTCATATCTGGTTTATGGAAGCGCTGCAGTTTATCAAAGAAGGCACTAATGGGTTTTAACAGTATTTCCGCAGTATAGGACTTCCTCAGAAAACCTTACACCGTCAAAGCGGTATCTGGTAGTACCCAGGAGCCGCTTTTTGCTGAAAATATATGCATGGGGATTTCGTCGTTTCTTCTTACGTGGGCAAGGACAATTACAAATCGATTGATGCTGGCTATGGCATGGGGCAAATGTATGCATAAGGAGTTTTAAAGCAAGATTAAGTAAAAAGGGCTATCGCCCCTGCGTTATTAATTTAACGCTAGCGTGACAGCCCCTTTACTGATTGTAAATGTAAGCCCGCTACAAGTTTTTATGTTTCCCGGGGTTAATATTTGCATCCTCTACAATTCATTAAAAGAAACAAGTAGTATTTTTAATGCGCCCACGCCAAGGATAACTGAAGCAAACACCATAATGCCGTTAACCAAACTTCCATACCAGCCAAGCTTATTTAATACGTGGTAAACCAGAAGAGATACAAGAAGGATTAATGCAAGACCTAGACAAAAAAATACGTAGTCCCCAGTTTTTGAGTACACTGAATACCACAGGTATAGTAAGCCCAAATAAATAAATGCCATTATGATGAGAAGTCCCAGGGTGCCAAATATTTTTTTCGCAATCATTGGTACCACCCTCTCAATATACTGGGAGTAGCATATTCCCTGTCTAACACTACCATACAACTGTAAGGTGTCTTAAACTAATAGCTGTATAGATAACCGAAATTGTCCTTGTACCAATAGCCATAAGTACCAGGAAACGGATTGTGGATATTGACTGTTCGATATACCCTCGTGTAAATCTTGTTTACTTTATGGCTAGCCCACATAAACTGCACTTTCATCATATACGTATTGTTCATTGTAGTATAACAATCGTACATCCGAGCTCGGTCAATTTTCCGTAAATAGTTCCAACCCAGGCCAACAACAAGACCTACGGCAAATGAAGTAATTGTTGCAGGTAAGTAAGACAGCCCCAACGCAGCACAAATGATTTCAGTTAGCACTGCTGAACCAACTCCAGTAATAATCCCATCCCTCAATTCAGAAAAAAAGTCGTAGCTAGCACTTGCAGCTAAGATAATTGTCGCCTGCTGATATGTAAGCCAATCCACTTCAAGTGTGTACACGCCGGAAAGTATTTCTCCTAAAGTAAGGGGAGATTTTTTAGTATCCCTTACCCATGCCACGCCAATTGATCCAGTATAAATTGTTTTACCAGTAGTTGAATCAGCTGTACTCTTTATTGAGTCCTGTAGTTCCTGAACCCTTAAACCGAAGGCAAGCCCTTCAAGACCAAGCCGAATTTCTTCCTCCGTAAAACTTCTTGCGTCAACCCCAAAAGCTTTTTCGAACAAGGCTGCCGCTTCCACAAATGGCAGGGCAGACAATTCTTCATCATCTAAATCTATGAGTTCCTGAACATATTGACCCTTAATCGTATAGGGGTCACGTTCCCTTATTACAAAGCCTGTAGAAGTAAGACAAAAACTTAGCAACAGAAACAATACCAAAAACTTTTTAATTTGAAATACACTCTTTCCTATTGGATTTTTGATGGTATTTTGTTTACATTGAGGAGGCTATGCAAACAGTAGACTTACTTCTTACAAATCTTAATCCGGCAACTTACGAAAAGAAGCTACCCGTTGTCATAGAAAATGGTCACCCGCTTGGTAAACTGTGATGATTACGCTCCTTTACTCGTAGCAATATGGAGTAACCTGTTGTTAAAGCTATGAAACGTCACAGTTTGTGGTGTTGTGTCCCATTCACGGGTTTTTGCAGGTAACTTGCGAGAGCTTTTAAGAACTTGTTAGGCTTGTCTTTCTTACGCGCGTCCCGGAGCTGGTGACGAGAGCGTCGGTAAAGAATAAGCGTAAGGCCATTTCCCTATTACAGTCTTCACCCCCTTTAGCAGATTTGAGTTCTCTTCCCAAGCATATCGTCGGAAGTAATCTACTGTTTAACGTAGGGGGGGCAATAATTCGCCCCCGAAAGCTCCTATAGTAGCTGGATCTTCATCGAATCATATTCAACAAAGATCTTTAGGATGAAAATCCAGCTTACTTTGATTGGTGGTTTTTGCGCTGTAACCCGGCCTGGAACTTGTTGCTGTCTTTTCAGTCTATATCCATGAAAGCTGTTGGGCTAATCTTTGTCGGGGTGTTAGGCTGGCTGATTCCCCGACATATTAAAAATATCAAACGTATGTCAATTGTTATAAATATTACCTTATAAAGATAACACAATTTAGTAATTACTTCAAGGTAATTGTTTGCCCCTCAAAAAAAGGTAAAAAAATCGGTATGAGAATGATACGCGCACAAGCTTGAGGATTTGAGAAGGTGCCTAAGCAAAAAAACCAAGGAGTAATATTGCTAGAAGCGGCACCCTCTTCCTTACAATCCAGTTATCATGAGATATGATCGATATGTCAAAACATAGCATGGTAGTTATTGTAGTTATGCGAGGTGGCAGGCGCGGAATGCTAGCCATGGTATCGCATGCGTGGAATTCACGGAGTCCGAGCAAATGCCATAAGACCACATATTAGGACATGAGAATAAAGAGCTGGGAACCTCTGGGCACGGGAATAGGGGTTATTAGCTTTGAGTTCAAAACTTAACTGACCCAGGTTCTGCACAATAAAGAAACCCTACTGCAAAATAGACCGTAGGGTTTGTCAGCTGGGCTTAGTAAGCTAAATAGCCCCTTTTACAGGCCCATAGCCTGCTGTACTCGGAACAGTGTTGCGGCGGCAATTGTTGCCGCTTTTTTGCTTCCCCGGTCGAGAATTTCCCCTAAATTGGCAGCGGCCATGATCTGCCGGTAGCGTTCCTGAATGGGGGCAAGCTCGGCAATGACAGCTTCGGCGGTGGCAAGCTTCAGGTGCCCATAGCCCTTGCCGCTGAACTCGCTCTCCAATTCAGGAATGGCTTTGCCAGAGCACAGGGAGAGGATGGCCAGGAGGTTGCTGACTCCTGGTTTTTCTTCGGGGTCATAGCGCACCTCTGTGCCCGGGTCAGTGACAGCCCGTTTCAGCTTCCTGGTGATTGTATCCGGGTCATCCAACAGGGAGATGTAGCTGGCGGTGGTGGTGCTGGATTTGCTCATCTTGGCGGTGGGGTCATCCAGGGCCATTATCCTGGCCCCCAACTTGCCGATCATGGGCTCGGGAACCACCAGGAGCTTGCCATAACGGCTATTGAAGCGCTGGGCTAAATCTCTGGTCAATTCCAGGTGTTGCTTTTGGTCTTCTCCCACCGGCACCACGTCGGCGTCATACAGCAGAATGTCTGCTGCCATTAAAGTGGGGTAGGTAAATAGTCCTGCAGAAAAGCTTTCCTTTCCCTGGGACTTCTCTTTAAACTGGGTCATGCGGCTTAACTCGCCAAATCCCGTCAGGCATTGGAGCAGCCATGCCAGCTCGGCATGGGCACTGACCCGGGATTGGACAAAGACAGTGGCTTTCTCCGGGTCAATCCCCGCTGCCAGAAATAAGGCTGCGGTCTGATTGACTTTTTGGCGAAGCTCCAGGGGGTCCTGGGGCACTGTCAGGGCATGCAGGTCGACGATGCAAAAGAAGCAGTCGTAATCATGCTGGACCCGGACGAAGTTCTTAAGGGCGCCCAGGTAGTTGCCCAAGGTCAGTTCCCCAGTGGGCTGTACGCCGGAAAATACTCGTTTCATTTTTTCCACTCCTTTCCTAAAAACAAAAACTCCGTCCCAAAACGGGACGGAGAATCCGCGGTACCACCCGAATTCGCAGCAAACGCTGCGCTCTCGTTGCCCTGTAACGGAGGCCCCGGCCGGGCATTGCCTCCCGGCGGCTGGGCAGTCCATTCACCTGAAGCTGCAGCCGGCCTCTCACCATGTGGCC
>JAAYHI010000081.1 GCA_012727415.1 Bacillota bacterium
GAACTTAAGACTCTGGGAATGGGTCGGAGCTTTCCTGGGAAGCCCGTTCGGGGCCAGTACTTTTCCGCCCTTAGAGCATCGTGAGTGGACGGAAAGAGAATTAAGATCTTCCTCAAGCTTTGGTCAGCTCGAGAATATATACTCCCTCTTCAGCGCAGGGCTTTTGGCAGACATTTAAGCCGCAGCTTTTTGCCATGCGGGTAACATTTTCCAGAGGAGCGCCAAAGCTGACAGATACCTTCAGGGGAAGGTGTCCAGCATCGATTTCTTTTTTTACCTGAATACAGGGGTGAGGGCAACCGAGACCAGTGACATCGATTTCAAACATTTAATTTCCTCCTAACTTTTAGCTTTGCCGCCCAGGCGGTGACCAAAGCCGATTATTGCAAGAATAACTAGGGAGACAATGACTGCCACCCGGCCATTGGTACCAAGCCCTGCCGCCGAGGCTGCCAGGCCGAAGTTGTGGGCAAAAGCTGCGCCAAGGACCATGCCGATTACCGTCAGGACTGCGTCGGTGTCTCCTTCGCCAGCGAGGATCAACTGCCGCAGAGGGCAGCCGCCTGCCAGGACGGCGGCAAATCCTACTACCGACATGCCGAGGAAGTTCCACAGATGCTGAGTGTGAGCAATAGGTTGCTCAGCAAAGCCGAGATTGAATTTGCCCAGTATAAGGTTTCCTGCCAGAGCGGCGACAAAGATTCCCACAAAGCCCCAGAGCAAATGAAGATCCTTGATGAGGAAGGTGTCGCGAAGACCGCCTGCCATGCACAGGCGAGAGCGCTGGGCCAGGGCTCCCACAACTAAGCCGACAGCCAGGGAGATTAATACCGGCGCAGCCATGGAGCCAGGGCCGGATTCGCTAAAGCGGATAAAATCTGGTTTCAGCAGTAAAGCGGCCAACAGACCGAAGAGAATAACGGGGTAGACAAAACCATTGATTTTTGGCTGCGCTGTGGCGCGGCCGGGGTTGAAGCCGGATTTCAAGGCGGCAATTCCCACCAGGATGCCGGCAATAAAACCAAAGAGGCCAATAAGTGCATTGAGGTCTCCTGCTGCCAGGCGCAATACCATGCGCAGCGGGCAACCCAGGAAGGCAAGGGCGCCAATCATCATCAAAAAGCCCAGGACAAAGCGGCGGAGAGGGTTGGCTCCTCCGCGGACCTTGAACTCCCGCCGGGCCAAGGCAATGATCATTGCCCCCAGGCCTAAGCCAATGATTTCCGGGCGCAAGTACTGAACGACTCCAGCCTGGTGCAAGCCAAGACCGCCGGCAATGTCCCGTAAGAAACAGGCAATGCAGAAGCCCATGTTGGCGGGATTGCCCAGGGCGGTAAGGAGTATTGCCGCTGCGCCGACCACTAAGCCGACAATAATTATCAGAACCATTCTTTCGCCTCCTATTAGTAGTACATAGGTATTATACATCAAAGGAGTTTATTGCTGCTATCAAATTAGCTTATAAATTCCGGGGGAACTATAAGCTCCAGGTATAGACCGGGCCACTGAGGGACAACAAAGACTCCTCACCAGAAATGAGGAGTCTTTTGATTTACAATTTCCTTAGGCCCGGTGTTATTGGCCATTTATCTGCCTCTCCTCCTCCAGAGGGTAGCGCAGGGTGGCGTCCATAACAATCCAGTCTCCCTCTTCCCAGCCCCTGACCATGCCGACCATTCCCTGTTCTTCGTCCTTGGCCAGCAAGTATTCCCGAACAAAGAGCTGGGCAGTATCCTGAAAGTCGCCGCCGCCATAGGAAAGTATATGCTGGTAATACTCTTCCCTGGGCACCCGCAGCTGTCGGTGGACAACCCGCACATTCTCCTGAGGAGCAGATTCCTGAACCATGTCGAAGATATCCATGTCATCACCTTTAGCTTAGTATTCCCCAAGGGATGAATCCTAGCAAAATTTCGCATAATCGCCCATCGGCGTCGGCTTTAGCCTGCCGAGGTCTGACGTTATATAATCTTGCAGCATACATCAGGTTCTCATAGGCAGACAATTTCTTAATAAAGGCGGCATCCACAGCCCGGGCAGCGCTGCTGGATGGGGCCAGCCTCAGCGAGCTGGGGCCGGAATTGCTGCGCTTGGGCCTAATTGGCATTGCCTTGATTCCTCTGGGGCTGTTCATCTTCTCCTTGGGCGAGTGCTACGCCATGCGCACCGGAAAACTCAAGCGCAATGGTTAATAAAAATACCCGACCTGCAGAGGCGGGTATTTTTATTGGAATAATGGTATTATTAAGGGCAATAAACATCTGTGGCAGGTTCATAAATTCCTTATTCTGCATACTATAAGAGATAGCAGGTAACAAGCATACGGGGAGGTAGAGGCAATGGATTCCGTGCAATGCTACTCCTTTAACCTGGGACCCTTGAAATGCCTGTTCACCACCAAGGCGGCGGGTAATTTTACCTTTGCCCGGGCCTGCAGGGAGGATGTCCTTGGCAATTACCGGGGTCTGGAGCAGGCAACTGGAATTCCTTTGGATCGAATTGTCCGGGTTCACCTGGATAACGGCACCCGGGTAGTGCGGGTGGGAGAAGAAGATGGCGGCAAAGGGGTTATCAGGGAGCTTGGGCATCTGTATAGGGCCGATGCATTGTATACCAATGTCCCCGGTTTGCATATCGGCATTACTACGGCGGACTGCTTTCCTTTGATCCTTCATGATCCCGAAAAAAAAGCAGTGGGCCTGGCCCACTGCGGCTGGCGGGGAATTGTCGGCAGGCTGGAACAAAAGCTCCTGGCCGCCATGGCGGGGGATTTTGGCACCTCCCCGAAGGATGTGGTGGTGGTTATCGGCCCCGGCATCAGGGAGTGCTGCTACCGCCAGCATGATGACGGCCTGAAAAGGGCCTTTGCTGACTATTCCAGCCTTAACCTGGTGCGGGAATTGCCCGACGCCACATATAAAATTGACATTGCCCTGGCGCTGCGGGCAAACCTGGCAGCCCTCGGCGTAACTAAAATCATTGACACCAAGCTTTGCACCGGCTGCAATGAGGAGTTTTTCTCCGCCCGCAAGGAAGGCTTCACCACCGGCCGTTCCCTGGCCCTGGCAGCGATTAAATATTGAGTATAGGGGATACCCCCTATTTTTTTTCTTCCAAAGCAGCCCTTAAGGCATCTCCTAAGCTGGAAGAAAGGGGAGCCTGCTGCTGATATTTTTTTATATTGGCATCCCTGGATTTTCTCCCTCTTTTTTCGTCAGCGTCCAGCTTTTCAATGACATTGCAGGGCTTACACTGAAAGAATTTGCCTGCTTTGCCCTGGCGCAGCACCATTTTTTTGTGACATTGGGGACAGCGGCGGTTGGTGAGCTGTATGTTATCCCGGTATCTGTATCCGCAGTCTCTGTCGGGGCAGACCAGCATCACTCCTTGCTTGCCCTTGCGCTCCAGGAGAAATTCACCACACTGGGGACAGCGGCTGCGGATGGCATTGTGGTGCTTATACGTTGCGGTACTGCCTGCCACCTCGGTGACCATTTTCTCTGCCTGGCGGCGGATGCCCTGGAGGAAACGGACTTTATCTCCCTGCCCCCGGGCGATGGCCTCCAGTTCCCGCTCCCATTTGGCTGTCAGTTCCGGTGAGCTTAGCTCCTCAGGGACGAGTTCCAGCAACTGGGTCCCTTTGCCGGTGGGTATCAACTGGTTGCCTTTGCGTTGGATGGCCTCGGTCTGCAGAAGTTTCTCTATAATATCGGCTCTGGTGGCAGGAGTGCCGAGATTATGTTTTTCCATAACCGTCAGCAAGGTGGCTTCGGTATAGCGTGGAGGCGGCTGGGTTAGTCCCTTTTTTAAGACGCAGGATTTTACCCGCACTTGCTGCCCCTTTTCCAGGAGGGGCAGTTTGTTTCCTTCTTCAGGGTTTGCGTCATAAACCTGTTTCCAGCCATTGTCTTTCACCTGGCGCCCTTTGGCCAGAAACTCTTCTCCCTCCACCAGGGCGATGGCTTCAACTTCCTGATATCTGCAAGGAGAGTAGAAGAGAGAGATATAGCGACGGGCGATGAGATCAAAGAGCTTTATTTCGTCGGCCGACAATCCGGGCAAGAACGGTCTTTCCCCAGTGGGGATGATGGCATGATGGTCGGTGACTTTGCTGTCGTCAATTACCTGCTTTCCCGGGGACCAGGGCCTGGTCAAGAGGGGCTTAACCAGCTGGGCGTAGGGGCCAACGGCAATGGCCGCCAGTCTCTCTTTCAGGGTGCTGACAAGATCTGAAGACAGGTAGCGGGAATCTGTGCGGGGATAGGTCACCAACTTGTGCCGTTCATAGAGAATTTGGAGGATGGTGGCAGTTTGTTTGGCGGAGAAACCGTATTTTTTGTTGGCATCCCGCTGCAATTCCGTTAAGTCGTACGCCAGAGGATGGGGTTCAATACTTTCCTTGCTCTTGACATGGGAGATGCTGCCGGTTTTGTCCCTAACTTTGGCAGCGATATCTTCAGCTTGTTCCCTGTTAAAGAAGCGGGTTTCCCCGGTTTTGCCCCACTGCCCCCGGAAGAGGCCAAAGTCTGCTTCCACTGTCCAATAGGCAACGGGCTTGAACTCCCCGATTTCCCTTTCCCTTTGCACCAGGGCGGACAATGTCGGCGTCTGCACCCTGCCTGCAGACAGCTGGGCATTATACTTGCAGGTCAGGGCCCTGGTGACGTTGAGGCCGATGAGCCAGTCGGCCTCTGCCCGGCAGACTGCAGAATGATAGAGGTTGTCATAATTGTTCCCTGGGTGCAGGTTGGCAAAGCCTTCTTTGATAGCTTTGTCCGTTTGTGAGGATATCCACAGCCGTCGGAAGGGTTTGCGCCACCGGGCCAGTTCCATTATCCAGCGGGCTACAAGCTCGCCCTCCCTGCCGGCATCGGTGGCAATGATGAGCTCCGAGAGGTCATTCCTTTTCATCAGGGCTTGTATGGCTCGGAATTGATGCGCCGTCTGGCGGATTACTTTCAGGCGCATCCTCCCGGGGAGAATGGGCAGGTCCTCCAGCTTCCAGGTGCTGTACTTTTTATCGTAGTCTTCAGGTTCGGCCAGCTCCACCAGGTGCCCCAGGGCCCAGGTGATTACATGCCGGGGACCTTCAAAATAGGATTTATGCTTATTGGCACAGCCCAGTACCCGGGCAAATTCCCGGGCAACCCCGGGCTTTTCTGCCAGGACTAAAGATTTCATGTTAAAACCTCCTTGCTGCTGGTTGTTAAGATTATATCACAGAGCAGTTTCCTAAAAAGCATCTAGTTGAGGAAGGAAAAGCTAAAAACATATTGAATTATACTATAATTCCTCTTTGAAGGAGAGTGCCTGTGAAAAGATACATCGATGTGCTTACCTGCGGCGTAATCCTGGCCCTGGCAGTGGCAGCAGTGCTGTTTGCCAGAAATGTTTTTGATAATACACCCTTAAAAACCAGGGAAATCGGCTTTGAAAGGGCAAGGGTGCTGGAAATCACTGCGGAAAACCTCCAGGAGGACCCCGCCTTGCCGGGGCTGTACATAGGCTACCAGGAAATTCATGTTGAAATCCTCACAGGAGAATTTAAAGGGAATGTCTATCCCCTGCGCAATCCCCTAGGGAGAACCTATAATGTGCGCGTTGAAGATGACATGGAGATTATCGTCAGCATATACGCAGACAGAAGTGAAGCAGAGAGCGTCAAGGTTTACAGCTATAAGCGCAGTCAAGTCACCTGGTGGCTGCTGGCGATATTTGTGCTGGCGGTTATCGCCGTCAGCAGGCTCAAGGGGCTCAAATCTTTGCTGGCCCTGGGCCTGACCGGCATCGCCATAATCTGTTTCTTGGTGCCCGCGGTGCTGCGGGGATTTGACCCCATTGGCGCAGCAATTATTACGGCGATATTTTCCATTACCGCAGGGTTTTACGTCCTCAACGGCTGGAGCAAGAAGACCTTCGCGGCCATACTGGGCACAGCTGCGGGTGTAATCATTGCCGGAACAATCTCTTATCTGGCAGGGAAAGCCGCATATTTATCAGGGTTAACAATGGAAAACTCTGAACAACTGATGTACGTAGCTGAGGCAACGGGCTTAAAACTGCATGGACTGATGTTTGCAGCTATTCTCATTGCCTCCCTGGGGGCAATAATGGATGTCGGGATGGGCATTGCTTCTTCGGTGGCTGAGGTCCGCAGGGTAAATGTCAGGCTGAGCGCAAGGGAACTGTTTATTGCGGGCAACAATGTGGGCAAAGATCTCATCGGCACCATGACCAATACTCTGATTCTGGCCTTTACCGGCGGTTTGTTGACCCTTTTCCTCTTAATTGCAGCCTATGGACTGTCTTACAACCAGGTGAGCAATATGGATCTGCTCTCGGTAGAGGTTATTCAGGCCCTTGCAGGGAGCATAGGAATAGTATTGACTGCGCCAATAACTTCCTTGCTGGCAGCTCTTTTGTTAAGTGCCGGCAGCAGTCGAAGGGAAAGGAGGGATTAATGAAGGTGTTCCCACTGATAGTTAATACCAATAATATTTCAAGGAGGGATAACCATGATAGGACGCAGGTCCAGGCTCAGTATTTTGTTGGCAATTACCCTGATTTTATCTAATATTCCCTGGCTGGTCGTTGCAGGGGAGGGCATCCCTCATTTTGCCGACTTGCGCAATGGCAGTTTTGAGGAGTGGACTGATGACATTCCTGACTACTGGAACGGCAGCATAACAAATATTCCTCTATCCGGAGTTGCCAGGTATACTGACAGTGCTCATTCCGGCAGCTCTTCCCTTCAGCTCATCAATACCTCAGGTACAGGACGGCGCTTTACCACCCAGGGCTACCAGATTTATTCCGGGGTGGAATATACCGTCTCCTATTGGGTGAGGGGTAAAGGAGATATTCGGGTTCGCTACCACGACGGAGACTATAAGGATATTGGCGGTACCGCATATTACAGCATAGATTCGGCTGAATGGACGAATATCGAAGTATCCTTTACTGCTGATACCACTTACAGTGACACCCAGCTGATTCTCTTTGTCCGCAATACTGATGCCGCCAGGGATCATTTGCAGGTCGATGATGTGCAAATAACATACGTGGGGGAAATACCGGACCCGGAGGACCCGGAACCGGAAAAGGAATACATCACTTCCCTGCAAAACAAGAGCTTTGAGATATGGAGCGATGGCAAACCAGAGGCCTGGGTGGGAGCGGCCACAAATTTTGCCGCTTCGAGAATATTGCCCTATACCGCTGACTCTCACACCGGGTCAAGGGCGGTGCAGTTGGTCAATACCGGAACTTCACATAATCGCTTTACCAGCTAAGCCTATTCCATAGAAGCCAACACAGAATATACCGTGACCTATTGGGTGCGGGGCAAGGGCGAAATCCGCAACGCTGTTTACCGGGGCGGCGGTTACTCCTCCTACAGCCCCTACACTGCAGTTGACTCGGAGCAATGGCAGAAGATAACTTATAAGTTCCAACACACAGCAGCAGTGGATGATGTCGAGCTGATTTTCTCTGTTCGCAATACCGGTGAGGAAAGGGATCACCTGCAACTTGACAATGTCAGCGTCTATAAGACAGATTCCAATGTCATCCCCCTTCTGGAGGCCAGAGGCTTGCCCCAGGGTTCGCCGGTAACGGTGGAGGGTGTCGTCGTGGGCATCTTTGGCAATCGCCAAAACATCTACTTCCAGGACAGCACTGCGGGAATGGTGGCCAGGCTGTCATCATCCAGCTGGGCCAATGACCTGGAAATTGGCGATGTTATCCGCGTCTCCGGCACCATGGGTGCATATAACAACCTCATCCAGGTTGCTGTCTCCGCTGCCGATGACTTTTTGATTCTGGAAACCAACGCCGGCACTCCTGCCCCCCAGGCCGTCACTGTCGACCAGCTGGACAGCAGCATGCAGGGGCAATTGGTCACTGTGGAAGGGCTGACGGTGGATTCGGTGGGGACCGGTACTAATTACACCGTCTATGTCAAAGATGCCCTGGACCGCCAGCTGGAGCTGCGGGTGGAGAATACCGTGTCCAGAGACTTCTTTACTCCCGGCAAGGTGCTGAATGTGACCGCTCCCGTTGGACAATTTGGCGCTTCGATGCAGCTGATGATACGGGGCAGCGAAGATCTGGAAGAAGATGTGGCGGGCGAGCGGGTTGCGCCTGTGCAGGCCACTCCTGCCCCGGGACTAGTGGAAGCAGGGACGGAGGTACATCTGTCCACTGCCACTCCCGATGCAACAATTTACTACACTCTGGATGGCAGCAACCCTACTGAGGACAGCAGCGTCTATACCGAGCCCATAGTCATCAATTCATCGTTGGTAATCAAGGCCTATGCCACTGCCCCTGGTTTGGCGGACAGCATAGTCAGTTCTTTTGCCTACACCATCCCGGAAGTGATGACCATCTTCCAGGCCCGGTGCACGCCTGAAGGCAGTTCTGTGCTGCTGGAAGGTATTATCACCGCTGTTCACGGCAGCAGTGAAGCATATCTCCAGGATGACAGTGCCGGGATAATGCTCTATGCCTCCAATATTGCTTCCCAGGTAGCTGTGGGGGATTTGATCACTCTCGAAGGCGAGATTGCCCTGTATGCCGGCGAAATTCAAGTAAACCCGACAGAAATTTCTGTTATCAGCTCAGGTAACCCCTTGCCGGAACCGGTGGAGACCAGTCTGAAGCACTTAAGCCAGACTGAAAATGTTATTGATGTATCCCAGGCTCTGGCCAATTATGAGGGAGAAGAACGCACCATCGTGGTGCGGGGGGTCATCACTTCAGTTAATGTCAACAATGAATATGCCATGCAAATTGCCGATCGCCTTGACCCCACCAAGACCATGAGTGTTGCCCTGCCGGCGGGGTACAGGGATGAATTCAGCCCCTATTGCAATCCCGATGCCGTAGGGAAAATGGTGGTGGTCAAAGGGCAGGAGAAGGATTACTTTGGTCTTCCCGCCATTCGCCAGGTAACCATTTGGGACGGCACCGCCAGCATTCCCATGCCCTTCTATGTCAACTACGACATTGAGGGCCAGCGGGTGCTGACAAAGTTCCCCTTTGAGGTCACCGGCAAAGACAGTTACGGCTTCTACGGCCGTGACGAAGAAGGGGATGTCTACTTCTATACCGGGCGGGCGACGAATTTAAATCTGGGGGATATAAAAGTAGGAGACTGGTATGTGGCTGTCGGTATTTCCGCCTATTACAACCGCCCCCAGGTCAAAATCGCCAGTGGCGACGATCTTGAAATCGCGGCACCTCCCGGGGCCCAGGACCCCAGGGAACCTATGGTACTGGAACCAAAGCCTGCTCCCTTTAGCTCAACGTACGACCGGTCACCGGAGATTTCTGTTCGTCTGGAAAAGTCCGATCTCACCGGCGCAGAAATTGACTATGCCGGCATTGAATTATACCTCAATGGGGCCTTGGTAACTCCCAACGTAGACATCGGGGAGAATAGGGTCAGCTACCAGGTGCCCTCGCCCCTGGAATTTGGCGAGCAGGAGGTGCAAATCCTCGTCTCGGATACCGAGGGCAGGACCAAGGACTTCCGGTGGTTCTTCACGGTAATTGTCGAGGAAGAGGCTTATCAATTCTACTTTGGAGTTCCCCATTCCCATACTTCCTACTCCGACGGCGCAGGCACCCCTCTGCAGGCGTTTTATCACGCCCGGGGCAATGGCCTGCAGTACCACTTTGTTACCGACCATTCTAACTGGCTGGATGGGGTCAGCGACGACAATTTTGAATATGACATTGCTGCCGGCGAGTATGTAGAGAGGGATCATCCCGTCAGTGGGCAGCCATCCCAGTGGAAGCAGACCCGTTTAGATGCCGAGTTTGTAAACTCCACATTCGATGATTTCCTCGCCATGCGCGGCTTTGAAATGACTTCCAGCATCTGGGGGCACATGAACACCATCAACAGCGATACCTATGTGGAAGCCAAGTCCCAGATGGTGCTGCTGCGGGATTATTATCAATGGATTGTCGATGTTTCCACCCGGCCCGGGGCTAAGGTCTTCAGCATGTTTAATCACCCCAACTGGCCAAATGACTCCTTCTATGATCTGGCTTATGTTGAAGAGCTCGACCGATATATCAACGGCATTGAGGTGGGCAACGGCGCGCCCCCGTACAGCTATTCCAGGGCAGAGGGCCATTATTGGAAGGCCCTGGACAATGGCTGGCGCCTGGGAGCAATGAATTCCCAGGACAATCATGCTGAAAACTGGGGGGACGGTGACAACCTCACAGTTATCATCGCTCCTGAACTCAGCACAGAGGCCTTTATCGAGGCCCTCAACGCAAGGCGGATGTACTCCACTGAAACCCGATCCCTTGCCCTCACCGTCAAGGGCAATGGTTACTGGATGGGCAGCGTCTTAGACGTCAGCCCCGGTGAAACAGTAGATTTTGAAATTACTGCCCAGGATCCCGTAGTGCCTGTGGAAAAAATCCAGCTCATCACCAACGGTGGCTGGGTGGCAGATGAAATCACCTTCGCCAGCGGCACCAGCTCTGCCGTCTGGGAGCCAAGCATTACTGCCGCAGGCGGCGCCCAATGGTTTGTCGTCAAGGTTATTCACACCGACGGTTCCTGGGGCCATGCTTCGCCAATATTCATTGCCTCCGGCGAATATGATCTCAAACTCACCGCCCTCACTGTCAATCCCAATCCTACCTTACCGGGGATGGAGACAGAACTGGCTGTTACTGTTACCAATATGGGGATCCGCCATGTGGAGCAGGAAGTGGAAGTCAAATTCTACTTCAATGATCCCAGTGACCCGGCCAACTTAATCGGCACTGTTTCTACATCAGAACGCATTCCTGCAGGCGGGGCAGTGGAACTAAAGACAGACTGGAGCCCGCCGGCCCTCGACGGCCAGCACAGAATTTATGCGGTGCTGACGGAAATTCCCGGAATTACCACTGTTACTACCCTGTCCCGCAGCGTCGACATTGTCAAGCCCATCGGCAAGAGGATACTCTTTGATGCCGCCCACGCCAATTCCGAAGTCCCCGGCACCACCACAGAAATAATCGATTTGCTGCGGCTCTATGGCTACGAAGCCACTATCCATCAATCCGGGGCGATTACCCAGGAGTTGCTGGCAGAAGTGGATGTGCTTATTATCAATACGCCCACCAGCAGTTCCAGTTACTACACTGCTGCAGAAGAGGCAGCCATCGCCCAGTGGGTGCAGTCCGGCGGTTCACTGCTTGTGGCCAATAAGTCCAACTACAGCCATGACTCCTTGATGTTGAACAGCCTCATGGCAGAAATAGGCTCCGGTATCAGATTTAACGACGACAATGTCTATGAACCGGAGGGCTCCGGTTATTATGACGGCGGCATGGTTTGGTCCGTCAACGCGTATAATCTGCCCAAGACGGATTCCGGCCTCAATGACAACATGCTGGCAATCAGGATGTTCAGCAGTTGTTCCCTGGTAGGTGCAGATGAAGCGGGCAATTTCATTCCCTTGGTCAACAACCCTGCCACCGGCCTGGAGATTCTCCTCGGCGGCAATGCCACCTCCTACAATGCCCTGGCAGGGCCCACAGCCTGGATTTACAATGAAGAAGGTCAGCTTAACGGCGAAGCTATCCCCATGATTGCCAAGGAGGAAGTGGGGGACGGCAGATTGGTGGCTGCGGGAAGGTACTTCTACTCAGATTATGAGATTGGCAACGATGTCAGCAACACTGCTCTGACCCTGCAGGTGATAGACTGGCTGGCAGGCTACCAGCGTGTACGGTCAGTGCGCGATGTCAGGAATAACGCAAACAGCGGCGACATAGTCACCCTGCGGGGAATCGTAACTTCTCCTACCAACCTCTTCTTTGATGTCCTGTATATCCAGGACGATACTTCCGGCATCGCCGTATACGGCACTCAGTCGAGAGATAACCTCCCCCTGGGAACGGAAGTTATTGTCACCGGCAAGGTGACGGAATTTGAAGGGGAACTGGAGCTTGCCTTCGACAACTACGATTACCAGGTTCTCTTTGTCGGCCCCGTTGGCCCCGTCACACCGCTGCTCCTCTCTTCCCGGGAGTCAATGTCTCCTGAGTATACGGGCATGCTTGTGCGGACGAGAGGATTTATCACAGAGTTCAACCAGACTGAAAGCTATTTTATCCTGGACGATGGCAGCGGTCCCGCCCGTATCCACGTCGACGGTTATGTGGGTGCCGACATGTCCCGGTTTGCGCCCGGGGATTATGTCGAGGCAACGGGTATCGCCTCGGTGGGTTCCGCCGGTCCCCGTATCCGCGTTCGTTACTATGTAGATTTAGTGGCGATGGATGCACCCGACGAACCCGGTGACCCCGGCGATCCGGGAGGATCTGGTGGGGGGAAATTGCCAACTACCGGCACCTTCGTAGATATGTATATTCTCTTTGGCGCAGTGCTGGTCACTGTCGGTGCCCTGCTGCTGGCGAAAAAGAGACAAATCTGCTGACATAAGGTCCCGGGGCCATCCCGGGACCCTTTATGTACACTGGGAATTGACATTTTCCTGGACTGCTTTTACAATTACTCTATACCGACCGACCAATCGGTCGGAATCAGAGAAAGTGGTGACTGCCAATCATGCTGCCCAGCCTTAGTGTAAAAAGACCTTATACCGTAATTGTCGTGATAATAGTCGTAGTAATTTTGGGCTTTGTATCGTTGCTCAACATGTCGACGGATTTATTGCCCAGTATGAATTTACCCTATGCCGTGGTAATGACTACTTATCCAGGTGCCAGCCCGGAAGAAGTGGAGGCCATTGTCACTTCGCCCATTGAACAATCTCTGGCATCGCTCAGCAATCTGAAAAATCTCAACTCGATTTCCCGGGAGAACATGTCCCTGGTCGTCCTGGAGTTTACCGCCAAGGCCAACATGGACACTGTCTTTCTGGAAATGCGGGAATATCTCGACCTTATTTTGGCTTACATGCCTGACGAGGTTGGCAAGCCGATGATGTTGAAACTCAACCCGGATATGCTGCCTGTCATGACTTTGGCCGCTGCCGTTGAGGGCAAGGAAATCGGCGAGGCGTCACAGTTTATTTCTGCCAACATCCTCCATGAGTTTGAAAGTGTCGACGGAGTGGCATCGGTGTCGGCATCGGGGCTGGTGGAAAACGGCATTCACGTCATCCTGCGGGAGGAGAAGATTGCCGCTGTAAATGCAGGCATTGCCCAAATGCTTGCCTCTATGGGGGGAGACCCCGCGACTGCTCCGAAGATCGAGCTGTCCAGAGAGATGGTAACGGGGATTCTGAAGGGACAGAACTTCGAGATGCCTGCGGGTTATGTCACAGATGAGGATACCGATTATCTTGTCCGCATAGGGGATAAGATTGAAGATATTGACGCACTGGAGAATCTGGCAATACTGATGCTGCCCCTTCCCGGAGCGCAGCCAATTACCCTGGCCCAGGTGGCAGACATTGTTGTAACAGACAACTCCGATACCATGTACTCCAAACTTAACGGCAACGACTCCATTACCATCAGCATTCAGAAGCAGTCGGAGTATTCTACTGCCGATGTGGCCAGCAGCATTCGCCAGCGCATGGACTCCCTGGGGGAAAGGTACCCCGACCTGGAGCTGGTTGCCCTGCTGGACCAAGGCATTTACGTCGACCAGGTGGTAGATTCCCTGGCCACTAACTTTATTGTCGGCGGGCTTTTGGCACTGCTGATTCTGGTGCTGTTTCTGCGGGATTTGCGGCCGACTCTGGTGGTGGGGTTGGCTATTCCCGTCAGTCTCGTCACTGCCCTGGTGTTAATGTACTTCAGCAATGTCACCCTGAACATTATCTCCATGGGGGGCCTGGCCCTGGGAGTTGGCATGCTGGTAGACAACTCCATAGTGGTCATGGAAAACATCTTCCGCATGCGCAGCGAAGGCAAGAGTGCAATGGAAGCTGCTGTTGTCGGGGCGAAAGAAGTGACAGGAGCTATCGCTTCTTCCTCCCTGACTACGATTGCAGTGTTTGTCCCCATTCTCTTCACCCGGGGGCTGACCAGGCAAATCTTTACCGATATGGGATTGACCATCGCTTATTCCCTGCTGGCCAGCCTGGCCATCGCCATTACTCTGGTGCCCATGGTGGCCTCCAGGGCCATAGCCAGGGAAGTGAAGCTCGACGGCAAGGTTATCCGCAGCATCAAGTCCTTCTATACCAAGGTTCTGGAGTTTTCCCTCCGGCGCAAGGCCTTAGTGCTCATTGTCGTCACTGCCCTCCTGGTCATCAGCGTCTTTGGCGCCCTGCGGCAGGGAACCGAGTTCTTCCCCGATACAGAAACAGGGCAGCTGTCGGTTAGTATTACCATGCCTGAGGGCAGCACCCTGGAAGACACCTTCGCCATGGCTGACGAAGTCACTGCCCTTATCAGTGAGGTTGAATATGTAGAAAATGTAGGTGCCACCATGGGGGGCGGCATTATGAGTATGGGCTTTGGCGTTGACGGCGGTGGCAATGTTTCTGTTTATGTTCTGGTTGAGGAAGAGCATATCGATAAATCTTCGGAAGTAATTGCAAGCATCAGGGAAAAAACCGCCCATCTGCCTGGAGAAATCTCAGTGGGGGATGCCGGGGCAAACATGGGGGCAATCTTTAGTGGCCAGGAAATAGCCCTAATAGTCAGAGGACGGGACTTTGCAGTTCTTGAAGAAATCGCTGTCGATGTTGCTGAACTGGTTGCTTCTGTGGAAGGGACCGAGGAAGTATCTGACGGCATTGACAGGTCTGAGCCCGAGCTGAGGGTCATCCTCGACAAGGAGAAGAGTATAGCCCATGGCCTGACGGTAGCCCAGGTATTTATGGAAGTCAACGACCTTCTTTCTTCGGAAGGTGTCAGTACCAAGATTTCGGCAGGAAACATTGATTACAACGTATGGGTTGAAGACAGTGAAAGTCAGCGGTCAATTACCCGTGAAGATATTGAAAACCTGGTCATTGCAACACCTCATGGACAATTACCCCTAAAAGATATCGCCAGTGTAGAGGCGGCCACAGGCTACAAGGCCATCAGGCGGGAAAATCAGCAGCGCACCTTAACTGTCAGCGCGTCTTTAGGGGAAGGATATAATGTCGGCCTGGTCAGCAAGGACATTGCCGATAAGCTGGCTGACTACGAAACCCCAGAGGGCTACACTGTAAAAATCAGCGGCGAACAAGAGCTGATAGCCGAAACCTTTGACGACCTCTACCTGATGCTGGCCATGGCCATCGCTCTGGTCTACCTGATCATGGTCGCCCAATTCCAGTCCCTGCTGTCACCCTTCATCGTCATGTTTACCATTCCCCTGGCCTTTACCGGCGGTTTTCTCGCCCTGATAATCACCGGCAATCCCGTCAGCATAGTTGCCTTCCTGGGCCTCATCATCCTCACCGGTGTCGTGGTCAACAACGGCATAGTCTTTGTCGACTACATCAATATTCTCAGGCGTGAGGGGATGAGCAAGCGGGAAGCCATTATCAAGGCCGGCAATGTCCGGCTGCGTCCCATCCTGATGACGGCCCTGACCACCATTATTGCGCTGTCTACAACCTCTCTGGGCGTTGGCGCCGGCACCGAAGCAATACAGCCCATGGCGATAACTGCTATTGGCGGTTTGACTTACGCCACCATCCTCACCCTGGTGGTCATTCCCGTTCTCTGCGACCTGTTCTTCAAAAAGGATGCCCCGGTGCAAGGAGAAATGTAAATGACTGCTCCCAAAAAAAATCTCATATACGAGGCTGCTCTCAGCCTCGTATATGAGAGCAATGACTTCAGCAGTATCAAAGTGGCAGACATTGCCGACAGGGCAGGCATTGGCAAGGGCACAGTATACGAGTATTTTCAAAGCAAGGAACAAGTCATAGGCGAGGCCCTGCTCTACATGTGGGAACAGGCCCTTGAATCCTTTGCCCTTTTTCTGGAGGAAAACGAGGGATTTAAGGAAGCCTATTATGGGTTTCTGCGTAACTTCAAAATGCAGCTGGGCAAGAACCGGCATATCTATAAGCTGCTGACAATGAATCCAGCCAGCTTTTCGGTCCCGGCAGCGATTGAAGCCTTTAAGTTCCGCTTTGAAGAGATGCGGGAAAAGTACTTTGCGCTGTTGGAAAAACTGGCGGCAAGGAGCGTAAGTGAAGGGATAATAAAAGATTTTCCATCCAGGTTCGACTGGCAGACGGCAATACTCAGTTCTCTTACCTGTATCTATATCCACCAGCATTTTCCCGATGAGTCCCCGGGAGAGGAAGCGGTGCTGGATAAAGCTTATGCTGTATATGTAAAGCTCCTGGGGGATTAACACAGTAGCGATATAGGCATTTATGCAATTGCCCTTGGTGAAGGAGAAAGTTGTTTCCGGGAAAAGATAAAAAGGTCTTTACAAAGTCTTTTTTCTAAGCTAAAATAAAAAAAACCTTTAAATCGGTCCTGTGAGGCCGTCAAGGAAAATACTATATATCTGTACGTATAACCTTGCGCCTCACTGGTGCAAGGCTTTTTTGCGCTGCCTTTAAAAACAGTCCCGGGAGGCTGGCAAGGCAACAGGAGCTTATTTTCATCTGCCCACCGGCCTCTTCTCGGGAGAGCCGGTTTTTTGTTAGGGGGGAGAAAACATAAAAGACTTGCTGAGCCTTGAAGCACTTAGCGCCTCTGAATTGTGGGAACTGCTGGAGCGGGGAAGCTATTTCCGAGAGCGCCTGGATAAAGGCGAAAAGACTGGGAAAGAGCTCAAGGGAAGGACTGTGGCCAACATGTTTTTTGAGCCCAGCACCCGCACCCGCATGTCCTTTGAATTGGCGGCCCAATATTTGGGGGCCCATGTTATCAATTTTGCCCATCAGGGGTCCAGCCTGGTTAAAGGGGAATGTCTCCTGGACACCGCCTGGACTATCGAAGCCATGGCGGTAGACTGTATGGTCATACGTCACGGTACCACCGGAGCTGCAAAGCTGGTGGCGAATAATGTTCGGGCGGCAGTGGTCAACGCTGGTGACGGCACCCATGCCCACCCCACCCAGGGACTGCTGGACATTCTTACCATCTGGCGACATAAAGGCCGGGTGGAAGGACTGAAGGTGGTTATTGTCGGGGATGTCCTCCACAGCAGGGTCGCACGCTCCAATATCCAGGGGCTGGCGAAACTGGGGGCGCAAGTGGTGGTTGTCGGCCCGGCGACAATGCTGCCGGATTCAGCAGATTGGCCGGTGGAGGTGGAGACGGACTTGGACAGGGCCCTTGAAGGGGCAGATTGCGTCAATGTCCTCCGTATCCAAAAGGAGCGCCAGGAACAGGGCCTTTTCCCATCCCAACAGGAGTACTTCAAATTTTGGGGAATCGACGCAAACCGCTTGACTAGTGATATGTTGCTGCTGCATCCCGGTCCCATGAACCGGGGCATAGAAATAGAAGGCAGGGCTGCAGACGGGCCCAATTCGGCAATTCTGGACCAGGTAACCAATGGAGTGGCGATACGAATGGCGGTGCTTAGCATGCTGCTGGAAAGGAGCGGACACTGATGGAACTGCTGCTGAAAAACGGGTATATCATTGATGCCAAGGGAGAAAGTTACGGGGATATATGGATTCGGGACGGCAACATTGCCGAGGTGGGCAAGGACTTAATCCGGCCTGGCCAAAGTGTCAATCTGGCAGGTAAGGTAGTGCTGCCTGGCCTGGTGGACCTCCACGCCCACTTGCGGGAACCGGGCCAGGAAGGCAAGGAGACCATTGCCACAGGTACTGCAGCCGCTGCCCGGGGTGGGTTTACCACAGTTTGCGCCATGGCAAACACCTCACCGGCAATCGATACTCCCCTGTTGGTGGATCTCGTAAAACTCAAGGCCCGGGAGCAGGGCTGGGTGGAAGTGCTGCCGGTGGGGGCCATCACCAAGGGCCTCAAGGGCGAAGAAATTGCCGAGCTGGGCTTGATGCATCAGGCCGGTGCAGTGGGTTTTAGCGATGACGGCAACTGGGTGCAAAATTCCCGCATCGCCCACAATGCGATGAAGTACGCCGCCCAATGGGATCTGTTGCTAATCAGTCACCCCGAGGATTTAAGTCTCAGCGCTGACGGAGTAATGAACGCTGGTTCCCTGGCAGACAAACTGAGCCTTAAAGGGGCAGACGCGGTGGCGGAGGTGGCAGCTGTAGAGCGGGACATAATTCTGGCGGAAGCCACCGGATGCAGGTTGCACCTAACCCACATCAGCACTGCCGGTTCGGTGGCTGCCCTGCGCCGGGCAAAAGCCCGGGGCGTGCGGGTCACTGCCGATGTTACCCCCCATCACCTGCTGCTGACTGAGGAACTGTGCGCCGGCTACAATACCCTGGCAAAGGTCAATCCCCCTCTGCGCCGGAAACAGGACTGCGAAGCACTGCTGGAGGGTCTCCTGGACGGCACCATCGATGCCATTGCTACCGACCATGCTCCCCACAGGGAGGCAGAAAAGCGGACCACCTTTGACGCCGCTCCTGCCGGTATCTCCAGTCTGGAGATTGCCTGGCCGTTGTTGTACGCCCACCTGGTGGAAGCAGGGCACATGCCCCTGGCTACCCTGGTCGAGAAGATGGCCACCGGCCCCAGGAGGATTATCGGGCGAGATCTCACCCTCGCCCCAGGGGAAAGAGCGGATATCACAGTAATTGACCCCACCTCCCGGGGGGTCGTGAATCCCGCAGAATTTATCAGCAAGGGACGCAATACTCCCCTGGCAGGCTGGAAGCTGGCGGGACTGCCGGTGATGACCATAGTTCAAGGCGAGATTGCCATGCTTAACGGAAAGGTAGGTGCAGGGCTGGCAGCACAGCCTGTGGCCCAGGTGGGATGAGGGAAAGAAAAGCAGTGCTGTTAGCCCATGAAACCCTTACGGAAGATACATTTAGAATTGTATTGCATGCGCCGGAAATTGCTGCCGGGGTTGAGGGTGGTCAATTTGTTCACCTGCAGGTCCCCGGCTTTAGCTTGCGCCGGCCCTTTACTGTGGCGGATGCCGACGCCGAGACCATTACCCTGATTATCCGCCGCCAGGGCAGGGGCACCGCTGCTCTGGAGCAGGTGAAACCGGGGAGCCGCCTTGCCTTCCTGGGACCGTTGGGAAATGGCTTCAGGCCCCTCCCGGGTCAGGGACTGTTGCTGGGAGGCGGCATAGGCACTGCTGCCCTAATTCTCTTGGCCAGAAGGCTGGGCAGTTGCACTTTAGTGATGGGAGGCCGCAGCTCCGGAGAGCTCTGGCTGGACCAGGTGCATCTTCCCCCATCAGTAGTCATTCAATACGCCAGTGACGATGGTAGCCAGGGCTTTGCCGGGAACTTGGTTCAATATGCTCGCAAAAACCTTAAGCCGGGCATGTGGGTGGCAGCCTGCGGCCCCCGTCGGATGCTTGCTGGCTTGCAGGAATTGCTCAGGCAGCGAAAGATACCGGGCCAGTTTGCCCTGGAGGAGAGAATGGCATGCGGCCTGGGAGCCTGCAGAGGATGCACTTGTGATACTGTAAAAGGCAATGCTCTGGTCTGCAAAGACGGGCCCGTCTTTGCAGCTGAAGAGGTGGTTTTTTCATGAGCCGGATAGTTGCAGACTTGGGTTTTGCCTGCTTGAAGAACCCCATTATGCCTGCCTCGGGCTGCTTTGGCTGGGGCAGAGAATACAGCCAACTTTTTGCGCTTAACATTCTTGGGGCAGTGGTGACCAAGGCCGTTACCCCGGAGCCTCGGCCTGGCAATCCAGGACCGAGGGTGACAGAAACCCCGGGGGGGGTGCTCAATGCCATCGGCCTTGAAAACAGAGGCCTAACAGCTGCTTTGACTGAGGAACTGCCTTGGTTGCAGAGCCAAGGGGTGCCAATACTGGTGAACGTGGCAGGCAGGACAGAGGAAGACTATGTGCAGGTGGCGGAGGCCCTTGGCGACCAGAATTTGCTTGGGCTCGAACTCAATCTCTCCTGCCCCAATGTTCGGGAAGGGGGCATTTCCTTTGGCACCGACGCCAAAACTGTATACAAATTGGTATCCCGGGTCAGGCAGGTATGCCCCTTGCCCTTGGTGGTTAAGTTGACTCCCAACGTCACAGATATTACTGAGCCCGCTCGGGGGGCAGAGGCCGGAGGGGCCGATGCCCTGACTGTAATCAATACTCTGCGGGGCATGGCCATCAATGTGAGAACAAGGCGTCCGGTTCTGGGCAATGTCACTGGCGGCCTTTCCGGACCGGCGATTAAACCGGTTGCCCTAAGCATGGTATGGCAGGTGGCCACCGCCGTCAGCATTCCCGTCATTGGCTGTGGCGGCATCGCCCAGGTGGAAGATGTAGTAGAATTTTTGCTGGCCGGTGCTGCTGCCGTCCAGGTAGGCAGTGCAGCCTTTGCCGATCCCCTTTTGCTGCCGCGGCTGGTCTCAGACCTTGAAAGCTGGCTTGAACGGGAAAAGTGCAGCGTGGAAGAATTGGTGGGGGCAGCCCACAGTTAGGAGGAAGGTATGACTGAATTAATCGTTGCTTTGGATACAGACAGGGAGGAACAGGCCCGTGCCTGGGTCAACATCCTTGGGGCTAGGGTGGACTTCTATAAAGTGGGGCTGGAGCTTTTTACTGCAGCGGGCCCTGGGGTGCTCCACTGGTTAAAGGATCTGAGTAAACGAGTCTTTCTTGACCTGAAGTATCATGACATCCCCAATACTGCCAGTAAAGCTGTGGCTGCCGCCTCCCGCTGGGGGGTGGATTTGTGCACTATTCATGCCGCCGGTGGCTCCGAAATGCTGCAGGCGTGTAAAGCCCGGAGCAGTTCCACTAAGCTGCTGGCAGTGACAGTGCTCACCAGCCTCGACGGGGAACAGTTAGGGGAAATAGGTTTTCATCTGCCCCTGGATAAGCAAGTGACGTCCCTGGCGGAATTGGCTTTGAAAAATGGCATCGATGGTGTAATCTGTGCCCCCACGGATTTGCCCTTACTGGGGACATTCCCCCGGGAGTTTCTCAGGGTCACTCCCGGCATCCGTCCAGCGGGTGCAGTTGCAGGCGACCAAAAGCGGGTGATGACTCCAGCCCAGGCCGCCTTGGGCGGGGCCAGCCACATTGTGGTGGGCAGGCCCATTACCGCAGCTCCAGATCCGGTTTTGGCGGCGGAAGAGATTATTAAGGAGTTGAGTCAATGCTGAACATCGAAAAAATATTTCAGGACAAAGGCGCCTTGCAATCGGGACATTTCCTGCTGACATCAGGGCTCCACAGCGACACTTATCTGCAATGTGCCCTGGTTCTCCAGTATCCCCAGTTGGCCCAGGAGCTGGCTGCGGCTATGGCCGCTAAGCTGGCTGGTCAAAAGATAGATGTGGTGGTGGGTCCTGCTATGGGGGGCGTGACCTGGGCGTATCAGCTGGGATTGACCCTTGGCTGCAGGGCAATATTTGCCGAGCGCTCAGAAGATGTCATGACCCTGCGCAGAGGCTTTTCTGTTGCCCCAGGGGAGCGAGTGCTGGTGGCGGAAGATGTGGCTACTACAGGCGGTTCTACCCACGAGGTTGTCTGCTTGATGAAGGGCAGCGGTGCCGTTGTTGTTGGGGTTGCCCTCATCGTCGACCGTACAGCCGGGGCCCTGAATATTGGCGTTCCTTATCATTCCCTGTACCAGCTTAATCCCCAGACCTGGAGCCGGGAAGACTGTCCATTATGCCGTGCAAATCAACCCTTTGATAGGCCCGGGAGTAATAAAAAGGTCCCCACCTGGGAAAAATCGGGAAACAAAGGCAGTGGGACGAGCAAAGAGGAATAAGGCAGTATTTTGTCGAATAGGTAAGGGCAATTATTCTTTCTTAGGAGATGATTAACTTGATAGAAATTATCCCTGTTTCTTCCGCCAGGGAGCGCCGGGCTTTTGTCGACCTGCCTTGGCGTCTGTACAAGGATGACCCCAATTGGATTCCACCCCTGCGGATGGACATGATGAACACTCTCAATCCTAAGCACAATGCTCTGTTGCGCCTGGGGCCCAACTGCTTTTTCCTGGCCCGCAAAGACGGTCAGGTGGTGGGCCGCATCGGTTGCGGCGTCGACAATCTGCTTAACAAAGCCAAGGGCAAGAATTTAGGTTACATCACCCTTTTTGAGTCCATTCAGGATTATGAAGTGGCAGAGGCGCTTTTTGACGCAGCCATGAATTTTCTGCGCAGTCATGGGGTAGAAACTGCAACCGGTCCCCAGTCTCCCAGCAATGGCGACGATTACCGGGGGTTGCTGGTTGACGGCTTTGATGGGCCTCCAGCCCTCCTAGCCAGTTACAATCCCCCTTGGTACCAGGATTACTTCGAAAAATATGGCTTTGAAAAGCAGTTTGACCGCCTGGGATTTTGGTTTGACCTGGATGAAATCCCCGAAAAACTTGTCCGCGGCGCCGAAATAGCACAAAAGCGCTATAAATTTACCGTCCGGCCGGTGAATTTGGATAACCTCGAATCGGATATTTTGGCCATCAAGCATGTTGTCGACAAAGCCACCCCTACAGAATGGCCAGACATGATTTCTCCCAGCCTGGAAGAGGTCAGGGCGGAAGTAAAGAAGCTCATTCCCATTGCCGAGCCTGAACTGGTCTTCATCGCCGAAGCTGAAGACGGGGAGCCCATAGGCCTGTCTATTACCCTTCCCGATTATAACCAGATCATCAAGCGCATGAACGGCAAAATCTTCCCCCTGGGCTGGCTCAAGTTCCTGTACCTCAAGAAGAAGGTCAACACTGCCCGGCTCTTTGCCCTGATGGTTATCCCGGAATATCACCGCAAGGGTGTTTCCGCCGCACTGTATAAATACACCATGGACGCTGCCAAGCAGCGGGGATATATCGGCGGCGATGCCAGCAGCATCCATGAATTTAACCTCAAGATCTATAACGATGCTTTGGGATCTGGGGGTAAAGCCTACCGCCGCTTCCGGGTTTACCAGTACAAACTTTAACAAATCGGGGACGGTCCTCAAATTTGTACACCTGTAATACTGCCGAAGGAAGGTTGCTTGGGCTTCGGTTTGACAAATTTGAGGACCGTCCCCGATTTTGTCCCCGATTTTGTCGTCCGATTTGACAAGCGCTGCTGGAATTTGGTATTCTGGGCATTAATAAAGGAATATTGGGCTGTGACGGAAGGGAGTAGCTTCTTTTGAGCTTCTTAGCGAGCCGGAGAGGGTGCAAGTCCGGTATGACTCGGAGAAGTGAAGGCATTCCTGAGCCCGGGGAAGAACGCAGTTATCTGTCAGTAAAGCCCCAGTTCGAGGGGACTGCTTCGGCAGTCAATCAGGGTGGAACCGCGGGAGCATAGCCTCTCGTCCCTGGCTTAGGCCGGGGATGAGGGGTTTTTTATTCTCGGCACTATGAAGGGAGGAACTCTGTGTGATTTTTCAAGAGATGATTTTTGCCCTCAACCAGTATTGGAGCCAGCAGGGTTGCGTTATCCTGCAGCCCTATGACATGGAAAAAGGAGCGGGGACGATGAATCCTGCCACCTTTCTGCGGGCATTGGGGCCGGAACCCTGGAAGGCTGCATACGTTGAACCCTGCCGCCGTCCCACCGACGGACGCTACGGCGAAAATCCCAACCGCCTGCAGC
>JAAYHI010000082.1 GCA_012727415.1 Bacillota bacterium
CTACACTGTAGCCCGCAAGTTCTAAGACAGGGGTTAGCACCTGCATCACTTCGTCAAGAACATCTTCTGTCCCCATGCAGCGCTCACATGTTTGCAGATCGAGATAAAGATACTCGACAACTGTCTGTTTACAGCTGCACCTGGAAGAGCAGCAGGATTCCTTATTCATCATTCTTTCCCCCTTTAGATTATCAAGGTTTGTAAGGCGTTGAATACATAACCGACAATTATGATTCCAACTGTGCAGACGGCGATAAACAGCGCCAATAATTTCGGCTTTATTGCCTTGCGCAGCATAATCAGAGACGGCAGAGACAAAGTGGTGACACCCATCATAAACGACAGCACCGTCCCCAATTGGGCGCCCTTGGCCAACAGTGCCTCGGCAATGGGAATTGTGCCAAAGATGTCTGCATACATGGGGACGCCAACTATCGTTGCCAGGATTACCCCGAAGGGGTTGTTGCGCCCCAGCAAGGACACCACCCATCCCTGGGGAATCCAGTTGTGAATACCGGCTCCGATTCCAACCCCAATGAGGATATAGGGAAATACTTTTTTGAAGGTGGACTGAGTTTGCTCCATTGCATAAGTCAAGCGATCTTTCACCGTCAGATTCGGTGCCTCAATGTCCACGCTGGCGGCAGTAAGGATGAAGCTCTCAACGTACTCCTCCATGCCCATCCTTTCAAGCAAGCTGCCGCCAAGTATCGCAATAATCAGGCCGAACAGCACGTATAAAATCGCTACTTTCGCCCCAAATATGCTCATCAGCAAGACCAGGGAGCCCAGGTCAACCATTGGCGATGATATCAGGAAGGAGAAGGTCACCCCCAGGGGCAGTCCGGCACTGGTAAAGCCAATAAATAACGGAATGGATGAACAGGAACAAAAAGGCGTTACCGTGCCTAACAGGGCTGCAACAGTGTTGGCACCGAGGCCATGGAAGCGGCCGAGAATCTTCTTGCTGCGCTCCGGGGGGAAGAAACTTTGAATATAGCTGATGGTGAATATCAGGACACACAGCAAAATAGTAATTTTGATGACGTCATAGATAAAAAACTGCAGACTGCCAACCCAGCGATTGCTTGTATCCAGCCCAAACCGCAACAACATGTTGCCGATTAAACGGTCCAGCCATCTCATCCCCAGGACTTGGTGCTGGATAAAGTCCCATACAGCTTGTATATTATGCATAACTTAACATCCTCTCTGCCTGCACCCCTAACAGCAAGAATTTTCTTCCCTGGCCTCCACGGGCCTTGTCAGCTCTTTCAGTAGAGCTATAGCATAAGCCCGTCCCTCTTCGCTGATGGAATAATGGGTCCATTTCCCTTCCGGACGGCCAATAACAATACCTGTCTCAGTTAATATCTTCATGTGGTAAGATAGGCCCGATTGCCCGAGATCCGACTGCTCCAGCAGCACACAGGCACATTTCTCACCGCCTCGCAGTAATTCCAGTATCCGCAGGCGATTGGGGTCACAAAATGCTTTAAACACCCTTGCCTTTTCCTCGTAGCTTGTTGGCATTAAACCACCTCACATCAAAAACTTTTGATATGTTTCCAGTATATGAGTAACCCCGGGGAATGTCAACTCAATCTCATGAGGGCAGTATAAAACCCCTGGCTTTTGCATCATCCAGCTTAGGCCAGGGGTTCTTACCCTCTTTGTTTTTGTTCACACCATATTTATCGAAAAAAATAAAACCCTGACAGGATTTTAATTTATGGTGGAGGCGGCGGGAGTCGAACCCGCGTCCGAAGGTTAAGCCACAGAAGCATCTCCGAGCGCATTCCCTGTATTAGTTCTCGTCATTGACAGCTCCCAGGGACAGGATCAGCCGCTGACCAGCCTCCTTAATTTCCCGTCGGTGGCGGAGGCAATTACCGGCGGTAGCCTGTATTAGCGACGCCCTGGCCAATCCCCACAGGCAGGGAACTGGTAGGACGGCAGCCTAGTTAATTAGGCTGCGAAAGCGTAGTTATTGTTGGCAGTTATTAGCCGATTTCCAGTTGTTGACGGGGTCCGGCCCCCGGCTCGCTTCTTCTGCCACTTCAAACCCCCGTCGAATCCAGTACGCCCCCGGATTGACAGGCCATATCATGGCACAAGTATTATAGCATTTTTGCCTTCAACATTCAATTGACACGTTTTGCTTCCATTTAATGTTTCCAAATATTAGCGTTTTATTACCAGAACCAGGCAGGAAAACAGCCCGGCGATGAAGAAGAATTAATTTCGCTCTTTTCTATTTCAGCTCCAGACTTTGTCTGTATTCGCTGGGACTCATACCTGTATGCAATTTGAAAAAGTTGGCAAAATGACTGCTGTTTTGGAATCCGCATTGCAGGCAGATTTCTGTAATCGACAGATTGGTGGAACGTAAAAATTCTTTGGCCTTTTTGACACGAATACCTGTAAGATATTCAAAGGGAGTCTTTCCGGTTTCTTTTTGAAAAATGCGGATGAAATGATACTGGCTGTAGTTAACCTGATCCGCCAATTCATTCAGGGTAATTTTCTTGTGGTAGTTGTCATTAATATATTCAATTGCCTGCTCAACGCCTTTGGATCTGCGGGATTCGCTCTTAACCACCACCGGCCGCGAAATCCCTCCCAGGAGCAAAGAAGTAATAATCCGGGCCAGTTGTTTCAGGAGTACATCCCTGCCGGGATAATCTGTCTTTGCTTCCTGGTAAAACATAGCCAGGCGATTGTTGATGGCTTTTGACTCATACAGGATGTGGCGATTTTTTTCTGAAGCAATGTGGGGATAGGAAGGGGCAATTGTCCGGATATAGTCATCCTGGATCAGGACAATGCTGTTTAACGTATTGGAATTAACCATTATAAACATCTGGTAATTATCTGGGGCAGTAACCTGCATGGAGTTAGCACAATGGGGACAATAGATAAACTCCTTCATGCCTGCAGCGCTGACAGCAGCGACAGAATCCCACTCAGACAACTTTATCGCTGTGGGGAACCTGTGCAATTGCCGCAAATTTGCGCCGACCAAGTAATGAACCGATTGTGCGTCCCCGGGAAGTTGAACTGCCATGGGGCTTCCTCCTCGTCAGAAGTAATCATCGGGGCTTTCAGACGGGAAAACCTCTGCTTAAATTATACGTGGCTTTTTTCCCGGTGTAATCACCCCCAGGGTGATTTTTAGAAGGAAAGGATGATTTCGCAATGTACTTTACAAAAAACGCCAAATTTTCACGGCGCATAAAAAAAATCGCCTTGTTATTGCTGATGCTGACCCTTATTTTCAGCGGCTGCAAAGATAATGGCCCAAGCCCTGCCAACCCGGTTACCCTCACCCTGTGGCATAACTTTGGCGGCCAGATGCTGAAAACAATGGACAGCTTGGTGGATGAATTCAACAAGACAGTAGGCAGGGAGAATGGCATCACCCTTAACGTCACATCGATTACAGATTCAGCCACAATCAAGGAGAAGCTGGCGATGATTGCAGCCGATGACCCGGGTGCACCTGAAATGCCGGACATCGCCACCTGTTACCCCCAGACTGCCATTTTGCTGGAGTCCAAGGGCTTGTTGGCCAGGATTGACGACTACTTCACCCAAAAGGAGCTGGATGCTTACCTTCCGGGCTTTCTGAACGAAGGGTATATTTCAGACCATCTCTACGTCTTTCCCTTCGCTAAATCCACCGAAGTTCTGTTTGTCAACCAAACTCTGTTCGATGAATTCTCGGAAGCTACCGGTGTCGAGATGGAGCAGCTTGCTACTTTTGAAGGAGTTGCCGATGCAGCCCGGAAGTACTACCAGTGGACTGATGAAAAGACTCCTGATATTACAGGGGATGGCAAGAGTTTTTATAAGGCCGACTCTCTTTTCAACATTGCCCAGGTGGGCATGGCCCAATTAGGGGACAAGTTCATTGAGAACAAGCGCCTGCAATTGGACAACGAGAACTACCGGCGGATATGGTCCTTCTTTATGGAACCAGCTGTTAAAGGCGGGTTTGCAATCTACCCGGGCTACTCTTCAGATTTGTCCAAGACAGGAGAAATTGTCTGCTCCAGCGGTTCCACGGCGGGGATCCTGTTTTACGGGGATGAAATTACCTATCCCGACAATACCACCCGCAAGGTTGAATATACTATACTGCCCTTTCCAACCTTTGCCGGCGGAGAAAAGATTGCCATTCAAAGGGGCAGCGGGATGATTGTGGCAAAATCCACACCTGTGAAAGAAAGGGCCGCCGCCATCTTTCTAAAATGGTTTACCGCCCCTGAGCAAAACATGAGGTTCGTAGCTTCTACAGGCTACTTGCCTGTTACCCACGAGGCCTTTGAAAACAGCATTACTAAGGAAATCGCCAGCAATGAGAATGAAAACATACGCAAGCTGCTGAAGGCAGCAATCACAGTGCATACTGAATACGATTTTTATATCCCGCCGGTGTTCGACGAATTTGACTCCTTGAGTAAAAGCTACGAAATTGATATTATACAAGCTGCGGAAACTGCCAGAAACAAGTATCTCCAGTTGCTGGAAAGTGCCGGCTCCGATGCAGCTTATGCTCAAGCGACTGCGGGGGTGTATGAGGCATTTATTGCCGGCAGGTAATATATATTAAGGGGGGGATTTCATGGGGACCAGCTTTCTTCTGCGGAAATTGCGACAGTATAAAGAAGGGATAGATTCTGTCGGCAATTACGGGCTCCCTATGCGCGTCCGCCTCTTTATTTTTTTCTTGGCCTTCCTCCTCCTGATAATGGCCGGGGTCCTGGCAATCCTGTTTGCCAGCGGCATATTCAAGTCAAGCTATAATGAAAGCTATAAATTCATGGAGCGAGAACTGACCAGCATAGCCGACCACATTCACCAGGATTTCAACACAGTCACCGTCCACTCCCTGGAACTGGCCCGCAGGCTGACGCTGAATCTCGAACGGGAATTCCTGGAGCTCAAGATCTCCCCCGACAATCTTCAGGAGCACCCGGAATTGCTGGAAGGCATCCTCGGCAGGCAAATGAGTTTGCTGGCCTCCTCCCTGGAGCAAGCCAGGAGCAGCGGTGTAATATTAATCCTCGACGCAACTGTAAACCCTGGCCTCCCCGGGGCGGAACATTCCAAGGCCGGGCTGTTTATTAAAAACATGGAACCGAACATAGTCAGCGCATCTTTCTCCAACCTCCGGTTTTTGCGGGGACCTACATCTGTAGCCCGGAACCACAAAATGGAGCTCCTTCCTCAATGGCGCATGGAGTTCAGTGTAAAGGATATGGAATGCTTCTACCTGGTCTTAGATACCGCCAAAGACAGTGAGCTTCCCCTTTCCCGCCTGTACTACTGGAGTCACGGCATGCGCATGCATGAAGACTGCGATACTGCAATGTATTGTTTAGTGCCTCTTAAAGACTCAAGGGGCCAGGTCTTCGGAGTCTGCGGCTTTGAAATCAGCTCCATGCTCTTCAAACTTTCATATTCCCCTCAGTACATGGCCTACCACAATATTTTTGGCATCTTCTCCCCGGTTATAGACGGGCAGATGCATGTTGAGGGCTCACTCCTGTCCGGCAGTTACCGGCCGGTGAGTTTTACCTCTGCCCCCCTGACTGTCGCTCCCCAAAAGGACTTCACGCACTTTAAGCAGGAAGCAGGCGGTTCCTTTGCCGGCCTGGATACAACTATCTCCTTATATCCCAATGACTCAGCTTACCAGGAGCAATGGCGCCTGGCCCTGCTGATAGAGCAGGAAGAGCTGGCAAGAATTTTAACGGGGCAAAACAAGCAACTCTCCTTTCTGCTGCTGTTGCTGGTAGCAGTCAGCGTGGTAGTGTCAGCCATTGTCAGCTGGGGCTATACCCGTCCCGTATCGAAAGCATTGAAAGCGGTGAAGTCAAGGGACATTGCTGAACTGCCAAAAACCAGGATTCCGGAAATTGACGACCTCATAAGTTTCCTGGCGGAACAGGACGAAGCCTCAGGTATTCCCAGTGCAAAAGAATCCACTCTGCTGCAGCAGTTCATCAAGAATATTGAGTCACTGTCTGCTGCAGAAAGAGCGGTCTTCAATTTATACCTCGAAGGCTACACCGCCCAGGAAATTGCCAACATCCTCTGCCTCTCCATCAATACAATAAAAACCCACAACAAGAGGATATACATGAAACTAAACGTATCCTCCCGGAAAGAACTCATGCTGTATATTCAGATGATGGAAGAAGCGGAGCAGGAAGCCGGTAAAAAACAATGAGCCGTATCAAACGGCTCATTTTCATGTACTGTATTAGTTCACCATATCCCGCTTGCTGTATTCAATGACTCCAATTGCCATCAACCCCAAAGCCACCGCTGTCAGCCCAGTGGCAGCAACTGGGCCCATGCTCTCCACCGGCACTTGGGGCACAAAGCCAAAAGGAGTTAACTTTCGCATCCACTCAGGCAGTTGCAGGAGGTTGCCAAAGTAGGCGGTGATGAAGGTATAGCCCAGGTAGTACCAGATCAAGGAAGCAGCCTTGGGTGCCACGCCAACCAGCACTGCCGCCAGCCCAATCAGCCCCAGGATGGCGGGATAATACGCCAGTACTGCCGAAAAGATCGGGCCAAAGGCCAGGGGTTCATCCAGTACGGCTAATCCCGCTGACCACAGTCCCGTTGCTCCCAGCATCAGCACTGCGAATCCAGTGACAACACTTATGCCCAGAAATGACAGCATGATGGCGGGCCGGGGCACTGCCCGCACCAGCAGGTGTTCAGCCCGGTTCTTCTTCTCCTCGTCCCGGATTTTGAGAATCATGAACAGTGCCGGGATAGTACTCATCAGGGCCAGGGCTGCCATTATCATGGCTATATATTGCTCCGACAGGGCCGCTGGCCCGCCGGGAATCATTTTCAGCATCATTTCATTGTCTGTGAAAAAGGCGTCGATATCCCCCAGCACCGAACCATAGGATGCGCCTAAGACATACATGCCTATTGCCCAGGCAATGAATACTCCCCGCTGCAGCCGCAGGCCCAACCCCAGGGGACTCCGCAATGAGGCAGGAGCATGGGTGCGTCCCCGCCGGGCATGGATAAAGCCCGCCCCCATGTCCCGCATGGAGTTTAGGTAAAAGGCCAGGGCCCCGACGAGGATTGCTGCCCCCAGGGTCAGGAAAATCGGCCACCAGTAATTGTTGACATACACTTGGGAGCGCAGGACCCAGCCCAGGGGAGACAACATGGACAGGGTTTCGCTGCTGACATCGCCGATAGCTCGCAACAGATAGGAGATTCCCAGGTAGGCAAAGGAAAAGCTCAGCGTCCCCCGGGGGGTGGCAGTAATTTGGGCAAACAGGGCTGTGCTGGCAGCGAAAAATATCCCCGTCACGCCGATAAGGGCTCCATAGAGCAGGGATCCCGGAAGGTCGATACCTTCAAGCCCCAGTGCATACAGGCCAATCCCTGTTGCCAGGGCCAGCAAAATATTGGCGGCACAGGCAACGGCCAAAGTTGCCCCCAGGCCAGACAGCCTCCCCACAGGACAGGAGCCCACCACCTCCGTCCGCCCTTCCTCCTCATCCCCCCGGGTGTGCCTGTTTACCAGGAGAATGCTCATTATTGCTGCGCCCAGGGCAGTAAAAAGGCTCATCTGATGGCCCATTATCGCTCCGTAGTGGTAATTATCCAGTCCATAGCCAATGCCAAACATGGCGGTGATGGCAGGGTTTTTCATCGTCTCAGCCAGCACCTGGCGCTGCTCCGCAGGATAGATATGGGGGAAGGTCAAGGCAACAAAGAACGTAAGGGAAAGCAGGGATAGTATCCATACAGGAACATTTATCCGCTCCCGCCGCCAGGTGAAGGCGTTTATTTTAGAGATTCCCGTGAACATTCCCTTCAGCATCAAGCCCCACCCCCGCCAGCCGCTCCGCCCTTGTAATAGCGCATGAATAAGTCTTCAAGAGTCAGGGGGGCGCACTCCAGCCGCTTTACATCAAAACCGCTTATATACTTCAGCACATTTCCGATTTCCTCATTGTCCACCAGGAAGACCAGGGCACCGTCCCGTTGCCGGACATCATGGACACCGGCAAGGGAGTGCAAGGCCGGCATTGGCTGCGCTGTCTCCACCTCCACCTGGGTCCCCGTCAAATGCCGTAACTGGTCGAGGCTGCCGGACTCAATAATCTCACCCTGGCGGATAATGCTGATCCGATCGCAAAGCCTTTCCACTTCAGACAGGACGTGACTGGAAAGGAAGACACTCTTCCCTTCTTGCTTGAGCTGCAGGATATGTTCCTGAAACACCCTGTACATTAATGGATCCAGGCCAGAAGTAGGCTCGTCCAGAACATACAGGTCAGCGTCGGAAGCAAAGGCCGCCACCAGGGCCACCTTCTGGCGGTTGCCTTTGGAGTATGTCCGACATTTCTTAGTGGGATCGAGGTCAAACTTTGCGATGAACTCCTCTCTCCTGTTGCCGCTGCCTCCCCGCAGCCGGATAAAGAAGTCTATTACCTCGCCGCCGGTCAAATTTGGCCACAGGTTTATGTCTCCAGGCACATAGGCTACCCGCTTGTGAATCTCGACGGCGTCCTTCCAGGCATCCTTGCCAAAGATCTCAACCTGACCGGAAGTAGCTCTGAGGATGCCCAGCAGCACTCGGATGGTGGTTGTCTTGCCGGCGCCATTAGGACCAATGAAGCCGTATACTTCTCCGGCTTGCACCTCCAGGTCAATACCATTCAACGCTGTAAAACTACCAAACTTCTTAACGAGGTTGCTGGTTTTTACAATGGCCATCTTCTTCCTCCTTTACAGCTGGCATACTGTTAACAGGCATAATAATTATCCTGGAATATGTCTGAGAGTGTCAAGTTCCTGTTACCCATTCCCCCTGCCCTGGCAGAGGGCGGGGGAAGGGGCAGTATACATTTCAGCAACGGGCATAGATTGGGAAGAAGCAGCTGTCCCGGGGTTGGGTCTCAGCTACGGCATAACTTGGGGCAACGACAAGTTTATATACGTAGGAGCCGGGGGCTCAATACTGGCATCTGCAGATGGCAGGACCTGGACCGAGTGTGCTTCCGGTGTCGAAGGCGATCTCGAGGATGCAGCCTGGGGAGAGGACCTGTTCGTGGCCGTCGGCGAAAAAGGCACAATACTGACTTCGCCTGACGGCACCAACTGGTCAAAGCAAGAGTCCGGCACAACTGTCGATCTCACTGCGGTAGCTTGGGGTGAGGGCCTCTTCGTCGCCGCAGGAAAAACGGGGACAGTCCTGGTCTCTACTGATGGCGCGAATTGGTATGAAAGCCCTTCCGGAATAAGCTATTGGCTGAAGACGTGACCTGGGGAAATGGCTGCTTCCTGGCCAGCGGTGAGTATGGCACAGTCCTCCTCGCCACAGTAGACACTCTGGCTGCCAGATGCGAGCCCAAGGCCGAGGAAGAGGTCCCCAAGGACGAGAATCCTGAGGATCCAGAGGTCCCAGGCACCCCTGCGGATTCCAGTCCCCTGTCCCCTTATTGGCTCTACGGAGGTATAGGCTTAGCTGCACTGCTTGTACTTGGTGCAGGCATCATCATTGCCCGCAAGGGCAAGGCGAAACCACAATAAAAATATCCCCCTGTCCTGCAGGGGGATTTTTTGCTTTCCAGTTTTTACTGACTTCCCGCTTCCACCGCCAGATTTGATTCCGGCATCCCATTGCTGCGATAACTAACCCTGCGGAGGAAATGCCTGACCTCCTTAAACAAGCGGATACATAATCCGCTCAATCCTGGGCCCTTCCGGCAACTCCGGGATGTCTGCCAGCAACTTATTGCCCAAGGGGGACAAGGCTATTAGCCGCTGATTGGAACTGCCCACGAAGGGGGCTTCCAGGCAGCGCTTCGCCAGGACAAAGGGCCCGTCAATGAGGAGGTCGGTTTCCCCAAGCAGTGCCAGGATGTTCTCATCTGTCCTGGCTAACTCCCTGAGTTTTTCCAGGCGGTAGCCGGTATAGGTCACCACATCGCCGCCCCGCTGGTGAATCGCCTCTGCCAGTTGGGCCAACGGCCCCCCGTGGAGGAAGGGCTCTCCCCCCGATAAGGTAATACCGCGGCAGGCAGGGTGCTGGTCATACAGCGCCAGGATTTCATCTGTGGAGAAGTAAGTGCCGCCGACGCGGAGATGGGTCTGGGGGTTATGGCAGCCTGGGCAGCGATGGGGGCAGCCCTGGGTAAAGAGAACGAATCGCAGGCCCGGTCCGTCAACAATCGACTCCTCGATGAGGGAAGCCAGTTGGACCTGTTGCCCGCTGGATTCCTGGGGCTGCTGCTCCCTCTTGCCCAGGAGGCGCAGCTTCCTTTCCCAGTAACTAAGCATGCTTTACCCTCTCTTCAACCTCGGCCCGCTTGGCGTTGTTAAAGCGATCCAAAGTACCTACCAGGTAGCCGGTGATTCTGCGAATCCGCTCGAAGGGCTCCAGACTGGTCTCTTCCCGGCCGCAGCGGGGGCAGGTTGTTCCAATGACGCCGGAATAGCCGCATTTCGGATCCCGGTCCAGGGGGTGGTTGATGGAGCCGTAGCCTATGCCCGCCTCTTTCATATACAGGATGATTTCTTCAAAGACCGAGAGATTCTGGCTGGGGTTGCCGTCCAATTCAATATAAGTGATGTGGCCGGCATTGGTCAGTGCATGATAGGGAGCCTCCAGGTCAATCTTGTCCCGGGCACTGATCTGGTAGTAGACGGGGATATGGAAAGAGTTGGTATAGTACTCGTGATTGGTGATGTTCTCCATAACTCCGTAGCGTTCTCTGTCCATCTGCACAAAGCGCCCCGAGAGACCTTCAGCAGGGGTGGCCAGGAGGGTATAGTTGAGCTGCTCTTCCTGGGACCTTTGGTCGCAGCGCTCCCGCATGTGCCTGACAATGCGCAGTCCCAGCTCCTGGCTGGCGGCGCTTTCGCCATGGTGCTTGCCCGTCAGGGCGACAAGGGTCTCAGCCAGGCCAATAAATCCTACAGACAGTGTGCCGTGGCGCAGCACCCGTTCAATTTCCTCATCCTTGCGCAGGGTTTCCGATTCAATCCAGATACCCTGGCCCATGAGGAAGGGATAGTTGTGGATAAACTTGCGCTTCTGTATTTCAAAGCGGTGGCGAAGCTGGCGGAAGACGAGGTCCATCTTGTTGTCCAGGGAGGCGAAGAACTTGTCCAGGGATCCCCTGGCTTCAATGCCCAGCCGGGGCAGGTTGATGGAAGTAAAGCTCAGGTTGCCGCGGCCCTTGGTAACCTCTTTATTGGGATCATAGACATTGCCGATTACTCTGGTGCGGCAGCCCATGTACGCCACTTCTGTATTGTCGTCCCCCGGGCGGTAGTACTGGAGGTTAAAGGGGGCATCCAAAAAGCTGAAATTGGGGAAGAGACGTTTCGCCGAGACCCTGATAGCCTGCTTGAACAGATCGTAATTGGGGTCTCCCTCTTTACTGTTGATGCCGTCCTTGACCTTGAAGATCTGGACGGGAAAGATGGGCGTCTCGCCGTTGCCCAAACCGTCTTCGGTAGCCTGCAAGAGTTGGGCTATCACTAAGCGGGCGGCATGGGAGGTGCCAGTGCCGTAGTTTATTGAAGTAAAGGGCACCTGGGCGCCGGCCCTGGAATTCATAGTGTTGAGATTATGAACCAATGATTGCATCCCCTGGTAAGTGGAGCGCTGCACCCGCTTTTGGGCCAGGGTCAACAGCGTCAGCAGGTCAGACTCTTCCGTTACGGCTATCTTTTCCACCAGGCCGTCATAGTCCAACTCTAAAAGCTCCTGCACAGTGGCGTCATCCAGCTTGTCCTTTGCCAGCAACTGGTGTTCTTCGACCAGGTCCCGAATATGCTTGCGGCAGGTCTTGTGGACCCCAGCGGCCATGACATTCTCAAAGTTGGGGATGGACTGGCCGCCATGCATTTCGTTCTGGTTGGCCTGCAGGGCGATACATGCCAAAGCGGCATAACTTTCAATGCTTTGCGGTTCCCGGAGGAAGCCGTGGCCGGTGGAAAATCCGTTGGAGAACAATTTTTCGAGGTCGATTTGGCAGCAAGTCTCCGTCAACAAATAGAAGTCCTTGTCGTGTATATGTATATCTCCCCCAGCATGAGCCTTGGCCATATCTTCCGGCAGCACATAGTTGTCAATGAAGGACTTGGATGACTCCGAGCCGTACTTTAGCATCATGCCCATAGCTGTGTTGCCGTCGACATTGGCATTTTCCCGCTTCATGTCGGTGGCAGCTGCCTCAGTAAAGGAGAGCTTTTTGAAGGTCTCCATCAGGGCATTTTTTTGCTGGCGGATTTTCGCCCGTTCCGAGCGGTAGAGGATGTATACTTTGGCAGTTTGAGAAATGCCGTTTTCCATCAACGTCAGTTCCACTATGTCCTGGATGTCCTCGACACCCGGGGTCTTGTTGACGTCAAGACTTTTTACAACTTCAGCAGTGAGGCGATCCAGCTCGGCATCAGAAAGCGTTTCGCTGGGAACGTTGACATTTGCCTTGGCAATAGCTTGTCTGATCTTGAAGTAATC
>JAAYHI010000083.1 GCA_012727415.1 Bacillota bacterium
AATGCTGTCCAGGCCAGCTACGATTACCCCCGTTTCCGACAGCTTTACCCCGATGGAATGCCCTGAAGGCACCAGTTCCAACTGGGGAATGACATTGACCCGCATCTGCTTGAGGGGCAGCAACCCCAGCAAGCTGATTGTAAAGCTGTAGTTTCCCGACTTTGCGTTGACTATAAACCCTTTTCCGCCATCTTCTGCCGCCTGGAGGATGCCGCCTTCATCGCTGATAGTCATTGGCCAGGGCAGATCGAAATTGATAGCCTGATCATCTCCCTCAAAGCGGGTGACTTCACCGGGGAGGAGCAGCAATGCCTGAATCCCCTGGCCCAGCACCAACAACCAGAGCAAAGATATTACCAGGCCCCTGGCGAAATTTTTTTTCAAACTGTTTCCACTCCCTTGTCGACCAACTCCTTTTCCTAATCGACACTAGTTTTAAATTGGCTGAAATCCAAGCTGCATATGCTGACAATTAAGGGCACGCCAATCAAATAAAGTTTCCGTTGCCAATGGGGTTGTAAAAAAGCCTTAAAACTCGCGGCAAAGAAAAAACACCTCTTTAATTATGGAAAGAGGTGTTGTCGCTGCCATAGATTTTTTGTATAAAAACTAATTTACGGTTTTTAGTTTACTGGCAAGGCTCAGCATCTCTCGGGCATGCTCTCTGGTGGCTGCCGTTACCTCCGCGCCCCCCAGCATCCGGGCCAGTTCCTCCACCCTGCCCTCCATATCGAGACGGGTTACCTTGGTGAGGGTGCGCTCTCCGGCCTGGACTTTGTAGATGTAAAGGTGGGTATCGGCCATAGAAGAAACCTGGGGCAGGTGACTGACGCAAATGACCTGGCGCCGCTCAGCCACTGCTGCCAGCTTTTCGGCCACAGCCTGGGCGGCCCTGCCGCCGATACCGGCATCAATCTCATCAAAGACCATGGTGTGTACAGAGCGCAGCTTGGCGAGGACACTAAGAACAGCCAGCATTATCCGGGACATTTCTCCCCCGGAAGCGATTTTGGTCAAAGGCTTTAACGGTTCCCCGGGGTTGGGGGAGATAAGAAAGCGGACGGTGTCGATGCCCGTGGCTTCTGCAGCCAGTTTCCTGCCAGCAACGGGCAGTCCCTCTTCATCCTCCCGGGACTCAAATTCAACTTGAAAGCGGGTTTTCGCCATCTGCAGATACTTCAGCTCTTCCATGATGGCGTCCCCCAATTGTTTCCCCGCTTGCTGCCGCAGGCGGCTAAGGTCAGCAGCCAGTCTCCCTGCCCTTTCCTTGGCGGCAACAATCAATTCGGACAACTGGCTGTGGCGGGCTTCAGTATTGCGGATTTTTTCTATTTCCGCCTCCTGCTGCCCTTTCCAGGCCAGGATACCTTCGATGGAATCGGCGTATTTGCGCTTTAGATCATGGATGAGCTCCAGGCGCTCCTCTATCTCTTCTTGGCGCCGGGGGTCATAGGAAAAGCTGTCGGCAAAGGAACGCAACTGATAGGCGGCGTCCTCTATGGAGTACAGAGAGTCTTCCAACTGGGTGCATGCTTGCTCCAGGCTGGCATCCAGCCCCCTGAACTCCTTGAGGCCAGACACTATCCCACCCAGGATTTCAACCACGGGATTTTGGTCAGACTCGTACAGGGAGTGGTAGCCGCTGTGGCATATCTCCAGAAGCTTGCGGGCATTTTCCAGCAATTTCAGTTCCGCCAGCAGGGATTCTTCTTCTCCGGGAGTGAGAGCAGCGGCGACGATTTCATTTACCTGGTAATTGAGCAGGTCAAGAATGCGCTCCCGTTCCCTCTGGTCGCCATGGAGGCCGGCAATTTCTCTCTGGTAGCCAACCAGCTCCTGCCAGGCTCGTTGGTATTCAGCGGCCACAGCCTGCAAGTCGCTGCCGCCGTATGCATCCACCAGGGACAGATGGGAGCTCTCGTCCAGCAGAGTCTGGTGTTCATGCTGGCCATGGATCTCCACCAGCATACTGCCAATCTCCCGCAACACTGCCAGGCTGACAGGCCTGCCGTCAACCCGGGCCTGGCTTTGCCCCCTGGCGTAAATTTCCCGTTGCAGAATGACAGTGCCTTCCCTGGTCTCCAGGCCCAACTCCGCCAACCGGGCCAGGACTTGAGGGCTGGTATCCACTACAGCTGTGATTATCGCCATTTCCTCGCCGGAACGCACCAGCTCGGAGGACGCCCGCTGGCCGAGGACTTGGTTGAGAGCATCGATGATTATAGATTTTCCGGCACCGGTTTCGCCGGTAAGGATGTTTAGTCCATCTCCGAAAGCAACTGTCAGGTTCTGAATGAGGGCAAAATTTTCGATGTGTAGTTCCCGGAGCAAAATAATCCTCCTTTAGTGATCTTGATCCACTATTTTTTTGGCGAGTATGTCGAAAAAGTTCTTGCCTTTGAGCCTGACCAAAGAGGTCTCATGCTTGGAGCTGGTAATTTCCAGGACAGCGTCGCAATCTAACTCCATGCCCTGCTGCCCGTCCAAGGTAATGAAGGTTTCCGACTGGCTGTTCATGGTGCGCACTGTAATCACTGCACCCTTATCCACAACAATCGGCCGGGCATTGAGGGTATGCGGACATATAGGCGTGACGAGGATTATATCCACATTGGGCGGGACAATTGGCCCGCCGGCCGACAGGGAATAGCCTGTGGAACCGGTGGGGGTAGCGACAATGACCCCGTCCCCCCGGTAGTTGCCTATGCGGACTCCCTCCACGGCCACTTCCAGGTGGAGAATTCTGGCCAGCGGGCCCTTTGCAACAACAACATCATTGAGGGCCAAGGCCTGAGACACCAGCTTCCCCTGGCGAAAGACGCGGGCGTCAAGCATCCCGCGCCTTTCCACACAGTAGTCTCCCTGCACCAGCTTATCCAGGTCCTGCTCCAGGTCGCCCACTTCTACCTCGGTGAGAAATCCCAGGTGGCCCAGGTTGACCCCGAGGAGGGGGATTCCCGAAGGACCATACATACCTGCCACGGCGAGGAAAGTGCCATCCCCCCCCAAAACCATTATCAGGTCTGCCGGAGGTAAAGGCTCGCCCAGAGAAAAGCCCTGTCCGCAGCCAAGCTCCTGCTGGGAGTAAACCTTGACCCTGCGGGCTTCCAGCCAGGCGGTAATATCTCTTGCGATCTCATGGACATTAGGTTTCGACAGATTTGCGATTATTGCTACAGCTTTCATCTTAGATACCTCACAAATAAGTAGATAACTGCCCCCAGGGCGGCGGCAGCCCCTAAAGCCAGCACAGTGTTCAGCCAGCGGCGGCTGTTGATTTTGATTATCCGCATTCTCTCCCTGTCCATATCGACGGTGATTATGCCATGGGGAGCAAAGGCAATTTTATATTCCAAAATCCGGCGGCGAATGTCAGCATTGCGGACGCTGCCGGAATCTCTGGCGTTTACTTCCACCACATATTTCTTAATGCCCCGGCGGACAACCAGGTCGGCCTTGCCCTTTTGGCGATGGACTTTGCCCTCGATGTCAAAGTCTATAAACTTAACTGCCGCGCGGGCAAGGACTCGGTACCCCTCTTCCCGCAGCAACTCGGCGGCCTTTTCGTCGATTCTCCGGGGCACATCCCTGGTGCCGTACCAATCCCTCACCACTTTGTACAGCAAGAGCAAAAACGCAAAGCTCGCAATAATTATGTAATCAATCGCCGTGAGAGTCAAGACCATCACCTCCCCTACTATATTTCCACAAAAAAAAGTGATTTCCTGCGCCTCAGGAAACCAACACGCGGGTTATTTAAAATACTGGTGGGCAGCAACCACCACCTGCCGGGGAACAGGCTTTTCTTCCGGCTCTTTGGCATCAAAAAAACCGTGGGCCAGGAACTCAATGTTCCCCTTGGGCCCCTGAACCGGGGAAAAATCCAGGTTCCACAGGGTAAACCCCAGGTTCTCAGCAGCGGCCACAACCTTGTTGATGACCCACAGATGGATTGCCGGGTCCCGGACCACTCCCTTGCCCACCTGGTCCCGGCCAGCTTCAAACTGGGGTTTTATCAACATCACTGCTTCCGGGATGCCGAGCTCGGCAATAACAGGCAGCACCAGTTCCAAGGATATAAAGGCCACGTCGATGCAGCTAAAGTCCGGCATGCCCCCGGTGAGATGCTCTTTCTTCAGGTTGCGGATATTTGTCCGCTCTAAATTGATGACCCGGGGATCGGTCCTTAAGCTCCATGCCAGTTGGCCGTAGCCCACGTCAACAGCATATACAAGCCGCGCTCCAGCCTGGAGACAGCAGTCGGTGAAGCCACCGGTAGAGGCCCCAACATCCAGGACAATCCTGTCCCTGAGATCAATGGCAAACTTGTCCAAAGCCTTGGCCAGTTTTTGCCCGCCCCTGCTGACATACAGACTGGGCTCTCCCTTCAGTTCCAGAAGGGAGTCGACAGGCACCAGGGTTCCCGGCTTGTCTGTCCGCTCCTTGTCCACCAGAATAAGGCCCGCCATAATCAGCCCCCTGGCCTGAGAGCGTGTGGCAGCCAGCCCCCGCTCCACCACCAGGAGGTCAAGCCTTGTTTTCGCGGTCATGTATTTTCCCCCTGGACATGAGTTCCCGGGCAGCGGCAACTATGTCAGCGGCGGCTAAATTGCATAATTCCCGTAATTGTTGCGGCTCGCCATGAGGAACAAACCAGTCTTTGATTCCCAGCAACTTAGTGGCAGGTGTAATCCCCCTGGCGCTGCAGGCCTCCAGCACAGCACTGCCCAGACCGCCGTCAAGGACATGTTCCTCGATGGTAATCAGGCGGCCGCATCTCCGGGCATACTTCTCAATCAGTTCCTGGTCCAGGGGTTTGGCAAATCTGAGGTTAATTACAGCCGCGCTGATCCCCTGGCTGTGCAGCTGCGCCTGGGCCTGGAGAGCAGAGACAAGAGTCGGCCCCATTCCCAGGATGGCAAGATCCTTGCCATCGCGCAAGACTTCGCCTTTGCCCACCGCTAAGGGAGCTCCCGACAAGGCCACCGGCAAAGAGGAAGCGCTGCCCCTGGGATAGCGGAGGGCAACCGGCCCTTTATGCTTGAGGCAGAGGTCCAGCATTGCCCTCAGCTCGGTAAAGTCTTTGGGCATCATGATGGTCATGTTTGGGATGTGGCGCAACATGGCGATATCGAAAATACCCTGATGGGTCTCGCCGTCAGCGCCTACGATGCCAGCCCGGTCTATGGCAAAAACCACCGGCAGATTGGCAAGACAGACGTCATGGACAATCTGATCATATGCCCGCTGCAGGAAAGTAGAGTAGATGGCCACCACAGGCCGGTAGCCTGCCCGGGCCATGCCGGCGGCCATGGTCACAGCGTGTTGCTCGGCTATACCCACATCGAAAAAGCGGCCGGGGTATTTGGAAGCAAATTTACTCAGGCCTGTGCCCTCGGGCATGGCGGCAGTAATGGCTACGATTCGCGGATCCTTCTCTGCTAAGGCACAGATTGTATCAGAAAAGACGTCGGTATATGTCCTGGAAGCCAGCGGGACGGCCCCGGTTTTCGCATCAAAGGCGCTAACGCCGTGGAATTTGGCGGGCTGAGCTTCTGCCGGCCCGTAACCCTTGCCTTTTTTAGTGACGACGTGGATGAGGACTGGACCTCTATAGCTCTTGGCCCGGCGCAAAATCTTCTGAAGGGCTTCAATATTGTGTCCGTCAATGGGTCCCAGGTAGGTAAAGCCCAACTCTTCAAAGAGCATGCCCCGGACCAGCAGGTACTTAATACTGGACTTCACCCGCTCCGCAGCCCTGTACACGCTGTCGCCAACGGCTGGTATTTTTTGCAGCAGAAACTTCAGGTCCTCAGACAAGCGGGTGTACTTTGGGTCGGTTCGCACCCTGGAAAAATAGGAAGAGAGCCCCCCCACATTCCGGGAAATGGACATTTCATTGTCGTTTAAGATAATGGTGAGATCAAGCTTTTGGGAACCCACGCAATTAAGGGCTTCAAGGGCCATGCCTCCCCCCAGGGAGCCGTCGCCGATTACAGCCACGACACTGTAGTTATCCCGGTTTAAATCCCGGGCAATTGCCATGCCCATGGCAACAGATATCGAAGTGCTGCTGTGGCCTGTCTCGGCAATGTCGTGGGGGCTCTCAGCAGTCTTGGGGAAGCCGGAAAGCCCCCCAAAGCGGCGCAATGTGGAAAATTCCCGGCGGCGACCAGTCAGAAGCTTGTGGATATAGCACTGATGGCCGACATCCCATATAATTTTGTCGGCAGGGCTGTCATAGACCGAATGCAATGCCAGGGTAAGCTCCACTACACCTAAATTTGAGGCCAGGTGTCCCCCGTTTTCGCTGACGACAGTCAGGACTTCCTGACGCAATTCCGCCGCCAGCAGCTCCAATTCTTCTGCACTCAGTTTTTTCAGGTCTTGGGGGCAATTTATCCGGTTCAACAGTTTATTATCCATTTGCAACCTCACTTTCCATTGCTGCCGCGGTCTTTGGCCTTGTGGAAAGGATTTAGCTTGGCAAAAAAACTAATGACTTTGCCGGCAAGCATTAAAATTTCGGTGGAATAGCTTATGGCGGTGCTTTTGCCAAGGGCTTTGCCACCTACGGTACGGGCAGCGACAACTGCCCCGACGACAATATTAATATATCCCTGTTTCGGGTCATTAGCCGCCAGATTAAAGACAATGGCAGCGGCAGCAGAGCCGCTGATAATCCCGCAGATATCACCGACGACGTCATTGCAGAAGCTGGACGCCTTTTCCGAGTTGCGGGCGAGATTTATTGCCGCTTTAGCGCCGGGGACCTTTTTTGCGGCCTTGGCGTTAAGCGGTGCCATTTTCGAGGATGTAGCAGCAACGCCAATGATATCAAAAACTACGCCGGTAAGGATAATCAGCAGCAGGACGATAAGAGAAGGAATTAGGCCGGCATTATCTCCCAGGATGACCCGGGACGCGCCACTGAAAAAAATGGATAAAAAAAAGGTCGATATCAGAGTATTCCGCACCCATCGCCGATTCTTTTTAGTGGCCAAGATTTCACCTCAATATGTATGGTGGTGGCTACGCAGGTAAACACTGCGGCTTAGGTCAAGCAGGTTTTCCCCCTGGAAACACCACCCGTCGCCGGAATGGCGGTTCCCCTTTAAGTCCCAGTTTGCCGTGTCGCCTACGGCAATGCTTGATTGCCACTTAGTCCGCACTTTAATCCCCGCGTAACCTCGTTATAGAACAGCCTAGGAGATTTCCTCAACAGCGCGCGTCCTAACCTTATCCTCTTTTGCAAGAAAGGTTTCATGCGCAAAGCCTTAGCTCGTAGGCCTACGAGGTCAGGCCGACTCCGCAATCCGCCAATCCCGCTCAAGGCAGGCTACACTGCACACAACTCCTCTTGGTATCGGTCGGAACCGCATGCAGGTTCACCCCAAGCCGTAGTAATATACCCTCTGTATAGAACCACGCACTTGGGTCTCCGCGGAAAAGGGGTCAACGCCTACATGCCCTTGTAGATCGCCCCTAATCCTTAACTCCCAGCACCAACCCCTGACGGGGCGTCAAAAGCCGGCACCAGGAACTTCATCGATATGCCCTTTGACGGATTTTTAGGCCCGCCTTCGGATAGGGCGCACTGACTAGGATACTGCACCACCCAAATTAAAGTGTAATCATTTTAACACGAATTTTTTTTAATGGCAATGTTACAAACTTGGAAATTTGGTTTTTTTATCTTCCCATTAATGGTTATAAAAAGCAGGACAATCAATGCTGGCTGCGGAATAAATAATATATTTCGCTAGAGGGGGAATGTTCATGAGACGGGCATCATGCCTTTTCCTGTCATTGCTGTTATTACTGATGACTTTTACTTTGGCTGCATGCCTGGAACGGGATACTTTGCCTTACATCCCGCCAGTGACTAAGCTGAGCAACAATATAAAAATCACTGTCGACCCCAGAGTTGAGCTGATTGCCATCGTCCAGTATTTAAGTCAGTATAATCAACTGATGACTGCAGCGGAATTTAGCTACCGCTCCGATGTGGATACATATTTTCACCAATACCGGAACCATGAGGCTGTAACCATGTATGACAAAATGACGAAAACCGGGTTTATCTTCAGCACTCCCGCCACCTTTGCTTTGGGGCTGACTGACAGTTTATATCTGGATGACTCTGTGCACATTGCCGACCACGTTGTCACCGGCGGCGGCGGCAAAGAGCAATTAAAGCAATTTGCCCGGGCTTTGCGGGAATTTTGCCGGGACAGTAAATATGCAAATTTTTTCAATGCCCATGAAGATTATTACCGGGACAATCTCCTCCAGGTGGCAGCGATTCTGGGAGAGACAGACTACATTACCGAGCTGCAGGATTACTATGGCATGGAGTACCAATCCTTTACCATCATTCCAGTACCCCTGTACGGCGGCGGCGGGGGATTTGGCCCCAATATAGAACGGATGGACAGGGTTGATGCCTACTGCATCTTACTCCCCTTTGACGATGAGACCAGTGGAGATGTGCCTGTCTACGGCAACAAGGATGTCTTGAAGTTACTCCTGCGCCATGAATTCAGCCACAGCTTTGTCAACAGAATAACCAATATGCATATGGATGAAGTGGCGCAATATGAGCATTTGCTGGCCCCGATAAGAGAAGAAATGGAAGACCTCAACTACGGCACCTGGGTTACCTGCCTCAATGAACATATTGTGCGGGCAGTAACGGTCAGGCTGGCCTATGCCGACAGCCCCCGGGAAGGCAGCAAAGCCCTGGACAGAGAACTGAGTGAGGGCTTTATCTACACCAAGGTGCTGACAGAAGCCCTGAAGGAGTACGAGGACAACAGGGATACATACCCCGACTTCATCTCCTTCTACCCCAGGCTCCTGGAAGCGTTAGGGAAGCACGGGGACGGTTCTGCTGCTTCCAATGCTTCCAAAGGGGAATCAGCCAAAGCTAACAGGCCTCAGGCCTGTTTTTGTTATTCCCCCCTGCCGGCCAGGTATTGGGCCAGTTCCGCCAGGAGGGTATAATCCCCCTCCAGATTGTGCAAAGCCCGGATTGCCCTTGCAGTTTCTGCGGCAAGCATTATCCTTGCCCCCTCCAGTCCATGGACTGTAACGAAGGTATCCTTGCCCTTTTTTGCGTCGCTGCCTGGATTCTTGCCTATTTGATCAACAGTGCCTGTGGCATCAAGGATGTCGTCGGCGATTTGATAGGCCAGTCCCAGAGAATCTGCATACTGAGTGAGGCCGTGAATAACTCTGGTACTCGCTCCCGCGACAATGGCGCCAATGCGCACTGCAGCCTTGATTAAGGCACCGGTTTTGCACCTATGGATGTCATTTACCAGGGAAGCCTCCTTCTTCCCCTCTTCAATGTCCATAGCCTGGCCTGCCACCATGCCGGCGGGCCCAGCTGCCTTAGCCAGCTCGGCCACTGCTGCCAGCCGCAACTGGGGCTCCTCCTGTCTGCCCTTGGCAGTGACAGTGAAAGCGTGGGTCAGGAGGGCATCGCCAGCCAGAATCGCCATGGCTTCACCAAAGACTTTGTGGTTGGAAGGCTTGCCCCGGCGCAGGTCGTCGTCATCCATGGCGGGCAGGTCGTCGTGTACCAGGGAGTATGTATGCACCATTTCCAAGGCGACGGCATATGGCAAGGCGGCATCAGGTGTTCCGCCGCAAGTCTCGGCAGCAGCGAAAAGCAGTATGGGGCGCAGGCGCTTTCCGCCTGCATACAGACTGTATTCCATGGCTTCCAACAACTTATGGGGACAACTGTCGGGATGGGGCAAAAAATCCTTGAGTTTCTGATTAAAATACTCTCGGCGGGCAGCCATATACTCCTGGATGGTCACTGCTGTTCTCCATGGATATTAAGCTGCTCTAATTTCTGCTCCGCCTCTTTCAGCTGCTTATCACAGGTGCGAACCAGGCTGATGCCCTCTTCAAACAATTTCAGGGCCTCTTCCAGGTCGGCATCGCCAGCCTCAAGGCTGGCGACGATTTCCTCCAGTCTGGCTAAAGCGTCTTCAAATTTCATTTCCTTTTCCATCTTCTAACCCTCCCACTGCCAGTATAGTGGCCTGAGCCTGGCCATCCTGAAACTGGATGACGACTCCTTTGCCCGGCATTAGCTGGCTGGTACTTTTTATTATGCCCTTTTCGTCGCGAACCAGGGTAAACCCACGGCTGAAAACAGACATCGGGTTGAGATCCGCCACACGAGAAGCAATCCCTGCCAGGCCGTGACGTCGCTGTTCTAGCAGGCGGGCAAAGGCGGTTTTCAGCCGATGAACGGTTATATCCAGACTTTGGCGAGGCTGTAAGAGAAGCTGCAGCGGCCGGGATAACACGGGACGGCTGGCAAGGGTGTGCAGTGTCCGCCGCCGGCTTGCGGCGACGGCATTGACAGCTGCCGCCAGCCGCTTTTGCAGCTGCACCAAATTTGCCGCCAGGTTCTTAGCATCAGGAACTACGAGGCGGGCTGCGGCAGTCGGTGTGGCTGCCCGGGCATCGGCGACAAAGTCGCAAATAGTAAAATCAGTTTCGTGGCCGACGGCGCTGACAATTGGCACAGGGGATGCGGCCACCGCCCGGGCTACTTTTTCTTCGTTAAACACCCACAGCTCTTCTAAAGAGCCCCCGCCTCTGGTGATGACAATAACATCAGGATGGCGTCTGTACAGGCTTTCCAGTGCCTCCAGCACCGAATCTGCACCCTTTTCCCCCTGCACAATCGCAGGAGCCAGCTCAAATGTCACTGGCCATCCCAGCTGGGAGGCAGTAACCAATAAGTCCTGGAGGGCTGCAGCCTGGGGAGATGTCACCACGCCAACCCGCCGGGGGTAAGCCGGGAGAGGGCGTTTCCGTTCCGGCGCAAAGAGGCCTTCCCGTTTCAGTTTCTCCTTGAGCTGGGCAAAAGCCAGGGCAAGGGCGCCCTGGCCCGCAGGTTCCATAGCATAGGCATTGAGCTGATAATTCCCGCCCTTTTTATATACCACCACATCCCCCCGCAAATAGACATGCTGTCCGTTTTCGGGGACAAAGGGCAGGCGCCTGTTCCAGGTGTGAAACATTACACCTTTAATGCTGCTGTCCTTGTCTTTAAGGGTAAAGTACATATGGCCAGAACTGTGGTGGACAAAGTTGGACAATTCCCCTGCCACTGTTACATCAATGAGCTGAGGATCCCCCTGAATGGCCCTGCTGATGCGGTCTGTCAGCTCGCTTACAGTCAGGGGCACACTCACCGGCATCTTTGGGCGGCAACTAATGTGTTTTTTAGCAGCATGGTAATTGTCATTGGCCCCACGCCGCCGGGAACGGGAGTAAGATGGCCGGCAACTGCCTGGGCACTTTCAAAGTCCACGTCGCCCACCAATTTGCCATCAACTCTGTTGATTCCCACGTCGATTACCACTGCCCCGGGCTTAATCATCTCGCCGGTGATAAAATTCGGGCGCCCAACTGCCACTACCAGCACATCAGCCTGACGGGTAATGGCCCCCAAGTCAGCGGTGCGGGAATGGCAGATTGTCACAGTGGCATGTTGTTGCAGCAAAAGCATGGCAACGGGTTTGCCGACAATATTGCTGCGGCCAACTACTACTGCGTGTTTCCCCTGGAGGGAAACGCCGGCATCAGCCAGCAGTTCCATGATGCCATGGGGAGTGCAGGGAATAAAACTCTCCTGGCCGATAAAGAGGTTCCCGGCATTCATGGGATGGAAACCGTCCACGTCCTTGCGGGGATCAATGGCATTGAGGACTTTGAGCTCATCAATATGCCCCGGCAGGGGAAGCTGCACGAGAATGCCGTGGATTTTATTGTCCTTGTTGAGTTTGTCCACTAAGTTCAGCAGTTCAGCTTCTGATGTCGTGGCGGCGAGACGGTAAACCTCAGAATACATTCCCGCCTTGACAGTGGACTTTTCCTTGCTGCGGACATAGGTATGGGACGCCGGGTCGTCACCCACCAAAACCACCGCCAGGCCGGGAGTAATCCTGGTCTCACTTATAAACCTGGCAACATCTTCTGTCAGCTGTTGACGTATTTTTTTGCTGACGGCCTTGCCGTCGATTATTGTTGCAGCCAAACTACTTGCCTCCTTTTTTTGCTTGGAGATAATCATCTATGGCAGCAGCGGCAGCCTTGCCTGCCCCCATAGCCTTGATGACTGTTGCAGCACCGGTGACGACATCGCCTCCGGCAAATACTCCCGGCATAGAAGTGGCACCTGTTCCTTCGTCGGCGATGATATTGCCCCATTTGTTTGTCTCCAGCCCCTCTGTGGTGCGGGGAATCAAGGGATTGGGCCCCTGGCCCACGGCGACAACCACTACGTCCATGGGCAGGACAAACTCCGAGCCCTCAATTGGCATGGGACGGCGCCTGCCAGAGCTGTCGGGTTCCCCCAGTTCCATTTTGATGCATTTAATGCCGGTCACCCAACCCTTTTCATCCCCCAGGATTTCCACTGGGTTGGTAAGCAGGCAGAACTTAATGCCCTCTTCCTTTGCATGCTCAATTTCTTCGTTGCGGGCAGGCATTTCTGCTTCCGAACGGCGGTAGAGAATATACACTTCCTCAGCCCCCAGCCGCAGCGCGGTGCGGGCGGCATCCATAGCCACATTGCCTGCCCCCACCACTGCAACTCTCTTGCCGATGTGGATGGGAGTATCCCACTTGGGGAATAAATAGGCCCGCATCAGGTTTGTCCGCGTCAGGAATTCGTTGGCAGAATAGACGCCGTTGAGGTTTTCTCCCGGAATTCCCAGGAAGTATGGCAGACCGGCACCAGTGCCTACGAATACAGCTTCATAGCCTTCTTCCTGCATCAGCTCGTCGATGGTAATGGTCTTGCCCACCACCATGTTGACCTTGATTTCAACTCCCTGTTCTTTGAGGGCGTCTATCTCTTGCTGCACAATGGATTTTGGCAGGCGGAATTCAGGAATGCCATACATCAGGACACCGCCAGGCTGATGCAAGGCTTCAAAGATTGTGACCTGGTATCCTCTTTTGACCAATTCACCTGCTGCCGCCAAACCCGCTGGCCCGGAACCCACAATAGCTACCTTGGGGCCGGTGGGAGGAACTGGCTCTACCTTTTGCTTGCTGTGCTCAGCTGCCCAGTCGGCGGCAAACCGTTCCAGGCGGCCAATGGCTACCGGTTCATTCTTGATGCCGACAATACAGAGCTTTTCACACTGCTCTTCCTGGGGACAGACACGGCCGCATACTGCCGGCAGACTGTTCTTATCCTTGAGAATATCAATGGCACCCTGAAAATCTTCTTCTTTAATTTTCCCAATGAAGCCGGGGATATCTATGCCTACCGGACAGCCGGCAACACATCTTGGAACCTTGCACTGCAGGCAGCGCTTAGCTTCCTCGATAGCAGTTTCAACTGAATATCCGTAGGGGACCTCGTCAAAGTTCTTTATTCTCTCTTCTGCTGGCTGGGCTGGCATGGGATGTTTGCGGGTCTTTTTCTCAGACATTATTCTCTAACCTCCTGCTCCTTGTCTTTGTACATCGAAAGCCGACGCATTTGCTCATCAAAGTCCAGGAGATGGGCGTCAAAGGCGGGGCCGTCAACACATGTGAATTTTACTTCGCCCCCCACCGTAACCCGGCAGCCGCCACACATTCCTGTCCCATCCACCATTAGTGAATTGAGGCTGACCAGGGTCTTTATCTGATGCTTGCGGGTCAAATCCGCCACCGCCTTCATCATGGGGATGGGCCCGACAGCAATGACAAAATCAATGGGCTGACCCTCGGCGATAAGCTGCTCCAAAATCGTGGTGACAAAGCCCTTGGTACCTTTGCTGCCGTCATCAGTGGCCACGTAGAGCTTATCGCTGACTTTTTGCATTTCCTCTTCAAAAAACAGCAGTTCTTCGGTGCGGGCACCGATAATTGAAGTGACGTGGTAACCCTTCTCATGAAGGCTCTTGGCCTCTGGGTAGACCGGGGCAACGCCAACGCCGCCGCCAATGCAGACGGCGTACTTGCCCTGGGGATGTTCGGTAGGTTCCCCCAAGGGACCTACGAGGTCGGGAATGGAATCCCCTTGCTGGAACTTAGACAGCAGTTCTGTTGACTTGCCTACAACCTGAAACACCAGGGTGATGGTTCCCTGCTGCCGGTCATAATCTGCTATGGTCAGAGGGATCCTTTCCCCCTCTTCGCGGACCTTTAAGATAATGAACTGACCGGGATGTGCCCGACGAGCGATTAATGGTGCGTCGACGATAAATTGAATTAGTGAAGGAGCCAGGTCTTTTCT
>JAAYHI010000084.1 GCA_012727415.1 Bacillota bacterium
GCCTTAACCTTATTATACAGACCTATTCATTTTCGCTTAAGGCTTTATACTATTAAACCATATATAACATCAGCAAGTTATGCCCTCCCGCCGCCGCTACCTCCAGGGCCCGCTTGGCCGCCAGCTGGCCTTTGACATGGGCGAGGTTCGCTTGCGATGTCAAGTTGCCCTTTGGCTTGGGAACAGGTGCAGGTTCGATGTCAGTCTGGCCCTTACACCAAGCTACCAACTCATTTATTCCAGAGACGGGTATTACATTAACCTCCTCAATTGCCGCCGCCTCAGGCGCATTCTCCTGAGGAACCGCCATATGCATGTAATTATTTTTCGCGGCGGCAATGGCCATGGAAAGGACGCCCTTAACGGGGCGGATCTTCCCTTCCAGGGATAACTCTCCGGCAATCAAAGTATCAAGAAGCCTGGCGGTGACTGGAATCTGGCCGCTGGCAGCGAGGATACCCAAGGCAATGGGAAGGTCCAGCCCCGGCCCATGCTTATGAATGGCAGCGGGCGCAAGGTTGACAGTAATTCGCTCCGAGGGCAGCTTGTAGCCTGTGTTGGTCAAAGCTGCCCGCACCCGCTCCCTGGATTCTTTCACAGCGGTATCGGCCAAACCTACGATGTCAAAGTGGGGAAATCCCCTGGCAACATTAACTTCCACCAGAGTCAAAACACCTTCATACCCGGACAAAGTGCAACTTTTCAACACCGCAAGCATAAAAACGACCCCCAGTCATGCTACATTAATGTTCCATCTCCAGGGCCGTTTTTCCTGCATATTAATACAATATTCATCCTTTCCCGGGCAATCACATTTTTCGACATTTTTCTGTTAGAAGGCATCTTTGTACCAGCGGTATTTCCAGTTGCCACCCCAGGAGTAAACGGCAAAAACATCGAATCGATATGTGAGGTGCAAATTGTGTTGCTGTACGTACCAGGCTGCCACCCGGCGAATTCGCTCCTGCTTAATTTCCGTCACCGCTTCCCAGGGTTCGCCGAAGCTGTCATCTTTGCGGGTTTTGACCTCGGCGAAAACAACGGTACTGCCTTTCTGTAAAACCAAGTCTATCTCGCCAAAGGGGCAGCGATAGTTAGATTCACGGACAGTATAACCCTCTGCCCTGGCTGCCGCCATGGCCAGCTCCTCCCCCTTTTTGCCCAATGCCCTATTCATTGACTACACCTCGGAAGGAGCGCCGGTGCAACGGGCAACAACCATATGTTCGCAGTGCCTGATAATGCTCCCGGGTAGGGTAACCTTTATTTTTTAAAAAGTTGTATTGGGGATAAGTCTTATGGTACCAGGACATCAACCGGTCACGAAAGACTTTGGCGACAATTGAAGCTGCGGCAACAGATGCACACAGGCTGTCCCCCTTGATTACCCCCTCCAGCCTGACCTTTGCCCGCAGGGCGTCGGGTTCCAGTGCATCCACCAACAGGTAGTCGGGTTTCAGGGGGAGGTTGCGCCAGGCCTTGCTCATTGCCAACTTGGTGGCATTTAATATGTTGATGTCATCAATGACGTCGTTGTGGACCACGCCGATGCCTACTGCTGTGGCACAGTTGAGAATCTCCCGGTGGAGTTCCAGGCGCCTTTTTGGGGTGAGAATCTTGGAGTCCTGGAGCCCGCTGATGGCAGCGGAGCTGAAGACAGTAATCGCCGCCACCACCGGACCCGCCAGTGGCCCTCGGCCTGCCTCGTCACAGCCCCCTACCAGGGCGCAGCCCGAACACCACAGTGCTTTTTCCCTCTTCCAGTCAGCCATTAATCCACCTCCAGGTCCAGGGTAATTCTGCCCAGACGGCCGGCGCGAAAATCCCGTAGCAAAAGTTCCGCCGCCTTGTCCAGGTCGAGACTGCCCCCTTTGCCAATGGCACCCAGTGCTTCTGCCACTCCCTCCAGAGTTCCCCTTTCAAAACGGGCCAAAGTGTGAGGGTATTCCTCAGCGAGAAACTGCAGCAGCCATTTTGCCACATCTGCCAAGGGCAAGACTTCATCCCGTATGCAGCCTGCAGCTGCCAATTTATAGCTGACAGATTTGTCCCCTATTTTGGGCCACAATATTCCCGGGGTATCCAGCATCTCTAATTCTCCGGAAATCTTGATCCACTGCCCTGTGCGGGTGATGCCCGGCCTGTCCCCAACCTTCGCCGACCTCCTGGCAGCCAGGAGGTTGATCAGGGTGGATTTGCCTACATTGGGTATGCCCACCACCATTACCCGCCAAGGCCGCTTAAAGCGCTTGCGCAGTTTTCCATCCAGGGATCCCTGGACAAAATTCAGCAATTGCTGCTTGGATCTGTTGTCCCGAAGGCAAACAGCAAGGGCGTCTCCCCTGCCCAACCACTGTCGGGTCTTTTCCGGATCCGCCAGGTCTGCTTTGGCCAGCACCAACATCGTTGGCTTATGGCCGGTCAGTTCATATAGGAGGGGGTTTTGGCTGCTGGCGGGCAGGCGCGCGTCGGCTAGATTGATAACTCCGTCCACTAATTTCAGAGACTCGGAGATCATCTTCCTCGTCTTCGCCATATGCCCGGGAAACCAATGAATACTCATCCCTCATCACTCCTTAAAAAAACAGGGGACATAGTCCCCTATCAGCGTCTAGCTTCTTTAATACGGGCTGCCTTGCCAGTGCGCTGACGCAGGTAGTAGAGCTTGGCCCTGCGAACGCGACCGCGGCGAACAACTTCAATTTTATCTACTTTTGGAGCGTGGATGGGGAAAGTTCTTTCCACACCGACACCATAACTCGTGCGGCGCAGGGTGAAAGTTTCTTTGAGGCCAGCCCCCTGGCGCTTAATGACGACACCTTCGAAAACCTGAATTCTCTCCCGGGCGCCTTCGACAACACGGACATGGGCGCGAACGGTATCTCCAGGACTGAAGTCCGGGACTTCAGCTCGGTAATGTTGTTTTTCCAGCTCTTTTATAATATCGCTCATGATTTTTGCCTCCCTTCATGGTACTAGTCTTCCCGCTCATTATTATCCAGCAGCTCGGGCCTAAAGGCCTTGGTTTTCTCTAGTGCCTGTACCCGGCGCCACTCTTTGATTTCCTGGTGATTTCCGGATAATAATACCTCAGGCACTTTCAGGCCTCGAAACTCAGCGGGCCTTGTATACTGAGGATATTCCAGAATGCCGCCGGCAAAGGATTCAGTCTCCAGGGACTCCTGGTTGCCCAGAACTCCTGGCAACAGTCGGATGACAGCATCAGCCACCACCATGGCAGGCAACTCGCCCCCGGTGAGGATGTAGTCGCCAATGGACAGTTCCTTGGTGGCCAGGTGATCCAGCACCCGCTGATCAATGCCCTCATAATGCCCGCAAATCAATATTAAGTGCTCGGCCCTGGACAGGTCCTCGGCCTCTTTTTGGTCAAAGGGCGTGCCGGCAGGGGTCATCGCTATGACTTCATCAGGCGCATTTTGGCTGCTGAGGCTTTCTACTGCCCGGAACAGGGGTTCAGGCTTCAAAACCATCCCGGCACCGCCGCCATAGGTATAATCATCCACCTGCTTGTGCTTGTCATAGGCAAAATCCCGCAAATTAATGGCATTGACGGTAACCAGTCCCCTGTCTGTTGCTCTTTTAATCATGCTATAGCTCTTCAGGGCTTCGACTATCTCGGGGAAGATGGTAATGATGTCTATTCTCATTCCACCATACCCTCGAGGGGCTGCACATACATCCTGCCCTTTTCAATGTCCACTTCCTTGATGACGCTCTTCAGTGCGGGAATGAGAATGCTGCCGGCGGAATTCTCTACCCGGTAGACGGCATTGGCAGGCAGATGCATTACTTCTGCCAAAGTGCCCAGCGAAACCCTGCTCTCGATATCGATAACCTCCAGGCCTTCCAGTTGATGATCATAATATCGGCCCGGGGGCAACGGCATTGCTTTGGCGACGGGGATTACTACCTCCCAATTGCGCAGCTCCTCTGCCTGATTGCGGTCAGAGATTTCCTTAAATTCAATGAGGACAAAGTTCTTATGCTCCCGAGCCTGCAGTATTTGAAGCTCCCGGGTTTTTTCGCCCTGACGGAGAGTCACTTTGTCAAGCAGGCTGAAGCGCTGGGGAAAATCGGTAGTCGGCAGAACTCTGACCTCACCCCGGATGCCGTGGGGAGCGACAATTTCCCCGATTTTGAGCATTTCCTTCACTCCGCCCTAAATAATGTCAACATTGACACGCTTGTCAGTGTCCAGGGCGGCAGCAGACACAATCAAGCGCAGGGCTTTGGCAATTCTTCCCCTTTTGCCTATGACCTTGCCCATGTCTTCCGGGGCAACAGAGAGTTCAAGGGTCAGTTCGCTGCTGGTGATCTTCTTGGTTACCTTGACGGCATCAGGGTTGCTGACCAGTGATTTAGCCATAAACTCCAGCAGTTCATCCATAATATTACCTCCTTAGATAATGCCCTGTGATTTTAAAATGTTCTTTACAGTATCTGAGGGCTGTGCGCCGGTAGCAAGCCATTTCTTGGTCTTTTCGGCGTCAACTTTGATGTCTGCGGGCTGGGAAATTGGGTTATAGTAACCAAGTTCTTCAATCACCCGTCCGTCTCTGGGAGACCTGGAGTCCGCGACAACAATGCGGTAAAAGGGACGCTTTTTGGCCCCCATTCTTCTCAGACGAATTCTCACTGCCATATTTCTCACCTCCGAATAGTGCTGTCTATATTTTAAAAGGAAAAGGTAGTCTTCCTTTTTTGGCCATTTTGCTATCCAGCTGTTTCATCAGCTTTTGCATGGCGGCAAACTGTTTGAGGAGCTTGTTCACCTGCTGCACATTGGTGCCGCTGCCGGCGGCGATGCGTTTGCGCCTGCTGCCGTTAATAATGCCGGGACTGGACCTCTCGGCTGGAGTCATTGAGGCGATAATCGCGTCGATGCGGGCGATTTCCTTCTCGTCATACTGTAACTTCCCCAGTTTCGCCCCCCCGGGAAGCATGGAGATGATCTGCTCCATGGAACCGATGTTCTTAAATTGCTGTAACTGGTCCCGAAAGTCCTGGAGGGTAAATTGCTGGGTCCGCAGCTTTTCCTGTAATTTTGCAGCTTGTTCCAGGTCAAATGCTGCCTCAGCCTTTTCAATGAGGGTGAGGATATCCCCCATACCCAGGATTTGCGATGCCATGCGGTCGGGATGGAATTGTTCAAGTTGTTCCATCTTCTCGCCCACGCCGACATACTTTATGGGCTTGCCGGTGACAGCCCGGACAGAAAGGGCAGCTCCTCCCCTGGTATCACTGTCCAGCTTGGTTAAGATTATGCTGTCCGTCAGCCCCCGGTCGGCAAATCCCGCAGCAATATTCACTGCATCCTGGCCGGTCATGACGTCGAGGACGAGGATGATTTCTTGAGGCTGGATAACACCTTTAAGCTGGTGGAGTTCTGCCA
>JAAYHI010000085.1 GCA_012727415.1 Bacillota bacterium
CCGGTTAGCACAGCAAGCAGGGCTGGAGCCTGACCAAGTTGTCAATACCTCAATGGAAGCCATCGACAGATTCCTTCGCCTGCGGGGGCGTAAGGGCCTGTCCCTGTAAGTTTATGGGAAAGGGAGGTTGCCATGCGCCCACTGGCGGATTACCACACCCATACCCGCTGGAGCCATGCCAGCGGTTCCGTGGAAGACAACCTGCGGGCAGCTGAGGCTATGAGCCTTGAGGCAGTGGGTATTGCTGAGCACGGCCCCAACATGCTCTTTATCGGGGTTGCCCGACGACGCTGGCCGCGGTTGGCGGAAAAGATAGCCGCCCATAATGGGCGTGCAACCCGGTTGCTCTTTAATATCGAGGCCAATGTCATTTCCTTGGAGGGGGATATAGATTTGCCGGCGGATGTGGCGGCTCATATTGATATGTTGCTGGTAGGCCTTCATCCTCATGTCATTCCCAAGGGCCTGGAGAACTGGTGGACATATTATGGCCTGCGCTGGCTCAGCCTCCTCAGCAGGCGCCAACGCCACAAACTCTATGATGCTTATACCGAGGCTTTAATTAATTGTGTGGAAAGGCATCCGGTGGACATAGTAGTCCACCCCGGCTACAGGCTTCCCATAGATTCCGCCGCTCTGGCAGCCGCCTGTGCCCGCAGGGGCGTGAGGCTGGAGATCAATTGCCGCCACCTGGATGCCATCGCCGCAGATATCTCCATTGCTGCTCGCACCAGTCAGGTGGAGTTTGTACTCAGCAGCGATGCCCACCACCCCAGGGAAATAGGGCGATTCCAATCAGGCTGCACCTTTGCGGACAGTCTGGGAATTGACCGCGCCAGAATAATCAATGTGGATTGGCAGGAAAAGCAAAGGTAAAACAAGAATAACTTGTGTATAAAGGGGGCTGGGTATGAATATTGTAATAATCACTGGTCTTTCTGGGGCAGGGAAAACCGTCGCCATGCATGCTTTTGAAGACATGGGCTATTATTGTGTGGACAACCTCCCCAGCCAGCTGTTGCCGAAGTTTATTGAGCTCTGCCAGCAGTCTGCCCACATTGATAAAGTGGCCGCAGTAATGGATATCCGGGGAGGCATGTTTTTCGACCAGTTGGAATTCCTGACAGGCCTGTCCCATCCTGTGCAAATCCTGTTTTTAGAGGCAGATACCCGCACGCTGGTGGCCCGGTTTAAGGAAAGCAGGCGCAACCACCCTCTCACCCCGGACGGCAGTTTAGAAAGGGGCATAGACCTGGAACGGGAACTGATGAGCCAAATGCGCGCCCGCTCCGATGTCATCCTGGATACAACTAATACAACAGCGGTTCAGCTGCGGCAAAAGCTGTTTTCTCTCTTTGCTTTAGACGGCACCCAGGGAAAACTGTTGAACGTCAACCTTATTTCCTTTGGCTTTAAGTATGGTCTGCCCATGGATGCTGACCTGGTCTTTGACATTCGCTTTTTGCCTAATCCCCATTACCGGGAAGCTTTGCGGGACCTCACTGGCCTTGATCAGGAAGTCAAGGATTATGTGCTGGACTGGACTATTACCCAGCAATTTCTCAAGAAACTGAAAGCCCTTCTTACTTTTCTCGTCCCCTGTTACATTGCCGAAGGGAAGACCCAGCTGATCATCGGCATAGGTTGCACCGGCGGCAAGCATCGCTCTGTGACCATAGCCAATGTCCTGGCCACTTTCTTCAAGGATTTGGGCCAGAAGGTCTCCGTCCTCCACCGTGATTTTGAAAAGGTCTAGGAGGTGAGGGCATGCGCTGGTTTCTGAAGTTGCTCTACCCCGGCCTGGGTATTAAGCGTTGGCTTTTGTTGATGTTTTTCAGCCTGCTGGTGGTCATTGCGGCAATTCTTGCTCTCATTCTGGGACTCCCCAACATCAGAGGGCAGGCAGGGTTATATTATCAGTATGTTTTAGAGGTTTTTGGCCCCAGGCCTTGGTGGCTGATCTTGTTTCTCCTCGCAGGGGCGGCGATATTTATCTTTTCGGGTTACAGATTTCTGCGCTCTTTGTTGCGGGGGCTGGCCCCCAGGGAGAAGACTGTCGACGCACTGTACCAATCCCGCCATCTAAAACGCGGTCCAAAGATCGTGGTCATAGGCGGCGGTACCGGCCAGTCGGTATTACTCAGAGGCCTTAAGGAATATACCAGCAATATCACTGCTGTAGTGACGGTAGCCGATGATGGAGGCAGTTCCGGCCAGCTGCGGGGGGAATTGGGAATGCCTCCCCCCGGAGATATCCGCAACTGTCTGGTTGCCCTGGCAGATACCGAGCCTCTCCTGGAAACCCTTTTTCAATACCGCTTTAAACAGGGAGACAGTCTGGGAGGCCATAGTTTCGGCAATCTCTTCTTAGCGGCCATGTCCCAGATCCTTGGCTTTACCGATGCCGTCAAGGCTTCAGGCAAGGTTCTTGCTATTCGCGGCAAAGTTTTGCCTGTCACTGAGGAAAACTTAAAGCTGAAGGCAATTTGCACCGACGGTGAGGAGATTTATGGCGAAAGCAATATCGGACTTATTCCGAAGCCCATCAGCCGCCTGGAATTAGTGCCTCAGGGCAGCAAAGCGCTGCCTGAAGTACTGGAAGCCATTGCCGGCGCCGATGCCATTGTCGTCGGTCCGGGAAGTCTCTACACCAGTCTTCTGCCCAACCTGTTGGTGGATGGTGTGGTCGACGCCATTACCGCCAGTAAGGCTGTAAAAATGTATGTCTGCAATATCATGACCCAGGTTCAGGAAACCCGTTCATTTACTGCCGCAGAGCATCTTGAAGTCATATCCCGGCATGTGGGGACGAATCTCTTTGACTATATTATTGTAAATAAGCAGCCTATTGGGGATGAGCTCCTGCAGCGCTATGCTGAGGAGGGAGCGGAGCCCGTTGCCATAGACTGGGACAGGCTGCGCAAGACGGGCACCAGGGTTTTGGCTGCTGACTTGTTGCAACCCGGCCAGGTTGCCTGGCATAATCCCCAGACTTTAGCGAAGATTGTCCTGGGCAAAGCTGTTTCTCACTCCCGCAATGCTTCCCGCTTGCTGGATAACCTCCTGCTGGAGGCCCGGCTGGGCAAAAAATCACCTGAGTAATTTCCTAAGGAGGCGGCAACCATGTCCTTTACTTCCGCCATCAAGTCCGAGCTTTGTCGTTTGGAGCTGGGCCGGGACTGTTGCGTCAGCGCGGAACTGGCGGCCCTCGTTGCTACCAACGGCAATTTATCCTTCTCCGGGCGCGGGGCAATGTCTCTCAATATCGTCACTGACCACGCATACATCGCCCGGCGCATTTACAAACTGGTAAAACATGTATTTGGCCTCTCCCCGGTGATTCTGGCCCGGAAGAAAACAAGGCTGCGCAAGAACCTCAGCTACCTGGTCCGGATTGCCGACTCGGGACAAACCCGCAGGGTAATGGAGAGGCTGGATATTATCGACGGGGAAAGCAGGATGCGCTCAGGGGATGTCAGTAAGTTTGCTGCCAGTGATTGCTGTCGGCGGGCTTATTTGCGAGGCTGTTTTCTGGCGGGGGGCTCGGTGAGCAATCCCGAGACCAACGGCTATCATTTGGAGATAGCCACAGAATTGCCCTCTCATGCTGATAACATTCGCCTGCTGTTGGCAGAAATCGGCGTTAAGGCGGGAATAGTCAGCCGCAAGCGCCAGCAGGTGGTATATGTCAAGGATTCCGAGCAAATTGCCCAGGTGCTTAGTACTATAGGCAGCAATCAGGGCCGCTTGCACTTCGAAAACGCCAGGATTCTTAAGGATTTGCGCAACCGGGTCAACCGGCTGGTGAACTGCGAAACTGCCAATGTCAGCAAGACGGTGGAGGCAGCCCAGCGCCAGGTGGCTGCAATCCGCATGCTTTCGGTGTCCCCTGGGCTGGAAGCTCTCAGCCCCGGACTCAGACAGGTGGCCCGCCTCCGCCTGGAGAACCCCTCTGCCACTTTAGATGAGCTGGGACAGCTGGCGGAGCCGCCTTTATCAAAGTCTGCAGTCAACTACCGTTTGCGTCGGCTGCAACAACTGGCTGACCAGAGCAGGGACTAACCTGGTTTAAGACTTATAACCGGCGCAAGCCGGTTTTCCTGACTTCACTGGCCCTGGGGGTATATTATAGAAAGGGAGTGATTCCATGCTGCAAGAAGCTCATACATATTGGCGGGAACACCTGATGGACTATACCTATGCCTTTGCCATTGTCCTTGGATTTTTTCTTCTCAGCCGTTTGGTGCCGCTGCTGCTGTCCCGGCTGTTTGCCGGCCTGGCCAAGAGGTCAAAGCCGGACTACAGCAATTTTGCTCAGGCCATTCGCAAACCTCTCAGTTTCTTTATTCTGGCAACAGGTCTTTACCTAGCGGTGCTGTATTTACTGGGGGGCACTGCCTCCAGTGCCTTTTTTACTAAAGTCTATCGCAGCCTGGTGATAATCTTCATCTCCCAGGGCCTGTATAACCTGGCGGACAGCACATCGGGCCTGCTCATGGAATTTGGCAGCAAGCATAACTGGGATAAGCTTTTCTTATCTCTGTTTTCCAAAGCCCTGCGGGTCCTGATAGTCGCCATCAGCCTTATCATCCTCATCCAGGAATGGGGCTATGACATTACCGGCTTCATTGCCGGTCTTGGCCTTGGGGGACTGGCCTTTGCCCTGGCAGCCCAGGATACAGCTGCCAACCTCATTGGCGGTGTAGTTATCCTCACTGAGAAACCCTTTACCATTGGCGACTGGATAGTTGCAGGGAAGGTGGAGGGGATTGTCGAAGACATCACCTTTCGCAGCACCAAGGTAAGGACCTTTGCCCAGGCATTGGTTGCCGTGCCCAATGCCTCCCTGGCCAAGGAGCCCATTACCAACTGGACCAGGATGGGCAAGCGCCGGGTTAACTTCAGCCTGGGAGTAGATTATTCCACCCCCCGCCAAGCCCTGGAAAGGTGTATCCAAAAAATTCGGGAGATGCTGGCGAGCCACCCCGATGTGCATCCCGCCGTCATCTTCGTCAATCTGGAGCAGTTCGGGGAGCGGGGCCTCGACATCCTGATATACTTTTTTACTAAGACCACCGTCTGGAGCAAGTGGCTCAGCGTCCGGGAGGAAATCCTCTTTAACATTATGAGGATTTTGGAGGAAGAGGGGGTTGCCATCGCCCTGCCTTCCCGGGTTATTGTCAAGGGCCCGCTGCCCGCTGGTGGCGCAGAATAAACCTGGCAGGAGATAATTATGCAGATCATTTCACTAGAAAATGTCGGCAAGAGCTTTGCGCGGCCTTTATTTCAGGGGGTAGACTTAAGCATTAACTCCGATGACAAAATAGCCCTCATCGGCAACAATGGCTCGGGGAAATCTACTTTGGCTGCTATCATTGCCGGTGCTGAAGAGGCCAGCAGCGGCATGGTCAGGACAGGAGAGGCAAGGATCCACTACCTGCCCCAAAATCCCGTCCTGGATCCCGACAGCACTGTGCTCCGGGAGGTCTTCCGGGGCGGTGCCCCTGCGCTGCAGGCCCTGTATGCCCATCACGGCCTCCTCCGCCAGCTGGAGGCGAATCCTGGCAATGCCAGGCTCATTGAGGAATTGGCGGCTAGCAATCTCCAGCTGGACAGCTTGGGGGCCTGGGAGCTGGAGAGCAGCGCCAAGTCCATCCTTACCCGCTTAGGGGTCAGTGACTTTCAACAGTCTACGGCAGCTCTCTCCGGGGGGGAGGCCAAGCGCATTGCCCTGGCCAGGGCCCTAATCACTGAATGCGACCTCTTAATCCTGGATGAACCCACCAACCACCTGGATACCCAGGCCATCCTCTGGCTGGAAGATTACCTCCAAAAGCGCACCGGCGCCTTGCTCCTCATCACCCACGACCGCTGGCTGCTCACCAGGATTGCCAACCGCATCCTGGAATTGGAC
>JAAYHI010000086.1 GCA_012727415.1 Bacillota bacterium
GATTACGCCTTTGCTTATAAAGAGATCTTTCCCACCATTGTCCTGCAGCAGGGGAGCAAGGTTGTCCGCATTACGTTTTATCAACTTGGAGATTATTCCCTGTCACTGGATGAATTGGCCGAGGCTTTCGCTGCCAGCCTTAAAGGACAAAGTCAGTAGGGGCAGCCATCTTATGCGAAACTTGTAAAACTTGATAATAAAAAATCAAGCTCCCAGGGGAATTTTCCGCCAGGGAGCTTTTTGAGCCCCGAAAATGTCACGGCTTTATGTTATCTTTTTTTCAGCAGCAGTATGTACTATCATTTTCCAGCGATTAAAGGAAATCCTGAGCTGTTGTGGAATTTATAAGGAAAAGCAGAAGTAGGGGTAAGCTCGTAGTAAAAAGGGCTTTGCATAACTCTGAAAGGATGCGTGCTGCTTGGTTACTGGCTATTAAAGCAGGGAGGGCGATATGAAAGTGAACACTCTTTCCCCAGCGGCGAAAAGTCTTTGGGCCAAGAAAACCAGTGATGGAAATATGCATTGGTTACCCTTATGGGTGCACATGGCGGACTCTGCTGCAGTTGCACAAATGCTGTGGAACCGCTGGCTTCCAGATGGAGTAAAGAGAGCGGTTTGCGCGGCAGGTATGAGTGAAGACCAAGCTGAACAGCTCTTTGTTTTTTTGGCTGCAGCCCATGATATTGGTAAAGCAACTCCAGTTTTTCAGGCGAAACCTTCCCGTCCGCTATGTCCTGCCTTGGACGAACGTATTGCTGAAAGTCTGAACCTGGGTGGCTTGCCCATGAGACATTATTCGGAATTTAAGTGGGCCGGCAAAACCCCTCATGCATTAGCGACACAGGTCTTGCTAGAGCATGCGGGATGCAATAGAAACACTGCAGTCATTTTGGGTACACACCATGGGAAACCACCTGGTAATGATTTGCTTATGTCAAGGAGTATTGAGTCTTATGGATTTAACTATCACCTGGAGAATGATGGTAAAGAGGCTTGGGCCGCAATCTGGGAGGAGCTTATAGGCTATGCCTTAAGCCAGGCAGGCTACAAATCGGTGGAAGATATCCCGAATCCTAATATTCCTGCTCAGGTCCTGTTAAGCGGATTGCTGATAATGACAGACTGGATAGCCAGCAATACTGAATTATTTCCTTATATCAGTCTGGAGGACAGGGCGGAGTCGATTAACGTTTTCGAGCGTTCCAAGACGGCGTGGAAAAACCTTGGTATACCTGTTCCCTGGGATGCAGGGAATGCGTGGATGAGTGCTGATCTTTATAAAGAACGCTTTAATTTTGATGCTCCCCTTAATATCCAATCTGTTGTAGCAGAGGTGACAATGGGTATCCGTTCGCCTGGCATTTTCGTGCTTGAGGCGCCTATGGGTTCAGGGAAAACCGAAGCCGCTCTGGTTGCAGCGGAAGTATTCGCCAGTATTTCTAAACGATCTGGTGTGTTCTTTGCTCTCCCAACCCAGGCTACTTCAGATGGTATTTTCCCTCGCATGCTAGAGTGGGTCAAACGGCTTGAGTCTGAAGGGAATCACTCTATTCGACTGGCTCACGGAAACGCACAGTTTAATGAAGAGTATGAAAGTCTGAGATTTTTCGGAGGAAAGGCCAATATCAGCGATGATGAAATTGATGGGGTTATGGTCCACGGTTGGTTTGAGGGCCGGAAGAAATCTCTGCTAGCGGATTTCGTCGTAGGGACAATTGACCAGCTTCTGCTTGCAGCTCTTAAACAAAAACACGTGATGTTACGTCATCTTGGGTTGGCTAATAAGGTGGTAATAATTGATGAATGTCATGCTTATGACGCGTATATGAGCCGCTATCTGGATATCGCCCTTCGCTGGTTAGGTGTATACAAGGTTCCGGTCATTGTCCTATCGGCAACGCTTCCTGCACAAAAGCGCATGGCTTTAGTTAATGCATACCTGAACACGCATTTATCCTCCAAGCCTAAGGCAGATCCCCTGGGAAGGGGACCTGCACCGGTAAAAGAAGAGCCCACGTGGGCTGCCGAACGCAGTTACCCTCTGATTACCTATACTGACGGCGAAGATATTCGGCAAAGCACGGTATCTATTGACAAAGAGAAATCACGCAAGGTCTTGCTGTTACCCCTCACTGAAGAGGAGGTTGTCAATAAACTGGAGGATTTGCTCTCTGATGGTGGCTGTGCCGGCGTGATAGTCAATACAGTGCAGCGTTCCCAAACTATAGCCCGGGAGTTGCGAAACTATTTTGGCCACGAAACTGTCAGGCTGTTGCATTCCCGGTTTCTTGCACCTGACCGTATTGAAAAAGAACGGGAGTTACTGAAGGAACTCGGTAAAAGAGGTCCAGATAACCGCCGGCCATATAAGCGGGTCATTATCGGCACTCAAGTCCTGGAGCAATCATTGGACATAGATTTTGACGTAATGATAACTGATTTATGTCCCATGGACCTGTTGTTGCAGCGCATCGGGCGCTTGCACAGGCATGCAAGACCCAGACCAGATAAACTGCAGGCAGCAATCTGTTTTGTTATGGGATTAAATTGTGAAGAGTTTGAGCCGGGTGCAAAGAGTATCTATGGGGAGTATTTGCTCATGCGCACTAAAGAGTTTCTGCCGGAGCAACTAACCTTGCCAGAGGACATACCGAATTTAGTCCAAGACGTTTACGATGAAAATGTTCCAATTGCCTCACCTCCTCCAGGGTACCGGGAAGCAAAGAAAAAATGGGACAGACTCATTCAAAATAAAGAGAGGCGCGCCGAGGCCTTTCGAATTGATCCTCCCTGGACAGATTCTAACTTGACCATTTCTGGCTGGCTGGATAAAGATGTCTCCGACCACAAAGGTAAAGCTGCTGTTCGTGACTCTGATGAGTCCCTCGAAGTCCTGTTAATTCAAGAGAGCAAAGGCAGATTGTATATGTTAGGAATGGAGGACGGTCCTGAACTTCCAACTAACGTAGTGCCTGACGATGTGGTTGCCAAGACCTTAGCCAGGCAAAGGATTCGACTTCCAAATGTTCTTGGGGGGCACTGGATAATTGACCAGACTATTGCAGAACTGGAACAGCTCAATGTTGGACTTCTGGTATGGCAGGAATCTCCATGGTTAAAGGGCGAGTTGTTTTTGATCTTGGATGAAAACTCATCGGCACATCTATGCGGGTACAAACTGACTTATGACAAAAATGATGGGTTGCTATATGAAAAGGAGGATGAATGAGATGCCTGATAGCATTAAGTTTAACTTGTTGCATGAGGAATGGATTCTTGTGCGGAAACCGAACGGTCAGATGAAGGAAGTCTCTATTTTGGACTTGTTCCGGGGGGCACCAACCTATCAAAGTCTGGCTGGTGAGCTGCCTACTCAAGATGTGGCAATTCTGCGGGTGCTCCTGGCGATTTTGCATGCAGTGTTTGCCAGGTACAACATTGAAGGAAACTACAGTCCAATATCTTCTCCCGGTGATGCTCTGCAACGCTGGAAGTCTATCTGGGACATGGGGGAGTTCCCCATGGGGATTATTGAGGACTACCTCATGCACTTTGAAGAGCGTTTCTGGCTTTTTCACCCGGAGTACCCGTTTTATCAGGTACCTGAGATGGAGAAAGCAACTTGGTATACTGCTGCAAAATTAAACGGGGAGCTATCTGAGAGCGGTAATAAGATCAGACTTTTCCCCCAACGTTCTGGAGGGGGGAAAAATACACTGAGTTATCCTGAGGCGGCGCGCTGGCTAATTTATGTTAATTCCTTTGATGATACTTCTGCAAAGCCAAAGCAAAAAGGCTTACCCAGTCCGGGGGCCGGTTGGCTGGGGAAATTGGGTTTGATTTATGCTTATGGAAATAACGTATTTGAAACCCTGCTGCTGAACTTTGTACTTCTAAAGGATGGTGGGAATGAGCTGTGGGGTGAGGAAGAACCAATTTGGGAAAAAGAATCGGTTAAGACTGACGAAAGGACTGAAATAACAATCCCTGATAATCCTTCTGCTCTTTTGACCCTGCAATCTCGCAGGCTACATCTTGTTCGGGAAGGGGGAAAAGTGGTTGGGTATATGTTGCTTGGTGGAGACTTCTTTCATAAGGAAAATGCTTTCGCTGAACAGATGACTTTATGGAGAGTCCATGAACAAAAAAAATCTGGTGTCCGGGAGTATCACCCAAAAAGGCACGATCCGTCCAGGCAATTATGGCGTGATTTCTCCGCCATAATTGGACAAGATCAAAGCAAACATTGTCCCGGAGTTGTGGCGTGGCTAGCTAGGCTAAAAGCAGAGGATATTATCCCTCGTTCTCACTTTCGCTTTCAGACTGCAGCGGTAAAATATGGTGATAAAGATTTCTTTGTCGATGATGTATTTGCCGACTCCCTTTCCTTTAACGCTGTCTTGTTGACTGCCTTGGGAGAAGCTTGGGTAAACCGAATCATCACCATAATTAGTCAAACCGAGGAGATGGTGAGGCAAGTAGGGTATTTAGCTCAGAACCTCGCTAAGGCGTCCGGCGATTCTGATGGAAGTAGCCGCAGACAAGAAGCACAGGAGCAGGCCTACTTTCTTCTGGATATGCCCTTTCGCCGTTGGTTGGAAGGAATAGACCCCGAGCGGGACAGTATAGATGAAAAGAGTCAGCGGTGGTGGGAAGAAGCAAAAAAAATACTTCTCGACTTGGGAAAGGATCTGGTATCTCAGTCTAGTCCCCAAGCTATCGTCGGGCGTTATGTACAGGAAAAACAACGCGGGAAGGATGTGGAGCGGCGATATACAGCTCCTGAAGCATATAACAGATTTGTTTACATGATTTCTAAGCCACTCAATTGAAAGGAGGATAAGGATGGCTAGTGAGGCAAAGCAGGTAAAAGCATTTGTCAGTCACAAAATCAGTTGGCTGGCAGGGAATCGCAACGAGTCTTATGCAAGGGCAACGCTGGCAAAACTCCGTCGGGGAATAGGCAAGCCACCAGGTAGCATGCCAGAGCTTTGGGAAGTGACCCTGAAAGACTTGCCCCGAGAGTTAATGGGAAAGGGTTCGGACCCGTCGAATAGCGAATGGGCGGTGCATACAGTGTTAACGCTCTGGGCATTACACCAGCAAGGAAATGATCTGAGCACACAATGCATGAGCCGGGAAGGGGAATACTTAGGGTTAGCCCTTCGAAAGCTGGTTGCTGATGATGACGAGGAAAAGCGGATTAAGCGGCGGTTCGATGCGGTATCCACAGCAAACAGCATGGAGGAAATTGCCCATCACCTTCGGGGACTGATTCAGCTCCTGAAAGCAAAATCTATCCCCCTGGACTATCCGGCGTTAGCTGAGGACCTTTTTTGGTTGCAGTTCCCTGATGCGAGAGATTCTGTACGCCTTCGCTGGGGACGAGATTTTTACCGCTACAAGAAAGCGGCAGAAACCGGTGACGAAACCGAAAAAAATTCAAAGGGAGAGAAGAACAATGACAAATAGTCTGAACGGTAAAAGGTTGTATGTTGATGTCCATATCTTACAGACAGTACCTCCGAGCTGCGTAAACCGTGATGATACTGGCAGCCCAAAAACTGCAGTATATGGTGGTGCAACCAGAGCGCGAGTGTCATCACAATGCTGGAAGAAAGCAATGCGCGATATGTTTAAGGAAATCTTCCCCCCTGAGGACTTAGGCATCCGCACAAAGCGAATCGTAGGCATGGTGGCCGAGGAGATTAGGAAACTGGGTGGTGGCGATGACAGTGAAGCTATGGCAGAAAAGATTCTCAAGACTGCCGGTTTAACAATTAAGTCAATTGAGAAAGGTACAGCTGCGCTTTTCTTCATGAGCTATGCCCAAGCTGCAGCATTAGCTGAACTCGCCTTAACAGACCCAGATACTATTTCAGAAAAGCCCTCGAAAGAGGCTCAGAAAAAAGCACAGGAAGCACTTCAGCAATCCCCAGGGATAGATATTGCTCTCTTTGGGCGCATGGTTGCCGATGCACCAAATTTAAACACCGATGCATGTGCGCAGGTGGCCCACAGTATCTCGACCCATAAGGTCAGCAATGAATACGATTATTTCACTGCTGTAGATGATTTGGCTCCTGAGGACAGTGTAGGGGCAGGACATATTGGAACTGTGGAGTACAATTCTTCTACTTTGTATCGCTATGCCACGGTTGCAGTGCATGATCTTTACATGCATCTGGGAGAAGATACTGTAAAAGCGGTAAGTGGATTTGTTCGTGCTTTTGTATGTTCAATGCCAACAGGCAAACAAAATACCTTTGCCAATCGTACATTACCTGATGCTGTTATGGTTACATTGAGAGACGACCAACCAATCAATCTTGTTGGGGCCTTTGAACGCCCAGTTCAAGCTGGCAGAAACAATGACCAAGGCTATATCAGTGCCTCGGCCAAGGCATTTATCGAGCATGCCAAGAGATCTTATGAGGATTGGCTTGGTCAGCCGATATGCTCATTAGTCACTGGTGAGTTGCTGTCTGAGCTGGCGGAGCCGATGTCATTTAAGGATTTGTTATCATCGTTGGAAGAGGAAACTAAGCAACGCTTAGGGGATGTAAAATGAGCACTTTATTGCTGCGTTTGGCAGCACCCATGCAAGCATGGGGAATAGACGCTAAATTTGACCGGCGTGGGACAGAACGCGTTCCATCAAAAAGTGCTGTAATTGGTTTAATTGCCGCGGCACTGGGAAGAAGGCGAAATGAGGGTTTAGAAGATTTACAGGCTTTGCGATTCGGTGTGCGCGTAGATCGGGAAGGTACATTGCTCCGGGATTACCATACCGCAAAAAGTGCGAACTCTGCATATGTTACACAGCGGTACTATCTTGCTGATGCAGTTTTCTTAGTGGGCCTGGAGGGGGAAGAGGGCTTATTAGCTAAAATCGAGCACGCGCTGCGCTTCCCCTATTTTCCCTTATTTCTAGGGAGGCGTTCTTGCCCTCCGGAGGGAAAACTCCTATTAGGTATTCGAAAAGGGCTGACTCTCTTAGAGGCGTTACGCAATGAACCTTGGCTGGTGAGTGAATGGGCTCAAAGAAGGGAAAACGCGGAAGTGCATTTGCGCATAGTAACAGATGCAGATGACAGCCACACAAATGTATACTTTCAACGCGATGTCCCCCTTTCCTTTGACCAAGCCCACCGAAGATTTGGCTACCGCCGGGTTTGTGAGGCCCCAACTCTCGTCGTTCACAATTCGTTTAGTCGAAATAGCACAGAAGAAATACCAACTCAACACGATCCTATGCTGGAACTGGGGGAAGAGTAGCATGTATTTATCCCGAGTATTGTTGGATGTTAATAAAAGGGAAACTATGGGGGCGCTATCCTCACCCCACATTTTACATGGCGCTATAGAACAAAGTTTTGCCAGTCGGGAGAAACGGAAACTCTGGCGTATAGATTGGTTGGGCGACGTCTGCTGCTTACTGGTACTCTCAGAAGAAAAACCTGACTTTACCCATCTGTCAAGACAATTCGGATACCCCTTCACGGATCCTCCCTGGGAAACTAAGGACTATAGCCTCCTATTATCTCGGTTGCAAGAGGGTCAGGAGTGGCACTTTCGTTTACGTGCTAACCCTACACGCAGCAGTTTTAAAGAAAAGGACTCGGCTTCAGGGAGGGGAAAGGTCTTTGCCCATGTAACACAGGAGCAGCAAAGGCAATGGTTGCTCGCAAAGGCCGAGAAATGTGGCTTTAAACTTAATGATGATGAGTTTGATGTAGTACATTCCCAGTGGCTGAGATTTCAGAAGGGAAGAGGCGGCAGATACGTCACGCTGCGTACGGCAACTTTCGAGGGGAAATTGACTATAACGGATCTTGGCTGTTTTAAGGAAGTTCTTCAGTCTGGCGTTGGTAGAGCAAAGGCCTATGGCTGTGGTTTATTGACGCTGGCACGCCAGCGAGGATAATGCCATGAGAGAAATCCCAGGGATTAAGAAACCTGATTTGCATGCCCTACCTCAAATAAGAGACAGGATGTCGTTTTTGTACCTGGAACGCTGCCTGATAAACAGGCAAGATGGAGCAATTACTGTGACTGACGCCAGAGGTACTGCCCATGTTCCAGCGGCCTCTCTAGGGGTGCTGATGCTTGGGCCTGGTACAAATGTGTCCCACCGGGCGATGGAACTTATAGGAAACTCAGGGACATGCGTGGTATGGGTAGGTGAGCGTGGTGTACGTTACTATGCTCATGGTCATCCCTTGACCCATTCTTCTCGGCTATTGGTTAA
>JAAYHI010000087.1 GCA_012727415.1 Bacillota bacterium
ACAAAGGCCAGCCCCCCTGGCCGGCAATTGCCTGGCAGGCCTGCATATAGATGGCGTCAATATCCGGCCTCTCCTCCCGGTCAACTTTGACGGCGATAAAAAGTTCGTTGAGAAGAGCGGCAATCTCCTTGTCCTCGAAGGATTCCCGGGCCATGACGTGGCACCAATGACAGGTTGAATAGCCGATGGACAGAAAAACCGGTTTGTCCTCGGCCCTGGCCCTGGCAAAGGCCTCCTCCCCCCAGGGATACCAGTCCACAGGATTATAAGCATGCCGGAGCAAGTACGGGGACTTTTCGTCTATTAATCTGTTGGCTGCACTTTCCCTTTGCATACCGGAAGCACCTCTCTTTAGTTCTATCCTTGCCTTTTATAAATACCCCTATACGCAAATAGAACACAAGCCCTGGCTTGTGCTCTTGACATTACTCCTTGTTTGCTGCCTTGACAGCACGCATTTCAATATATCCTCTTGTGCCAATTGGCTCCAGTTGAATGCGGGGATTGCTGTCATCCCAGGCATAGCCCATCACTGTCGGGTCGTATCTGTCCATTGCCAGCTGGACTGCACCAATTGCTTGACGGAAGTCTTCTTCCTGGAAAGGCTCCCCTTGGAACATGAGGTATTCGGCTTCCGGCAAGGCGATGACATCAAAGCCCTCGGGAACGGAGCCGGCATACTCCGGGTCGACTTCAACGCCTTGAACATAGGTAGAAGTGTTGGGCTTTTTATACTGCTCCGGCAGCCACAGGCAGACCGGCTCACCGCTAAGAGACTTCATGCCCTTGAGCAATCCCCAAACATCGCATCCCACTTCCTCGCTATAGGAGAAATAGTGCTCTGCCTTGAGGCCGCGTTTAATGATGACCTTGCGCTGCGGCTTGCGGATAAGCTGAATAAAGACACAGTGAACCTTTTCCATACCTGCTTGCCCCTCTCGTAACTTTTTAAGCACCTAATTATATCCGAGGAAGAGAGAATTGTTAATCTCCTCCGGGACAAGTATAATCAATACAAACGGAGACGGAGGTTGGATTATGCGCAAGCTGACAATTATATTGCTCATTCTGCTGGTCGCCGGCAGCTTTCTGCCCGCCGCCAGCGCAGAAACACTGAATCTGCCATCCACCCAGGCTGATGAACTCTTTTTTACCATTCTACATACTAACGATGAACACTCTGCCCTCAGCCCCACTCCCCTGGTGGACTACCACCGGGAAGAGCAAGACCCCACTCTCGGCGGTTTTGCCCGCCTCGGCCAGGCAGTTAAAGATATCCGGGCCGCCAAGGAAGCGGCAAATGAACCGGTCCTGCTCCTGTCGGCAGGAGACTTCCTGGGAGGATCGCCATATTCCTGGCTGACCCTCAGCGGCAGGGCCCCGGAACTGACTATTATGCGGCGAATCGGCTATGATGCTGTCAACATCGGCAACCATGAATACGATTACGGCCCTGAGCAACTTGCCAAGTACCTGCAGGCAGCCGGTTATCCGGAAGCGAAGGAGAGAACCCTGCTCCTGGCCAGCAACACCCGGCCTCCTGCCGGACATGCCCTCAATGACCTGGGCATTAAGGAAACGGCTGTCCTCACTCTCCCCAACGGCCTAAAGGTTGGGCTCTTTGGCCTCATTGGCATCGATGCCGTTAATGTGGCCCCCTCTGCCGCCCCGGTGGAATTTGCCGACCAAGTGGAGACTGCCCGGGAGATGGTAGCTGCCTTGAAAAATGCCGGCGCAGATGTTATCGTCGCCCTTTCCCATTCCGGGGAAGATGAGGAGGTGGCATTGGCCCAGGCCATCCCTGGCATTGATGTCATTGTCGGCGGCCACACCCATGTCCTGCTGGAAGAGCCCATTGTCGCAGGAAAGACAATTATTGTCCAGGCAGGGGAAAATCTCAGGCATTTGGGCTGCCTGGAACTGGCCTACAACCCGAAGACCGGGAATGTTCGCCTGCGCAACTCCGAGACCGGCAAGCCCTACGCCATTATCCTCGACGATTCAATCCCGGAGGATCCTGACATTGCCGCCATGGTAGCAGCTTATACCTCAGACCTCAACGCCCTGGTGGCAGAGATTACTGGCGGGCGCTTCCCAGACATTGCCGAAACAGTAGCCTGGTGCGATTTTCCGGTGGTGAACACCCCGATACTGCAGGAGACTCCCTTCGGAAACTTTGTCACCGATGCCATGCGCCTGGTGGCGGAAGAAGCCACCGGGGAGAAAGTGCACTTGGCATTTCAGGCCAACGGCACCATCAGGGGCAGCATCATTCCAGGCACTTGTCCCTGGTCACTGCAGCAGATATCCTTTTACGACCTCGCCTCCCTGGTGGGCTTAGGTGTGGGCCCCGACGGCAATGCCGGCTATCCCCTGATCTCTGCTTATCTCACCGGCCAGGAGCTGTCCCGGGTTTTCGAACTGCAGGTGCTGCTGGCGGAATTAATGGGCGACACATATTTCCTCCAGATTTCTGGAGGGAGAATGACCTTCGACCGGGGACGAGCAGTGCTGCTGACCTTGCCCTTTGTTGATTTGCCTATACCCACCACCAGAGCTGTGGAATCTGCCGAACTGTACAGCGGCCAAGGCACTCAGGATACCGATGAGTACCAGAAGTTAAATAAAAAAGAGCAACAACTATACCATGTAGTCACCGATTACTACATCGCCTCGTTCCTGCCAATGGCTGGCGAATTGCTGCCCAGCCTGGAACTTGTCCTCAAAGATAAAGAGGGCAACCCCATTGAAAATCTCGACGAAGCCATTATCCGCCGCGACGGCAGAGAGCTCAAAGTCTGGCAGGCAGTGCTGGAATATGCAGCCCTCCAACCCCAGGACAGCACCGGCAATCCCCGGGTCAGCGACTACTACGCAGAAACCTCAGGCCGCTTGATTCAGCACAGCATCTACCCGCCCATGTGGAAGGGATTGGTCTTGGCGATAGTGCTCCTGGCCAGCTTTTTAATTTTGGGAGTCCATAAGTTGCGACAAAAGAGAAGAAATAAGATAATATCCAATAGTTGACACCTCCCAGATTTAATGGTAATATATTCCCATTAAAGGAAAGGAGTGTTCGATATTAAACTTGTTAAGATTTTCTTTATAAGTGTATTGGTTTGCCTGGCGTTACTACCTTCACTGTCATATGCATCTTCGTCCATAACTGAAGAGTACTGGTCTACATTTGATTTTTGTCATAGTGTACAAGGCAAATATCGAAATTACACAGGTAAGCATATTAGGCTACGAGCTACCTGTAGAGAATACCACCACGATCATCCAGATACTAGTTACTTTGTTTTTCTTCACAAAAAAACTCTTTTGGGTTATAAAGTAATGGGCGACCCTGCTGTTTTCCCAAAAAACGGAACGGGTACCCACCACTGGCTCAATGTTGGCGCAGGCAAATATGGTTTCTTCTTTCGAAAAATCGTTTGGGGTGACGACCGCTCGCGGTTAGTTTCTGATAATGTTTATATGTACGGTTACAACCCACCTCCTGGAGGAGGTACCCCTGTTTTCCCAATGAACAACGATTAAAGCTTCCCCGGAATCATTCCCGGGTTTTTAAAAAGGAGGAATGACTTTGTGTTAGAAGCACCTTTATTTTTGCTTACCGGGTCTGTAATCTGTATTCTTATCTTTGCAATAAAGTACAGGGGGGGCTTTAACTTAAAAGCCTTTATTTATATGACATTTTGCATCTATCTTCTAACTTTGATTATCTGTTTGACTTTCCCTTTACCTGTACAGAAGTCGCTAATAGCTTTTTTACCGTCCTATAAGCCTGTATTTGTTCCTTTCACTGACCTGCGCAATTGGCTGGCAGACCTTTCTTTCGTTACAGCGATTAGTATGGTTACAAAACGAGTTCTTCTTTTATTCCCCATGGGTTTTTTTCTTCCTCTCTTAATGCCCAAAGCAAAATCTTTTAGGAGCTCTTTACAATTTGGAATAATGATTGCGCTTGTCCCGGAATTACTGAAATATCTAATCGGCCTGATTCTCGGAACCTTCTATAAATCAGTAAGTATAGATTACGTCATCCTCTATTTCGTGGGGTATTTGTTTGGCTCGCTGGTGTTTTTCGTTCTCAGGCCCTGGCTAAATAAATCTATCCGATTATCCGATTACAGTTTTACCATCAGGGGGAATTAACTGGTATGGCACTGATGTCAGCCCGCAATCTCAGCAAAGTATTTGGTCATGGGGAAACCTCTGTGCGTGCATTGGATGATATTAGCCTGGATATATCTTCTTGTGAGGTACTTGGGATAACAGGACCTTCTGGCGCAGGTAAATCAACACTACTACACATATTAAGTACCCTGGACACCCCCACAGGGGGACAAGTTACATACAAGGGCGCCGACTTGTTTGACAATAATCGAACAGAGCGTGCACGTTTGCGAAGAAGAGAATTTGGTTTTGTCTTTCAGTTCTACAACCTCGTACCTGTTTTAACGGTAGAAGAAAATATCGCCTTGCCAGTGTTAATCGACGGGAAGAAACCCAACAGCGACTATATCGATAAACTTATTAACCTGCTTGGGTTAGAATCCAAACGCAGGACATTGCCCCATAAACTATCCGGAGGCCAGCAACAACGGGTGGCGATAGGAAGAGCACTGGCTGCTAAACCTTCTATTGTCTTCGCCGATGAGCCTACAGGAAACTTAGACAGCAATACCACCAAAGAAATTGTGCAGGTTTTTTTAGAGACCGCCTCAGAATTTCAACTTACTTTGGTAATTGTTACCCATGACAGCTACGTGGCTTCCCATTGTCAACGTATAGTAGAAATCCAGGACGGTAACATCATTTCCTCAGGAGAAGACTATGGCAATTAGCCTCTATCTTTCTGCCCGTACCATCCTTCGCAATCTAAAAGAAACTATCCTGATGATTTTTTCGCTTACACTGGTCTTGGCATTGATGCTGGCGGCAACAATCGTCTCTTTTAACGCCTTGAGTTTTGTGGTGTTTGAAGCGAAGGTAACCAATGGCTGTTGGCATCTTGCCTACTATCTCACCGACCCCGCCGCAATTGAAGAAGTAAACAACAATAACAATGTGGACATTGCCACAGTTGGTTATAGGTTGTTACCCCAAATTCTTCTTGACTCTGACATGTCATTGGAAATTTGCCTCTATCAAGAAAAAACTTTTACAGGGTTTACCCTCCCCCTCATTGAAGGCCAACTGCCCCAAAATGCAAACGAAATAATCGTTCCGGATTGGTACCTGCGCAATAAAAAACTGTCCCTGCCTGCCAAACTCTCCACACCGGAGCAGGAATTTATCATCACAGGAGTGTATAAGGGACTTGTAACAAGTATAACCGCCGGAATAGTACAAGCATATTCCATTATTGAAGCTAATCCCCATCTAATAGTCCCGGAGTTGTTATCAGTAGATCCTTCCCCGGATTGTATGGTGTCTAAGCTGGGGGTGGAAATAGACCATGTACCAGCATTTGCATACATAAAGCTAGCACCTAAGGCCCCCCTTGGCATTACAGTGCAACAATTGGCGTCCATCGAAGGCCTGGAGAGGTTTCCCTTTAGCGACTTTTTGCTTGGGAACATGGCTATTCCCTCATCGCCGGAATATAACGTGGATTTGCTTGTAGCCCAACAACAGCCTGGCATAGAAAACCCTGAAATCCAAAAAGAGCTATTGGTCCAAAAAACTCTCCCCCTTATTATCAACGGAATCCTCTTGCTCGCTCTTTTCGTCTTGGTTTTTATTTCATACAGCTTAATAGTAAATAAACAATTATCTGTTCTTGGCATTCTGGCAGCAATTGGCTTAGACCCTAAACAACTGCGTAATACAGTTATTATTCATGCTCTCTTGATTGGTCTAATATCTCTTCCCACTGGTACATACCTTGGTATCGTGGGATCGAAATTCTTTTTGCACAATAACTTAGGGAAAGTTTATGGGGCAATTGAAATACCCACTACTGACATTTGCATAATTGTAATTATTTCTTTCCTGGCGTTAGTTGTCGCTGCCCTGTTACCCGCCATAAAGGCCAGCAAATTATCTCCCACCGAGGCCATTGCCGGGAAGGCTAACAGAGGCTCTAACCAAGAGATTGCCTCTCCCCTCCTTAGTTTTAAAAGGTGTCGGAGCCAATTTTCTTTTGCTGTTATCTACGCTTATAAGAACATTTTTAAACATCTATTTAGGTTTATCGGCATAATTGCTGCTACTGCCCTGTTGCTAACAGTCTTCATTCCCTTAACTGCTGAGGTTGAACGAGTTTGGAAAGAAGGTGGCAGGCGTGACACGTATAAATTTGACTATCAAATTCCTGCCACCACTTTTCGCAACTGGATCTATAATCCCATAGAAGTCAAAGCAGGGTTTATCGACGAGCTATCTTCGCTTTCTACTGTGGATTCGGTGTATTGCCATTACTCCGTCTATAACAGGCGAGAGGAAAATAGTTACGATTACGATTGGAGACTTGATGACGATGACATCACTACTCAAGGGAAAAGGGTTTTTGAACTCTGTGATGCTTCACTAGATAGAAGAAACCAACCTGAGAACTTCAGTTTTATTAATGGTGGTGTCAGCGGCTACGGTAACTCAGAACTTTTACTGGCTAAAGAATATCTTATTGAAGGCAGTATCGATGTAGAGAAGATGTCTGCAGAACCTGTTATTTTATTACCCAAGTACATTACCTGGTTTAGCAATACTGACCTTCCCTACACCAAGCTTGAGGTTGGCGATAAGATTGTCCTGGTGGAGAACACTAGGGTAGACGGAGATTATATCCCCATTAAAGAGTATACTTTCACCATCGGTGGTTTTTTGGATTCACTTCCCTTTCGACAAGTGTCCGGTTCAAGCAGTGGCTTTGTTGGCATTATGCACCGGGATCAGTTAATGAAACTGGAGACCAAAGATAAAGGCCTGTTTGAAATCTATATAAAGGACAAAAAAGGGGTAGATGCGTATCCCGAGTTAAGACGGCTTTGTGATGTCCACGGACTACAAGTGATTAATCTAAAGGATGATATGGAATTTCAAGAAAGCCAACATGAGGCACAGTTATTTCAAATGGCTTTATACAGCATCTTTTCCATCCTCGGGGCCATCCTGTTTTTGATACTATTCAATTTGGTATTCTCGAGTATTATTGCCCGCAAATCCGAATTCGCCATGTTAGCTGCCTTGGGCATGGAAAACAGGCAAGTACTCGTATCTGTGTTAACCGAAGCATACTCCTACAGTTTCATCGGTTGCTGTCTTGGAATAACAGGAGGAATTGCCATCCTGATAAAAAATTACAGCAGCGGAGATATAATGACCCTTCCGCAAATTATTCCCTGGACACATATTGCTGCAGGAGCAGGATTAGTATTCATTGCCTGCACAGTTGCGGGCCTCTCAAGTCTGTCCTTTGTCTTTAATCGCCTGTCTATCAGAGACGTTAATAAGTAAAACCGCCGCCAGGCGGTTTTTGATTTTCAAGGGCTAAGACTGATCGTCATCACGATTTTTTAGGCTGAGCTTAAACAGATCGCCAAACTCACCTTGAGTAAAGCCTTTTAGTTTCCTTTTCATCTCCTCCCAGCTGCCTGCACTGATGTATAGGTAGGCGCCACCGCCTACAACGACAATGGCCAGCAGCCACAGTATGGTGCGCCAGACCGTTCCCCTGCTGGCAGTTGCCTTGGGGGCTTCAGATTGTTGGGTGGGCTCGGTGCTGCCATACAAGGCAATGGTTACGACATCGGCAAATTTTTTTACCGACTCCTGGGCAGCCTCCTTGTCATTCTTATGGGTGCCCACTTCTATGAGCAAGGAGCGGGGAGACATATCCTGGTTGTAATTGCCCTTGGCGGCGAAAATCCCCTTGACCAGTCCCGGGTATTTCTCGTCGGCAATGGCTTTGAGCTTTTCGGCAAATTCCTGATTTGCCTCCTGATTTTGGTTTTGCCTGCCCACCACCAACTGGATTTGCACCTTGCCGTCTTCAAGATATTCTTCTGCCTCCAGGGCATCCCGGTGCACATCGATAACTGCGTCGACATCGTCCTGCATCAGCTCCTGAGCGGTGTCCCGGGAGCGCTTGTAGGCATTGGAATCATGGGGGACATGAGTTTCTTTGGACTGGACCGCTTCTACCCCGTTTTCCTTAAGGCCTTCCTTCAGGGATTCGGCAACATCGATGATCCCTCCCCCCTCAGGCAGGCTGTCTGCACCGTCATTGGGCACATAGGACTCCGCACCATGGGTGGAGTAAATGCCGATTTTTTTCTCGGTGGTTTCTTGTTGCTGGACAGATTGAGATTGAGTATTTCCGATAATAAAGCTCCTGACCCGCTGCAACCAGGACTGGCGGCCGCCACCGGTGTACCTTGCTGTTGCGTAGTCTCCTTCCACTGAGAATACTTCCCAGCGACGATTGTCCATGCCAATCCAGCGGTCCCCCACATGGACGTGCCGGGCGGTGCGCATCAGCACATTGCCCTCCTTATCCATTATTGTGTAGGCGCCGCCGTCATCCCGGGTATCGAGATGGAGCAGGTCAAAAAACTCTTCAACTGCATCTTCCTCTGCTCCCATGGGGAGATGGTTTACTGTAAGGAGCAGCATGAGAACAAGAAACAGCGCCCGCCTCAGGAATAAACCCTTATTCTTCATCGTCATCACCCTTTTTAAACTCGACTACATTGGGGCGGCGAAGGCCTTGGGTCAAACTTTCCGATTCATGCCGGGAGGGTCCTCCCTGGATTCTCTCCAGGGATTCACCGAAGACCTCCGCCAGGGCCACCGCTAAAATACCGACGATAACCACACTGTCAAAAAAACCTGCGCCGCCAATGGTGACGGTCCCTTCCCCACCGGTGAGGGCCACCTCCACCCGAGATACAATGTCCACGAGAATCATTGACCCTACCCCGGCAATAAAGGCCGAGCGCCGCGAACGTCCCGCAATATAGCCGGCGGCAGCCGCCAGGATTGCATACAGATACATGGGGTCAATGGGCAGGGGGAAGAGGGGCTGGGCAGGGACGAGTTTACTTACACCGTAGACAATCCCTGTCGTCACCAGGGTTGCCACCACAGACCGCACCTTTTCCTTAGTGGACCCGGCCTTGACAAAGAGGTATACCGCCAGGATAGCCGGGACCACGGCTCCCCCCAGATTTACTGCCACATTGTCGGTAATGGAGATTTCCGGTAAAAAATTGCCCAGAGCCATAGCGGCAATAAAGAGCAAAGCCTCCCGGTCGGTTAAGCGCATCCGGTCCAGCACCCGCTGGGCTATACCGGCGTAAATTAATACAGCGACAATTACAAGCAATGTCAATCCTACCAAAGCTGGCACTCCTTTTGCTGCAGACTATACCTTTAAAGTACCCGGAAATCCCATACTCAATACCTATAACAAAAAAAGGAGAATATCTCTCCTTTTTTATGGTTGGGCAGGTTCTTGTGGATTGTTTTCAGCAGCTGGTTGAGACTCAGGCTCTGGTGCCGCAGGTTCTTCCGGCTGCGCTGTTTTCACTGGCGCAGCTTCAGTTGCAGGCGGGACTTCTTCCTTCGCCGGCATAAGCGGGTCAAAGAGATTGCCATTCTTCTTATCGATCTTGCCCTGGTCAATAAGGCTGGTCAGGCCGGCCTTGGCAGCAGGAAGGAAATCTGGCTGTGCCAGCAAATTGGCGGCGACAAGTCGCTCAGCCAATTCACTGCCGGGCAACATTTTTTCCAGAATGTTTGCGAGGTTCTCAGCCAGTTTCGACACCGGTTTAAAAGGCAGATTCAGGCCGCCAAACAAGCCGCTGACTGCCCCGATAATGCCCCGGCCACCCAGGGATTGGGGCGGAAGCACTTTCCAGCGTCCCCCGGGATAACGGGCAGCGTAAAAGACGGCATTATGAGCCTTGGCGCAACGCTCGTTGGATATTTCCACAGTAGCGGCCAGAACCCGCTCAGGCTGCTGAGCATAGGCTTCCATGCGCCGCTCATAACCCTTGCCAAAGCCCGCCATGGCACTGTCCAGGCGAGATAGCCTACTTTCAAAAGCAGCAAGCCGCTTTGCCAGTTCGGCTTTGAGCGCTTCTACCTTAGCCCTCTGCTGCCTTTCAAAGTCCCGAAAGGCACTTTCAATTTCCTGTTCCTTCTTAGCACGGGCTTTGTCGATTTCGCTAAGATTCTTCTCCAAGGATTTAATTTGGTCACGCCAGTAGTTGTCGGGCTTTTCTTTATACTTTTCCTGGGCGCGTTCCAGCTCAGCCTGACGGGTTTCCCGCAGCTGATTGTAATCTTCTCCGGCCGCAGCTAATTTGGCATCTGTTTCAGCACGCTGGGCAGCGATGGCAGTCTCCACCTGGTTGGTCAGATCCTCCAGGGATTTTGCTCCGGCTGCCTTTTCCGCCTCCAGCTCTTCCTGAATTTTGGCGGCGAGAATATCTCTGTAGGCATAGGCCTTTTGCTTAAACTCCGTCCAGGCTTCTGCAGCCTTTTTATAGGCCTCTAACTGTTGGCTCAACTGCACCAGTGCTTCTTCAGGATTGGCCTTTTGTTCCAGGCCCACCAGCAGGGTTTCGTCCTCCCCATCCAGCAGGGGGGCGACCTGATCAGGCTGGGTAATGAGGCCGGGAAAACTTAAGGGATTGGGGGTAAAATTACTGACTTCTTTAGTCCACTGCTGGCACAAGCTGAGAAAAGCTTCTTCTCCTGTATCTGGATCCAGCTCATACTGAGGAATCTCCGGGGACAGGGCAAAGAGAATGCTCCCGGAAACCAGACCCTGGAGATCAAAGACCAGGCATCGACCGCTGGTCTCGCCAGGGGCCCAGGTAACGGTGCGCAAGGGCAGACCAAAGCGGGCCAATACCTCAATGGGCTCGTATTGTTTGCGGCTAAACAGGCCCTTGCTCTTGCGATTATCCATGGCCAGCCCGAGAGCAGCAGCAGCTTCAACTTTTGGCGACGGGGGAAGCAAATCTACGACAAAGGGCATTCAATACACCTCCTGGTAAATTATTCTCTTTCGCAAAATTGTTTTCCTGCAATATTATGTTTGTCCAAAGAAACTTATTCCTGTGACAGCCTTTGGTCATCCTCCTTCTTCCTGGCATCAATTACCTGCTCCAATGCATGGCGGAGCAATTCCACATGTTGGTACTGATCCGAGGGCAGCCAGAGCAAGGGCAGGCCCGCGGAGGCCAAAACCTTTTGCAGTTGCGGATCTTTGCCTTGGGGCCACAATGGGTCCTGTCCGTGGCCTTCAATCTGAACAACTGCAACGGGTTTTAAGAGCTTTTCCTCGAAGACGACAAAGTCTGCCCAGCGCTTTTCAAGCCACGCTAGGGCACCTTTGCTCTCTTCCCCTCCTGCTTCTATAATTGCCGTAAGGGGAACCTGTGCCAGCACCATGTACTCTTGCCCCACTGCCTTTTGCAAGGCAAGCCAACACTTGCGACGCTGCCCGCTGATAAAGAAGCGCTTGACCTTGAAGGTGACAGGGGAAACATCGGTCTTAAAAAGTAAAATGAGCACGACGACAATTGCCGCTGCTACGCCAGCGAGAATTAACCAGTGAAGATAATCCATCCTGACCCCTCCTAGGCGTATTCTTCGGCACAGAAATGAGAATTCCTTTTTAAGGCAATACTTTCTTGACAAATAATCTATTGGTGAGGCATAATAGGGGAAAGCAGTGACGGCAGAAGAGTAACCTGGGAAACTGCACCAAGAGAGCTGGCCACATGGTGAGAGGCCGGCTGCAGCTTCAGGTGAATGGACTGCCCAGCCGCCGGGAGGCAATGCCCGGCCGGGGCCTCCGTTACAGGGCAACGAGAGCGCAGCGTTTGCTGCGAATTCGGGTGG
>JAAYHI010000191.1 GCA_012727415.1 Bacillota bacterium
ATGTAACGCAACCTGGACTCGCTCTCCAACTGATTAAGGGAGTCGTAACTGTAGCTGTCATATCCACTGCTGGTTTTGACCAGGGTAATGTTCCCCTTTGCATCGTAATCATAAGTGTAACTCTCCAGGTTGTGCTCCAGGGTTCCTAACAATCCTCGCTCATTGTATTGATAATTAGTGTAGAAAGACTCCTGGTCAAAATCTGTGGCAACACTTCCCCGTTCGAACTTAACGTTGGCCCACAGGACTTCTTCCTCTCCAGTATACGCGCCTCTGGCGCTGCCAGCAACAACTGCTATATATTTTGGAACAGCAGGCGTATCCATGGTGGCAGTAATCCGCACCCAATCTCCACCGGTATCATGGATACGCTCCGAAATTGCCAGGATAGTCGTCTTATCGGTAGCGTAAATACGAGCGGTAAATTCTCCTGCTCCTACTGGATTGTTTACCACCTTCACATAGGCAGAAAGAGTGTAGATTCCCTTCTCCAGGCCAGGGTGGTTTTGCCAAAGGGAACTGTAGCCAATACCGCGGGCGGCGTTGTCGCCAAACAAGCCCTCGTTTTCTATAGACATGCCCACTACTGTGTCCCAACCAGAGAAATCATATTTAAAATCAGGGTTCCTGGCCAGGTTTTCATTTTGGGTAGTAGTAATGACTCTGTCGGGGCGGCCATGCTCATCATAGAAGTAGCGGTAGCTGGCCCCGGAGTTAATGGTGATACTCCTTAAGGTATTGTCTTTGTTGTATTGGAGGCTGGACTTGCAGGAATAGCCATCGGCAAAAACTTCCCGGACGGATGTAGCGTTGTTGTTCTTGTCGTATTCATATACCACATACCTGCCGGTGCTGTCCCGCATACTCAGCAATCGGTCCGCCAGATCATAAGTGTAATAAATAGTGACATCGTTGACATTGTCTGTGACCTTGACAATATTGCCCCGGGCATCATAGGCATAGGAGTACTTGGTTGAGTTATTGTACTTGACCTCTTGCAGCCTGTCCAAGGTATCATAGGTATACTGAAGTTCCTGGTTATTGCCATAAGTAGTCCCGGCCAGGTTACCGGTCTGGCTGTCATAGGCATGGGTCACTAGTGTATTGCTGCCAGCTTTAACTTGGATCATTCGGCCTAAGGTATCATAGGAAAAGACATAGTCAAATTGATCCCGGCATATTCTCTCCAAGCTGTCCAGGTTGTTGTAGGTATAACTGACACTGGTGTCGCTGCTAACATCCTTTACCTCTGTAACCCGGCTTAATATATCGTAGGTATAGGATTGAGAGTTGCCTGCAGCATCGGTTACACTGGCCACCTCTCCAGTCTGGAGTCCTTCGGTGGTGTAGTTGTAAATGGCGGTAGCATTCCCCGTGATGTCGTAGGTTTTTCTCAGGTAGTTATAGTCACTGGTGTAGGATGCTTTCACCACCGCGCCTTCTTCTTTAAGGGTAACAGCATCGAAGAAGACTTGGCCGGAACTGGCGGTTACAAAGCCCAGCCGCAGGCTGCTGAGGCGGGTCGCTGTATCCGGAGTGGTAAAGCTTTTAGTGACGTTACGCCACTCGAAGGTCCCACCAGATGTGTACTTAAAGAGCTGGGTTTCGTCCTGGTTGATGCCGTCAGAGCTATACGCTGTAGCCACAGTAGTTGAAGCTGTTAAACCAGTACCCTTGATCCAGAAGGAGATGGTATACCTTGTGTTGGGCTTGAGGTACACTGTCTGTGCTAAGTCCAGGTATCCGACACTGCTGGAAGAGGCGGCAATTCTTACGCACTTGTTCCCCTGCCGGGCAGAAGAAGGCTGAGAAAACACTGGACTTCCGGAGGCTGTGACCGTCTGGTATCCGGTGGGCACAGAACTACCCTGTTCAAAGTCGGAATTGCTCAGCATGTTAAAAATGCTGACCGTACTTCCCTCTTCTAACTGGATAGAGTCAAAGTAAGCATTTCCTTGAGCATCAGCTTCTGACAGGCATAGATAAACTCTTATCTTGATGGTTGTAGAACGGGTAGTAAAAGTATGCGCTCTCTCCAGCCAGTCTTGACTGCCGCTGACTGCGGCATACTCATTAGTGGAAACTTGCACTATATTGCTTGCGCCATCATACTCTTCAACCAGGAAAAATGATTTCCCTTCAGTTGACTGGTGCCTGATCTTCCCGCTCAGGGTGTACGTTGTTTTCGACTTCACGTTAACCTCTTGCCAGGCACTGACAAGGTTATCCGGCCCACTGGGGAGGCTGACTAACTTCAAGGCACTGTTGGATTGGCTCATTGTGCCTGAATCATTTTTTCGGGAAATATTCCACGAAGACGTGCCTGCAGAAAAGTCTCCATTATCGACAAGGTTCGGATTTTGGAGATGCCCCAGACTGGCTTCAGTCATGTTTCCGTAACCATCATAGTGAAAGCTGTAGCATGTTCCCGCCGGCGACTGGGCGGAGACTAAGTTGCGTTTATAGTTATATTGGTAAGTAAATTCGCCGCCCTTGGGATCCACAGCGCGTATGAGGTCACTGTCGCTGTTATAGGTAAAGCTGGTATGGGCGTTGTTGGAATCCTTGGCAGAGATGATGTTGCCCTTATCGTCGTAGGCATAGGTGTTGACAGCCTCTTTATTGACTTGGAAACCGTCAAAATACACTTTGTTGGCATTTTGATAATAGACCCCATATACGTAAATGTAATCGTAGTCATTTGGTGCCTGGATTACTCCGGAAAGGTACTGCCAGCCGGAATAATCTTCGTTGAAGTAGATTAATTCCCAGGCAGATGAACCTGCGGTGAAAAAGCCCAGGCTGAGCGCAAACCGCCGTGTGGTTTCAGTTCGGGGCATAGCATCAGCCTTGGCCCAGCCGCTGACGACAAAGGTATCTCCTTTGGAGCCTGAAACGAGTATTTTCTGGCATACGTTTTTATTTACTGTTTGGCTGCCGTAAATTCTGAAGGAGCGGGAGTCGAAGAGCTTATCTTCGGTTACAATTTTATCACTGGAGGATAGATTGTTTACCGACCACAAGTCCGGCCTTCCGTCGCTGTCAGTGTCAACTTCGAAGCTGGAGTTCTCCACCAGGTTATAGCTGGTGGGGGCAGGCCCTATTTCCAGTTGGGCGCAATCGTACCAAACTGACCCGGATGCTTCATCCAGGGCGAGGCACAGTTGCGCTTCTCCACTGGCGGCATCCTCAGGAACGGTAAAGGTAAGGAAGAGGCGCTGCCAATCTTCGGTGCCGGTTACAGGGGCACTCTGCTCTTCCTCCCATACATTTGCTGAATTTTTGTAGCGGGCAATAAGTCTGGCGCCGCCGGTACCCTTAACGTCTGCAGTTTTCACGTAAGCTGACAGGGTATATGTCTGCCCATTTGTAAGAGTCTGATATTGCAGATAATAGCTGCGACCACTGGTAATATTATCACTGATCTTTATCGATTGCTCCCCATGGTAACTGACATCATCGAAATAGCATCCATTGGCTTGCGGGGCACTTCCCTTCTCGAAAGACCAATTGATTATCCGTTCGAAATTGTGGTTGTGCAGCAAATTGATTGTTGTACTTCTGAAAGGAACCTCATTAGTCAACAGATTGTCGTTGAAATTGAGGAAAGCCGCGTTGCCCTCGCAATCCACAATGTTGCGGGGATTGCCGGCATGGTTAAAGGTATACGTAGTTTTCCTCTCGTTTCTATCCGTGACAACAGTTGCATTTACCCAATAGTCGAAGCCATAGCTTTGTCCGAGCTCCCCGTCACTTCCGTGACAGCTGATCTTTTTAACATTGTTATCCCCATAGTAGGACAGTTGGAGGTATTGACCGCTGGGATGGATTACCTTTATGATTCTGGTTTTCCCATCATAGTTGAAGTGAGTGCTGGCACCATCGGGATAGGTTATCTTATTCAGTTTGGTGCCGGAATAGGAAAATGTAATAACACGGCCGGCGGGGTCGGTTATCCTATCCAGTAAGCCGGAAGAGTTGTACGAGAGGGTTGAAATCCGGCCTGCGCCGTCGGTGACTTGGTCGAGCTTGCCATTACTATTGTACCTTAAGGTAATAGCTACATTGAGCCGGTTTTTTATTTCTTGTAGTTTTCCTGCCGAAGAAAAAGTTAGTTTGGTATCTTCACTGTCTTTAATGGTGTATGTGTTGTCCGAGTTTTTCACCAGATCCAGATATATGCCCGGCGTTTGGAGATAGTACTTGCCATTTTTTAAATAGAAGTAATGTGCAGTGCCATCCCCGTCTATATACTTCATGTATGTTGCACCTTCGATAGATTCGGTAGAAAGAGATTGGGACAGATTGAGACGCCAGCCGGACCCGAATCCGATCTGATTGGATTTATGGTCAGAATTATAAACATGACTGATAGACACGGGCATACGGCTCCCGGTCATGCTGATATCTGAGTGGGTGTAGACTAAGTTGCCGTTGTAATTGTTGACGCTGGCACTGCCGCTGCGACCAAGGTCCATCGATGTGTATGACTGGTAGCCCTCCAGCCCGCTGCAGTTCCTGTAGGTGATTACCAGAATGGGGCGTCCTGCCTGTATGGAGTTGTCGCTGGAGAAAAAATCCAGTATGGGTTCAGTCTCTACGGCATGCTTAATTAAGAAGCCATAGTTTGGTTCACCTTTATACCAGGCCTTAACTGCTTTAGTAACATTCCATGTGCGCCATTGGTTTTTTTCCTTACAACACTTATAATCAAGCACTTTATTGTTAAACTGAGGTTGATTATTCCAGGTTAAAGCCTCTATATCCCAATCACTGGTTACTTCGTGCACATTGACGGTAACTGTACTGGAAGTGGCCCAGGACTGCCACAAATGCAATTCAGCCTTGACAATCTCATCGGCAGCATTTATTTCAGGCTAGTTACGAAACTTGATATATGACCGGGTTTTTCCACGAGAACTTCCATAGCCGGATTTTAAGTATGGTTCGAACCTGAAATTGCTGTATTTATGACTATCTTCCACATAAGCATCATATATATCGGAAGAAGATTGCTTTGTCCACACCACCGGATCAATTACCACAGGGTAGACACGGGCTGGATCTGTAAGCCAGGCTTCATCGGCTGTATATGTTAAAATGTAGTTTGGTCCTGACTGATGTTCCAGACTGACAGTAAAATCCAAACTCTCCTCATTAGCCTTGTCATACATATAGGGTGCCGGGATAAAAAAGATGCCTTCGCCTTGTTGGTCTAGAAAATAAACTTCATTATCCCGAAGCTTTGGAATGAGCTTAGGAGATTGGATAAGAAAGCTGAAGCTGTTTATTCCACTGTACTTGTTGATGATGATATTTTCTTTGAGAAAATCGTTACAGGCAATGTATTCAAAATCTATATCCGGGTAAATATCCCGGTAGATTACTGCCGCTGCAGACGAGCCTGCTTCGACTCGGGAATATGCTGCCTTGACAGGCCTAAAAAAGACCTCGTAATCTTCATACTGAAGAGAGAC
>JAAYHI010000088.1 GCA_012727415.1 Bacillota bacterium
AAATTGTATCTATCCTTACCCCAGTGGTCATTGCCGTATTGCTGGCCTTGTTGTTGTTGCCGCTGGTGGATATTATAAGTAAAAAACTAAAATCCCGTCTCCTTGGCACTGGCATTGTGTTGCTGCCTGCCTTCGCCCTCTTGCTGTGGGGAATATGGCGGGCCCTTTCCCAGATCTACCGGGAGGCCGAGGGTTTCGTCTTTTCATTTCCCCAAATTATTGCCAACCTGCAAACCCTGTACAATGAGCGCATTCTCCCCATGGTCCGGGGAACCAGGTATGAAGATACCTTTTTTATCTTCCTCGATGATGTCATTCTGCAGGCAATGTCCTGGGTGCAAGATTTGGCCAAAAGTTTGATTGGTTCGGGATTATCCTTTGTCAGCTCACTGCCCGGCATTCTCCTGGCCCTTATGGTCACAGTGTTGCTGGTGTTCTACCTGACCTATGACAAGAAGTGGGTTTATAATCTTTTCCCTGCTGCCGAAGGCAATGCCAGCAAGGTCATTAAGTCTATGCATGGTTATATAAAGACCCAGTTCTTTCTCATTGTCATCACTGCAGCCATCTGCATGCTAACATTTTCCCTGCTGAAAATCCCCTATGTCTTTGTTCTGGGATTGCTGGTTGCATTACTGGATTTGCTGCCTATTGTGGGGCCGGGCACTGTCCTGATTCCCATGTCAATATGGCACTTTATCCTTGGCAAGCCCTTTACAGCAATAATGATCATTGTTCTCTATGGAATTATCACTGTGGTCCGGCAATTAATCGAACCCAGGCTCCTTGCCAACAACCTGAACATTCATCCCATTATTGCATTGCTGTCGGTATACCTGGGCCTGAAGCTTTTTGGCCCTCTGGGCTTAGTACTCCTTCCCCTGGTCTCATCTATTGCCGCCAGCTTCCCTCGTTTTAAAGGGCTCAGACGATAATATTTGTTGGGAGTGATCTCTTATGCCAGCTAATCTGACACAACAATATTACGCCGCTGAAGAAGCCTATAAGAAAGCATCTACCCCTGAGGAAAAACTGGCAGCTCTTGAAGAGATGCTTGCGACGATTCCAAAGCACAAGGGAACTGAAAAACTCCAGGCTGACATAAAAAAGCGCATTTCGCGCCTGCGGAAAGAAGGCAGTCAAACTCAAGGCGGCGGCAGCCGCCAGGAAGATCCTTTTTTTGTTGAGCCTCAGGGAGCGGGCCAGGTCTTGTTGCTGGGACCCCCAAATTCCGGCAAGTCAGCCCTGGTCCAATGCCTGACCAATGCAAAAACCCAGGTGGCAGAATATCCTTTTGCTACTGCTTTACCGGTGCCGGGGATGATGAAATTTGAGGATGTTTCAATTCAGCTTGTAGACACGCCTCCCTTCATCGCCGAAGGAATCCCGGGGAACTTTACCGCCGCGATTCGCAACAGCGATATGCTCGCCCTGGTCATTGACCTCACCGACCAGGATTGCGCCGACCAGCTTGCATCTATGCTTGAATTTCTTAGAGAAAAGCGGATTTTGCGGGATGAGGTGCCGCCTGGAGTGCGTGCCCTGACCCTGGACAAGATCCTCGTCCTGGGCAACAAGGCTGATATTGCCCAGGGGGAAGAAATGATTGAGCTGATTACCGAGCTGGTACCGGATTGTCCCACTGTATTGCCTGTTTCTGCTGTTACCGGCTACAACCTGGATGAGTTTCGCCGCCTGACTTTCCAGCGGCTCCAGGTTATTCGGGTGTATACCAAGCGCCCCGGCAAAGAACCGGACCTGGATAAGCCCTTCATCCTGCCTCATCACAGCACTGTCCTGGATTTGGCCACTGCCATCCACAAGGAACTGGCAGAGAACTTGCGTACGGCCAAGGTGTGGGGTTCGGCGAAGTTTGACGGCCAGGCAGTCAACCACGATTATGTTCTTTCCGACAAGGATATAGTTGAGCTCAACGATTAAATTACTCGGGGCACCCTAGGTGCCCCAAGGCGGTTCTTGTATCTGATATCGGCGTGACTGTGACGGTTACGCCGGTTTTGTTGCTCTGGGATTTGTGTACTGCAGGTGTCAAATGCAATGGTCATAGTAAAGCATTTGACCGGGCGGTCCAAATTTAGTACAATATTTGTACCGAGGTGATGGTTGTGAACAGTAAAGAGGATATTCGGCCTATTTCCTACATCAAAGCTAATTCTGCTGAAATACTGACGCAGGTTAACGAAACCCGCCGGCCTGTGTATATTACTCAAAATGGTGAGGCCAGAGCGGTATTGCTGGACACTGACTCCTATGAAAAGATGAAAAAGGCACTGGCTCTGTTAAAGCTTTTGGCCCAGGGGGAACAAGATATTCGCCAAGGAAAAGGTGCTGGCCAAGAAGAGTTCTTTGCAGAAATGGATGCCAGTTTTGCTGCAGACAGCTATGAATGAAAAGCTCTTTCAGGTTATATGGACCCATACTGCCCAACAGGATTTGAAAAGGATTATGCAATTCATTGCCGCTGACAGCGAGGCCAGGGCAAAGGAAATATATTCTGCTATTAAGGAAAAGGCGGCAAACCTTTTCCTGTTGCCATCCCGGGGAAGGATTGTTCCTGAGTTAAGGGAAATAGGTGTATCGATGTACAGGGAGTTGGTCTGTCCACCCTGGCGAATCATTTATAAGATTGAAGAGAGCAGGGTATGGGTGCTGGCAGTTTTCGATGGGAGAAGGAATATAGAAGATATTCTCTTTGAAAGGCTGGTATAGTGTTAATACACAAAGACTGCTACCGCTGGGCGTAGCAGTCTTTTTTGGTGCGAATTTATCTTTTTGGGGAAAAGGTGGCGCAGTCAGTTTCTTCGGTGTCTGTGGCACCTGGGGGTTGAATTTCAATATGTGATGCCAGGCAGTGATCACCATGGCCATAATAACGGCAGGAACTGACAACACATTTCACTCGGGAAATAGCGGAGCCTTCTTTTTCTACCCGCAAGCTGTTCACCTCCTCGCCTTATTAGTATTTGACCGGGGCAGACAGCTATACGGGCATTAATTTCATTTAATTACCAGGTTGAGCAATTTGTCCTGAATCCAAATGACCTTGAGGACAGTCTTGCCTTCCAGAGCCCGGGCCACTTTTTCCGTTGTCCGGGCTGCCTCCAGGACAGCTTCCTGGCCAAGGCCAGTATTAACAGTAATAGTGTCCCGAAGCTTGCCATTGATTTGGACGGGGACTGTAATGGTTTTTTCAATTAAGGCCTCGGGGTCAAACTGGGGCCAGGGCTCCAGGTGAATGCTTGTGGCATGGCCGCGGCGATGCCACAGCTCTTCAGCCATATGCGGGGCCAGGGGGGCCAGCAAGAGCAGGAAAGTGTCAATGGCCTGCTGCCACAAATCCGTTTCACTGATTTTTGCCCCCTGGTGTTTGCTGAGATGGTTGCTGAATTCCATGAGGGCAGAGACCATGGTGTTAAACTTAAACTGCTCCATATCCTCGGTGACTTTGCTGATGGTCTGATGCAGCAAGCGCCTGAAATCTTCCGGCTCAATTTCTTCAGGTTTACTCCCCAAAGGCTCTCCGGTAACTATGCGCCAGATTCGGTTGAGAAACCGGTGGACCCCGCCGATTCCAGCGCTGCTCCAAGGCTGTCTC
>JAAYHI010000089.1 GCA_012727415.1 Bacillota bacterium
AACAGGAAGAAAAAGCAATTATCTTTTCCAGCCACAGCATGGCTGAAGTGGAGAAACTCTGTGACCGCCTGGTAATAATCAACAAGGGCAGAATTGTCGAAGACGGCACAGTGTCAGAGCTAAAAGCCAAATATCGCAATGACAATCTGGAAGATGTCTTTGTAGAATTGGTAGGTGAATCAAATGGGAACTAATATAATTAAGTTGGTATTTCTCAAGGAGCTCAAGGATATTTTCCGGGACCGCAAGACCATTTTTATGAGCCTCGTGATTCCTTTGCTCATCTTCCCCTTGCTCTTTTACTTCATGGGGAGCGGCATGGACCAGTCTGTGAAAAAGATCGAGGATAATTTAAAGGTGGCAGTTGTCGACAGCGGCAACAGCGCTCTCAGCCAGTACTTCGCCGGAGTGGAACAATTAAAGCTGGTGGAGTCCTCTGATATTGAAGCAGATATTAAAAAAGGCACAATCCTTGCTGCCATAGAGATTCCGGAATCTTTTGATGCAGACATCGATGCCGAACGGCCAGTGAACCTGGTTATCTATTACGATAACGCCAGCCAGGCTTCGCAGATGGCTTACTCCGCTCTCACCAACATAATTGAGGCTTATTCCAAGACCGTTGTCGCCCAGCGCTTACTGGCCAGGGATATCAGTGACGATCTCCTCACCCCGGTGGTGATAGACGCCCGCACCACAGAAGATGAAGAAGAAGGCATGGGCAAGTTAATGCTCTCTATGCTTCTTCCCTTAATGCTTGTAATCTTCAGCATTTCAGGGCCAATGGGTGTGGCAGTAGACCTGGGTGCCGGCGAAAAAGAAAGGGGGACATTGGAGCCCCTGCTGACCACTCAGGCCGGTCGCCTCTCTCTGCTGTGGGGGAAGTTCTTTGCCATTACAGTCATGGGCTTGCTCAGCACAATCTCTTCCCTGCTGGGGCTCATGATATCCATGCGCCAGTCAGGGGGATTGTTCCAGGGGTCTGCAGTGACTATTGAGCCCATTACCATATTGCTCATTGGTTTGGTGACCTTGCTGCTGACAATGTTCTTTGGCGCCGTGGAGCTGTCGATAAGCATTTATGCCCGCTCCTTCAAAGAGGCCCAGACATATATTTCTCCCTTGATGCTGGTCTCCTTCATTCCCACTTATGCAACCTATCTCTTGGATGCTAAAAACATCGACACCTATTATTTCCACATTCCTCTGGCCAATATCACCTGTCTGCTCAAGGAATTCCTGGCGGGAATATATAACGTCTCCCACATTGCCATAACCTTTGCCTGGATTATCATCTACATTGTCGCTGCCGTCCTCTTTGCCCGCCACATGTTCAGCAAAGAAGAGGTTATCTTCCGCACATAAGCAAATTTTTGGCCGCAAACAAGCGGCCTTTTTTTTGGGCAGGGCATTCCCGGGGGAGGCTGGACATATACTAGGTTGAGGGGGACTGCCCATGACCGATGAACGCTTGCGGAAAACTGTATATTCCAAACTGGTTGCTGCCCTGGCCTTGGCCCTGATGCTGGCCCTGGTCTCTCTTATCGACCCGGGGGCCATGCCTGCCGGGAAGCTGGGGGGGAGCCGGGCCCCGGGAGTGGTAATTGACCCCGGACATGGGGGGTATGACGGCGGCGCCCAATGGGGAGATGTCCTGGAAAAGGATATCAACCTGGACATTTCCCTGCAGCTGCGGGATATCCTCCTGGCAGGGGGTTACCGGGTAGCACTCACCCGCTACGGGGATTACAGCTTAGTTGAACAGGCCCAGACCAAAAAGCGGGAGGATATGATCCGCCGCCTGGCGATAATCGAGGACAAGGCACCGGACTTTATCATCGTCATCCACTGCAATTCAATGACCTCCACCCGCTGGTCGGGGGGGCAGACTTTCAGCCAGCATGAATCGGAACAAGGACTGGAGCTGGCCAAGGCCATCCAGCATTATTTTCGTGAGTTCACTGCCACTAAACGCTTTGCCAGCACCCTCGACCATTTCTTGTTGCGGGAAAGCAATATAACAGGTTGCCTGGTGGAAGCAGGCTTTCTTTCCAATGCCAGTGACAGAGAGCTGCTTCAGCGCCCCGATTATCAGCGCAGGATTGCCGCAGCAGTATGGTTGGGAATCGAGAGGTATGTGCGGCAACGAAAAGAGATAGAGCCCTAGGGCTCTATATTTTTGCCGGTGTGCAGGAAATTTTGCACCTGATGTGCTAAAATAAGCTGGGAGGGGATAATGATGAATTTAGCCAGACTTGCTTCCGGTTTGCCGGCGCTGATCATTCTTGACGCCAATGATATTGTCTGTTATGTCGGCAATAACCTGAGGGAAGTGATCGGAGAAAAAGAAGTAATCCCGGGCAAGCCCCTGCCGGCGGAGCTCTTGGGGTGGCGCCGGGAAAATCCCTGGGAAACAGAAATAAATGGGCGCAGCATCAGCATTGTTGCTGAAACCTGGCAAGGTCACAGCTTCTTGCTGCTTAGCGA
>JAAYHI010000090.1 GCA_012727415.1 Bacillota bacterium
AATCGGGTCAGTCTTGGCAATCAGCATTAAAACACCACCCTCTTGCCCCCGGCGATATATGCTTCAGTCTTTTGGTTAACAACGATGTTCTTACCAACGTAATAGCTACGATACTCAACACCCGTCCAGTCGCGCTTTCCCCGTATAAATGCTATCGGCAGGTAGGAGGTAATGCATTCAGAAGTTGGCTCTAATCCTAAGTCTGCTGGTAGTATACTGTCTATTTCATCTACAATGGCCTTCTCCTCCGAAAAAACTGACACCTGGTCAACTTCCACCAAATCGTCGCTTTCCCCCAAAGCCAGAGGGTATACAGGGTCTGTCAATCTTTGTGCAACTGCCTCAGCCAGTTCCTCTCCTGTCCGGAGATAAAGCCGATAGACAGGCTGGAGCAGCTTTTGGCGTATCAGGAGCGTGCGTCGATCGGGGGTTCGGGGATCACGTTTGATTATCCTGGAATAGGTCTCGATTATTTCTCCGCCTTCCTCCAGGCCAACGGCGATGTTTACCTCGAGGAGGAGATCAAAAAAATCTGCCGGAAGGCCTAATGCACACCCGATAAGGCCATACAGTGTTACGGGAGGAGGCACCGGGTAAGAAAAGTGTACATTGATAGTGTAAGGCATCCTAAAGGAGCACCAGAAGGGCACCGTTAGGCGCGCCGAGACAATTTTTCCCATGGCCAAGCCCCCTACAGGGAGGATTTCAGAGTTTCTATTACCTTGTGTACAGGCATTACCTCAACCTGATATTGTCCCAGCACTTTAAGTACCTCTTCCCAGTTACCTGCGATTCCCGCACTTCCGCCAAACATTACAGTATGCCCCAAGTCGATATTTTCCTGAATCGCATTCGCCAGCACATCCACCTTGATATTACCCTGATCATCAACCTCCAGGGCCTTCAGACCACGTTGGTTATATGTGTCTTGAGATATGGCCAGCAAGATTTCCGGGGAAAGAGAAGCAGCCGCCCGGGCCTGTTTGGCAAATCCACTTAAGTTGAAGACCCCATCCAACACGGCAGCCACTCGGATCTTGCGCTTTTCCTCGCCAATATTTACTGCTTCCTTCCAGCCGGTTACACGCTGTTCCTTGTTTTTGCCTTCTATTATTGGCTCTTTCACCAAACCGATGTTGTCTACATCGATGACCATGGCAAAGCGATATAAATTATTAGTCATCTGAACATTTGCCAGACGCAAATCTTTGCTGGCACGGTCATCACCTTTTTCAAGAACGCTGGAGCGAGTGAGCAAATCAGTAACGATCTCACTGGGGATTTGTCCCAAACCAGGGGTTACTTTTATCGGGGACCAGCGACGTTCGCCTCCCTCACCTTCCTTGGTGGCCAGGAAGCCTCGGAGATCACAACCCCAGCAGTTCCTTACATCTGTACAAGGCCGTTCACTGGTACATTTGAATTTGTCGCCATGAGTCCGGGCAATTGTGTCGAATAAAGCTGTGCGCGTTGCCTGACCTGATACATACGGTTTTGTCCCGTTGGCATAAGTCTTAAGTTCAGTTAAATTTCCGCTGCCCTGACCAGAGTTGAGGTTACTCAGATCCGCTCTTGTAAGCCATACAAGGGTAATCGCCTTCACTGCTCATTTCCTCCTTTTTTATTTTCCCTCTGCAGCCGATTCATTGCGGCAAGGGTAGCATAAATCAACATGGTATCCCTTATCGCGGCAACGTTCTCTCGGGTTACTGAAGAAAGAATATTTTCCACCCGACCCGAACCCGGCACCCAGGTCTCTTCATCACTTCCAAAACGGGCACTGGTAGCTACCATTTTGTGCATCTTAACAAAAGCATCCTTTAAGACTTTGCGCAGAGAAGCCTCATCGTGGACATTATTTATGGCCGACATCATCCCGATATCTTTAGCAAAAGCCTGGCCAAGAGTATTGCCCACTTTCTTTACATCTTCCAACAGCTCTTCCGATAACACCTTATCCACCTCCAATGCATAATCAAAAAATCTCCCCCATAGTGCCGAAGCAAATTTTTCTCCTTCCTTAAATAAGCTGAACACTGCTTGAGCAACAAGACTCCAGTTCTTCATTACCAAGCCATGGCTGAAATCTTCCCTGGCTCTGCCCTTTCCAGTCGGCATTGTTCTTAGCAGGTCGCGGTATAAATTGCCTTCCTTAGCTCCATCGGGTCCATACTTCACAGTTTCCAGCAATTGAAATAAGCGACTATCGACTCTCAGGTAATTAAAGTGAGCAAATATTACATTTTGCCCTTTGGAATACCGGAACACGATCCAACGTTCCACTTTTTTCTGCTGTTCCGGAGGAAGACCTAAACCCCAATCCTCTTCATCGATAATTGATTGAGGCATATACTTGTATTTTAGGTTCCAATATACCCCTATTAAGGAAGTGTATAAATCTGGCTGCCGAAAAGGAAGTCCACGAATATTGGTTCGGTAGGATATTAGCAAGGGCGCATCCATATCCAGGCTATTATTGCGAATGAGCTTTCTTATTTCCATCAAAGTCGAAAGGTTGTCCACCTGGGGAACGAGGACATGGGTTTTATCCTCTATAAAATAGGGCAAATCAGCGGAAGCTGCTGCAAGGATGTTGAGGAAATTGCAGGTCGGACACATTGTATTTACTGTGAAAGTGCTCTGGTGACCCCGAATCTTATTGTTGTGGTGTTGGTTATAAAAAGGGTTTTTATTTTGACGCATCTCAAACAGGGTTGAGGCTTCCCTTCCGCACAAACTGCAGAACTTATCTGCACCTTCCTCTTCCCCCCATTGGCGGAAAAAAGCCAGGACATCATCCCCTAGATTCTTCTGAATCTTTTCCCAATCTTTTCTAAGCCCTGGGTAGTTTCTTTTCAAACTAATGCTGATTTTCTTGTTCGGTTTAAATGGAGGATATTTTATTTCTTTTGATTTTGAGGGTTTCACCTGAGCTGCATACAAATCGCGAAATGATTCCAGGGCCCGTTCCTCTTCTTCTTTGCTTAGGGTCCAACTCTGATCTGGATTGTAATACCCATCTGCCGTCCTTTTACGGGGATATCCTAAGATTTTCGCTTCTGGTGGCAAGAGGACGGTCTTATCCAGGAGTTGTTTCAGGTAATTGACAACTAAATCTTTAGCTTCCCCGGAATCGTCGATTTCCAGCTTTAGCCACCCCTGATCAATTTGCGGCGAAAAAATTGTTGGGTTTTCTTCGCATAATTGAGCAAAGGCAGCTAATCCCCAATCCATCCAAGGGTCACCTGACATATTCAACACTACTTTCATGAGTTCACCTCCTTTAGCTTATATTACCAGACCGTCGAGACAAAAAGCTCACTTCTTGATAAATCTACATTCCCCCATTCCCATACCGGTTTTGTAGCCAATGCCAGCAAAGTGGGCAAACCTGGCGAGAGCCAATATCTTTTGTCGGCTTTCATCCGTTGCTGAATTAGAAAAACTGTACTCGATCTTTCCGGTAAAGCCAGTCATTTTATAATTTGCATAGCGCACCAAACTGGTTTTGAGATTGTACCTGCTGACAAATATATTTTCCCCTGCCTCTACCTCCAAAGGAACCGGGGCGAAAGCATTCCAGCGCTCTGCCAAATTCCCAAAAACTAATTCCGGGGAAGGAAAGAGCAAATTCACGCCCTGGCGGCGAAAACAAGTAGGGGATGAAAACACTATTGCAAACTGCCTGCCTGGCCTTTCCTTCAGCAACTCCAGATAATCTGACTCCGTAATCTTTTCCATAGCAAGCCAACGGCAATCCGCAGAGCCCAGCCTAAACTGATGAGCCGGGTGAAACAGTTCTCCCATGCTGCTAACAACAGCCCCCATTTCAGCCGTAAGTAATGAAACAGTAAAGCTGTATTCTCCACCGGAAGTTAGAGGATACATGCCATTAATGCTGCAGCCCTCTCCTCTAATCGGTCCTATTGAATAGGGGTTGAGTTTTGCTTCATGCAGGGTATGGGAAAAATCGGGGTGAGCCTGGCCAAGCAAGGCAAAGAATAAACCATGGCATTCACTTCCGCCCAATCCAAACACTGTTCCGTCCTTTACACATTCAAACTTAAGCCGATACTGTTCCATAAGGCACCCCCTAAATGGAAATCGTTGGTTTTATTCTAGTATATAATTATTGTCTTTATATGTCAACCCCTTATATAGTAAAAAAACCCAGCCTCTTTTGGGACTGAGTCTTTTTCCCCTTAGGAAATTAGGTATTAATTACAAAGTACAATAAATTATATACTTTTTCTACTCCCTAAGGATATTACTAATCTTACATTATCGCTTTCTAGTAGTCAATGCCCTAGGGTTTTCTCGAAACAAGGAAGCTTACATGCTACAACCTAACCGCGGGGAATAGTAACACCCACTAATATATGGCCCTCGATACAATGGTAAAAGGGAAAAATCATTGTGTAGTGAAGGCATAAGTGAAAGATTTTCTGCCAAGGGCATTGGAAAAAATAACTGGTTGTTTCCCGCGGTTTTCAGCATATACATCATACAGTGGTCCGGGATTAACCCGGAAATTATCGCGGAAGGACTGAATGTTCGTGCGCAAACTGTTGTCTGTTGCTCTGGTGTTGGTGTTAATGGCACTGCCCCTGTCTGCGGGTGCCTATTCCCAGGGGCAGAGTTGGGCTGCCGAAATGGAAAGGCAGAAGGCTATTCAGCAGGAAACCAATCCGAATTATACCGAGGAGTTGGTTGCTGCTGAAAAAGCTGCCCGGGAAGCCTTTGAGGCCAAGCGGCTGCAAGATGCCGCCCTCAACACAAGAAAAGTGGAGATATCTGCTGATGCTACTATCCAGGCTGCTCCCTGGGGGGTGCTCTTGGTTGGCGATGTAATGCACATCAACAATAAGAAGTTCTTTAACGCCTATGCCCTGTACTACTCCCACTCGGGAACCTACAACGGCAACAACACGGTATACGATTCCAACAGTGACGGTGTCAGGCTGCGCCCCCTGTCTTCCTGGCAGCAAGGGCAGCCAGTAGCCCTGGGCTATACAAGAAACAGGAGTTACAGTGAAGTCTCTGCAGCCCTGAATTGGGCAAAAAATAAGTACGGCACTGATGGCCGAACCCCCTATAACTGGAATTTCCTGAACAAGAGTACTGACTCTGCCCTCTATTGCTCTCAGTTGGTGTGGAAGATCCATCAGCATATGGGAGTGAACGTGGACAGCAACGACTGGCGCTACGTGGCCTTCCTCACAGCCCTGTATGGCCCGGTGGGAACCACTTTTGCCTATGCCGCTGTCGCCCCCGATGAAGTCTTCCTCTCCGACCAGATCATTTACTATTACGCAGATTAAAACAACCGGCCCGGCGGGGGACGCCGGGCCGATGACCTTTACTGGAATATTCAATTCAGATAGCAGAGGAATGTTTTTGCCAGAGGCGAAATTCTCTTCTACGTCCGATTCTGCATTACTAGCTTAAGATTTTTGTCATAGTGCTTGTCCATGCCGCATATTCATATACGGGGGAGTATGTCCAAAAATTAAACGGAGGTATCGAAATGGGGGAGAAGCCTAAAAAATATAAGTTATTTTTAACATCTCTTGCCCTGTGTACCCTCCTGTCCCCTCTCGCCGGCTGCAGGAATGAAGACACCGAACCGCCCGCCTTTTGGGTGGTGGCGGGGACCAACAGGGGGGAGAGCTTTTACCGCAACAGCCTCGGCGGTTATAATCTTCAAGGAGAAAGGGTTATTAAGAAAAACTTGCCTCCCTATTACATCAGCAGCCTGTTCCAGGACCGCCTGGGCCGTCTGTGGCTGGGGCAGGGCTGGAATGACACGGAGTCCAGCAACTTACTGCTGGTCTGGGAAAATGGGCAATTAAGCAAAGAAATTCCGGTGGGTGAACAACCGGAAGCAGGTATCGTTGAATTTGGCGATTCCATAATTGCGGGTTGCACAGAAGCAGGCATGGGCTTCAGCCTCTGGGAGGTAAGTAACTCCCTGGAGAGCCAGGAAGTCATCCGGGTCAACCCGGAGGAGCGGGACTTCTTATTCCTGACGACCATTGCTTCCACCCCGGACTATCTGGTGGCGGCGGCAATTCATGACGGGCCGGGGGAGGGCGACACCTCCCATGCCAGCATTTACTGGTTTCACAAGGATTTCTCCCTGGCGGGGAAAATGTACTTAGGGCCGGATACGGCAATCTGGTCCATGATGCCCAAGGAAGACGGCACGGTCCTCCTCCTCAACAACAGTGCCTTTGTCCAGGGCCAGGCCGACATCCTGATCTTTGACCCTGCCCGGGGGGAGATTACAGATGCCTTCCAGGGCAGCGGCTATCCCTTCCGGGCAGTTGCCCACCAGGGCAAGGTATACATCCTCGACCGCATCTGGTCCTCCACCCGGATAAACGCAAAGCGCAGCATAACTATCCTGGACAATGGCACCGCCACCACCATTCCCCTGCCCGATGGCCTGGGGGCAGAAGATATTGCCGTGGCGGAAGGCATGGTCTACCTGGCAGTCTGGCAGCGGGGCGCTGGCTCCGGTGACGGCATCTATACCCTGGATCCTGCGACGGGAGAGCTGCAGCAGATAATAGAGCACCAGGATGCCAGCGCCATCCTCATTCCCGGGCAGTGAAGGCAGGGCATTAGTTCTTCTTCGCCCCTAAACGCTTATAGGTCTTGATTCCCCGGGAAATGAGGAGGAGCAACAGCAGGATGAGGAGGGGGATTATGTTAACAAGCCCAGCAGTTTGCCGGGCTATTCTTTAAGCTTTCGGGGCTGCCACACCAGACTTATTTCCTTGCCCGGCTCATACCCCTCCAGGGTTGAGACCAGAGCCGTCAGGGTCTTGGCCAGCACTTCCTGGACAAAGGGGACCATGGTCACAGGCTTGCCCCCGATATGCAGTTCAACATTTTGCCGGAGCAGGCAGTCTTCAGGCTCCTTCTCCCCCCGGATTATCGCCGCCAGCAGCTCCTGACAGGACATGCCGCAGAGGCCGCAGCATTGCCGGTCAAAATCCGGCAGGCGGGGGGGCACCTTAGCCAGGACATAGTCAGTGAGCGCAGCCGCTTGAGTAAGGGGGTTAAAAACGGGCAACCCCTTGTACTCTTTCAGGCCGGTGTTGGCCACCTTGCCTGCTATCGCCATGATGCTGGCATCCAGCAGTGCTTCAATGCCCTCTTCATCATGGGCACAGACTATCTTGGGGGCGTTAATATCCGTTACTCCCTCCAGCACCACCCAATCCTGGTCATAAAACTCCAGAATTTTTGCCATGGGCAGCCGCAAGGGATAGAGGATATCTGTCTCCTGCAGCCCCCGGGCGGTAACCAAGGAAGCGCCTGCCTGGCGGTGGCGGTAAGTATTGGAGCCCGGGGTGTCGATGGCGAAGGCTTCGAAATGGATGTCCTTTACCGAGCCCACCGAATAGCGGCGGCGCTTAAGTTCGCCGATAATGCTTTCCACAGTGCTGGTCTTGCCCGACTGGGTTATGCCGACAACTGAAAACATCTTCATGCGATTACCCCCCTGATTTTTAAGTACAGCACCCCTGCCGTCCCGCCCAGGGCGAGGACAATTATCAACCAGTCCCACGGAATTAGCCGCGGCCATTCCAGCCAAGTCCGCCGGGGATAAGCGCGAAAGGCCCTGGCCTCCATGGCAACGGCAATGCGCCGGGAGCGAATGAGGGCGCCGGCAGTGGTGGGCATGAGCAGGTATGAATAGACCCTCAGCTTGTCCTTGAGGGGAATTGCTTTTAAATCCACCCCCCTGAGCTCAATTGCCGCCAGGGAATCGCGAAATTCCTCCATCAGCACCGGAATAAAACGGACAGCCAGCAGCACCATAAAGGCAAATTCATAAGGTACCCCCATCTGGGTCAGTCCCACCACCATCTGCTGGTAATCTTTTAAAGACAACAAGCCCACTGCCGCCAGGATGATGGCAATGCGCAGCAGGGCAGCTGCTGCTCCCAACAGTCCCCCGGAGGACAGCAGCACATACCCCCGCCATGCCAACAATGCCCTGCCCGAGCCGTTGGTGAGACTTTGCGCCAGGGCAATGATAAAAAACAGCCAGCGGTAGCGCCTCAGCCTTCTCAGCAACAACTTCAGGGATACTCCTGCGGCAAGGAGGCAAGCCAAAGTTATAGCCAGGAGCAGGAGCAGCCAGCGGGAATCATTGATGGCAATGGCCAGAGAAGTAATGGCCAGGACCACCGCCAACAATGTCCGGACATCGGGGAAGTCTTGGCGGTCCTTCACCTTAGTTCCCCTCCTTCCAGGTGCAACACCCGGGAACAGAGGCGGGCACACATTTCCTCGTCGTGGCTTATAAGCAGGTACCCCACCCCCGTCTCGCCCACCCGCGCCAACATAGCCAGCAAGTGCTGTTTCCGCAGCCAGTCGAGGCCGGAAAAGGGCTCGTCCAGGATGATAAACTCTGGGTTCAGGGCGAAAACTGCTGCCAGGGCCAGACGCTGCTTTTCCCCCTGGCTGAGGTTAAAGGGAAAGGTATCGGCATAGGCTTCCAGTTCAAACAGCCCCAGCATTTCCCCCACCCGCTTTTCCGCTTCCTCCGGGGACATGCCCCGCAGTTTTAGGGCAAAGCCTATTTCCTCGCTGACAGTAGAGGCGAAAAATTGCCTTTCGGGGTTCTGGAAGACATAGCCAATGCGCCGCCCCCTTGCCGCCAGGGAGTATTTGGCAGCATCCTCGCCCCAAAGAAGCACGCGGCCGGCGCTGGGGGCCAGCAAGCCGATGATCAGCTTGCCCAGGGTAGTCTTGCCGCTGCCGTTTGGTCCCATAAGGGCAACGGTGTCATGCTTTTCAATAGCGAGGTTGATGTCCTTAAGCACCTGCTCCCCCCGGGGCCAGGAAAAGCTCACTTGCTCTAATTGTATATAGGTCACCGGGGACCACCCCGGTAGATCTTGCTCAAATCCTGGATTTCCAGTTCGCCCACCGCATCCAAAGCCCCATCCCGCAGCAGCAGGACGCGGTCTGCAGCCGCCAGTTGGGAGAGGTCATGCGCCACCATCAGCACTGCCACCTGGCGGCGGCGGAGGTCCTGAATCAGTGCCAGGATGCGCTGGGTTGTGTCGGGATCCAGCTGAGAGGTAACTTCGTCCAGGATGAGGACTTTCGGTTCCAGGGCCAGCACCGAAGCCAAGGCCACCAGCTGCTGCTGCCCCCCGGAAAGTGCATTGGGATTGGCCGCCAGTAAATGCTGGCAGCCTAATTCCACCGCCACCCTGTGCACCCGGGCGGCGATTTCCCTTTGAGGCAGACACAGATTCTCGGGACCAAAGGCAATTTCACTCTTCACCCTGGTCAGGAAAAGCTGGGTCTCAGGATCCTGAAAGACTATGCCCAGGGCACCGGCAATTTCCGCACGGTTGAGTTGGGCAATGTCCTGTCCTGCCAGCAGTATCTTCCCCTCTACCTGGCCAGGCAGGTGACGGGGAATGATGCCCGCCAGGGCCAGGCAAAATGTGCTCTTGCCGCAGCCGCTGGCTCCGATTACCCCAACCAGTTCACCGGGGAAGAGGGAAAAATATATTTCCCGAAGCACCCGCTCCCCCGGCTGCCAGGAAACAGAGAGGCTCTCTGCCGCCAGGACAGCCTTCATCTGATATCCACCTCAATGGCATACTTGCACCATGTCTGACCGAACTCATCCTGGCGGGTAATGACCATCAAGGGGCCCATGCCCCCCTCGGCTTTGCTGCCCAGGGGCTTGCCGTCCATCAGCCAGACTAAGTAAATATGTTCCGGGCGCAGGACATCTGCCCCCGAGTATGAGACGGCATAGCCGTCACTGGCCATGACACTGACCTGAACCTCCTGGCTGACTAAGCCGGGCTTCACGGCATCCAACACCTTACTCAGGGGCACCCCGGTGTACATATTTTCTCTGGGTTCCTTGCCGCTGGAACGCAGGACCTTGGGAAACTCCTCTCCTCCCAGGGCAGCTATTTCTTCCAGGGAAATAGTGCCCACTTCCTCCCCCTGGACCTTTACTGCCAGGGAAGCAGGATCCATGCCGCTGACCCGGCGGCCATGGAGCCAGGCCAGCAGGCCCACTCCGATTGCCAGGACAAGGATTACTGCCAGTAACCATTTATTCTTCATACTGCTCCCTCCCAAAGGCGCGAAATTTTCTCAGTCTGGTCAACAACCCGTACGCCACCACTCCTCCCAGGCCCCCGGCAAGGACCGCAGTAAAGAACATAAGCAAAAAGGGGACTGCAGGCAGGCGCAAGATGTTCACCCGCATGACTGCAAGCATCACCAGGAATGAACCAGTGAGGTTGGCGGCGACACCGCCGGCGAAGGCAGCGGCAGGACTCACCGGCCCTTTGAGGAACAGATAGACCAGTTCTGTTGCCAGGCCGGGGGCGGCGTAGCTTATAATGCTGAAGGCCCCGTGATTGGCAAAGGGCTGCAGGATTACAATGATACCCTGGACCAGGCCTATGAGCAAGGCTGTGCCAGGCTTGTTGCCGGTAAGTCCGTAACCCAGCACCAACCACAGCATGTAAAATCCGCCCGCCACGGTACCCCCGGGAATGAGCAAGGGCCCGGTGAGTATCTGGACCAAGGGGGTAATCACCGGTTTAATCGCGATACCCAGGGCTGCCATCATGGTAATGACAACCAGGTCTGTGGTGCTGAATTTTTTTAAGCTCATGGCCGCCATCCCTCCTTTCGTGAAGAAAGAGGGGCTGTCGCATGTCCCGGACAGCCCCAAACCTTCTACTCACCAAGGCTGACTTTTTTCAGGTTGCCGACCCAACTCTTTGTGCTTGCAATCTCAGAAACAAACATCAGGGGGGCATTTTTTTCACTGCTTAAATCTTCGCCGTCCAGAGCGTAGCATAGGATGGAGTTATTATGCAATGCTTCTTCCCGTGTAATGCTGGCTGTATAGCCATCACCAGCTTCCAGGGTCAGCGATTCGAAGTCAGTAATTCCAGCCTCGGACAACAGCACAGACAGGGGAACCCCTGTATAGCTGTTAACTTCGCCCTTCTTTTCCAGCTCGATGGTAACACTCTCCATTTCCCGGAGACCCTCAATGGTGAATTCCTTGTCCCCAACAGTAAACTTCCAGGCCGATTCTTCTGCAGGGGGGGTGTTTGCACAACCAGCAAGGAGTGCCAAAACCAGCAGCGACACACAAACCAGAATCGTCTTTTTCACTTGTTACCTCCGTTAATAATATTGGCGTCAAAAAACCACGCCCGGCGCGTGGTTGCATGACAACCAACGAGTCCCTTTCCGCACCGGGAGGCGCAGGCGTTTCCCCCTGCACCCTATCGTCCCTGCGGCATAGCCCCCCAGCGTTAGCCCACAGGGATCGGAACTCGTCTTTTCCTTATTTCTACATTAATAATGATATTCCTGCGCACCGCTGGAAAATTAATTCTTATTTGCCTTTTCCGGCACATGAAAGGACATCCCCGCGGTTGCGGCGAATACTAATGTATAAACCTTTTGCCTCAGGCGAAAGAACCAGCTGTGGAGGACATTATGAAAAAATTGCTTCTCACCGGCCGCCCCCGCTGCGGCAAATCCTCGCTGATTCAAAAATATATATTAGGATTGCCTGTACAGGGCTTTACTATGCAGCGCCTTACCCGGAAAGGGGAGACCTGGGCCTTTCGCATCCTGGACCTGGCGGAAGAAGCCTATACCACCCACCTGGAGACGGAAAAGCCTTGGGACGACATTGCAATTTCTCTCATTGCCCCTGGCAAGTGGCAGGGGAATACGGCAGTGTTTGAGGGCAAAGGTTGCCGGGCAATTGAAAGGGCCCTGAATTTTCCCGGCCTGGCAATCTTAGATGAGCTGGGCATCTTTGAAGCAAAGGCCCTCAACTTTCAACAAGCAGTCTTGGGACTGCTGGACAGCGAGGTACCTGTCCTCGGGGTCCTCAAGGATAAACATACCCCCTTCCTGGACAAGGTGCGGGCGCATCCGCGGGTGACAATTGTTGAGTATCCAAGCCAGGAAGCTGTTGACCTGGTGGCAGCATTTACTGACGACTTGAGGAGACAGAAATCATGAAAAGCTGGAACCCAAAGACCATCGCTTGGTATATGCAGGCGGGAGAGCATTCCCAGTATCCCGGCGAAATTATCGCGCAAATTCTTCCCCGGCTCCGGGCAGGGGATACAGTGCTGGATATCGGGTGCGGGCCCGGTGTTTATGCCCTGGCCCTTGCCCCATATGTTGCTGAATATCTTGCCCTGGACAAGAACCGGGATGTCCTGGACAATGTGGAAAAAATGGCGGCAAGTCGCGGACTCAATAATATTGACTGCCTGCACTATACCTGGCCCCATGCACCCGCTGTCAGGGAGGCCGATGTCATCATCTGTGCCCTGGGCAGCGGTGAGATTATGACCGGCAAGGACAACATCCTGGCGATGTTTTCCCTGCAGCCCCGGTTTGTTTTCCTGGTCGCCCCCGGCAGCTATCTGCCCCCCTTCGGCTGGCGCCAACATCGCCGGAGGCCCGGCCCTGAGGGAAGAGATACACTGGCCCTCCTGGACAGCCTCAATGTTAAGTATGATGTGCAGACATTTTCCCTGGACTTTGGCCAGCCCGTCGGAACTATGGCTGAAGCAGCTGAGTTCCTGGCCCAGTTCCTGGACTTGCCCCCTTCCCGGGCACGGGAACTTGCAGCGGCCATTGCCCTGCCCCATTCCCAGGGCCTGTACCTCCCCAATCGCCGCAACTTTCTCCTCATTACTCTGGACACTCCCCGGGAAAAATAAAAAGCTCCCCGCGGGAGCTTTTCACTTATTTGTTGATTAAGTTGAATTTGCCGATAACAGGCAGTGGCTTGCACTCGCCCTTGTTGGCAGCAATGATGCCGATAAGGCCCAGTATGGTGATAATCCCCCAAACGACGAGTCCGATTAAGGTGATAACAAAGCCGCCGCCGGCAGTAGAGCCAATGGGGTTGTTCCAGAAGTTTCTGTACATAGCGTTGCGAATCAAAGTATTAATCACTTTCTGGACAATCCAAAGAATGACGGCAACAATGGTCAGCAACAGCCCCTGATTGGCATGGTACTTGGCAAACTTAGAGTCCTGGGCTGCTAAAAGGGGAACGAGAAAAAGAAAAGGAATGTAAGCTACAATACCAAAGAGCTTGTTCTTTTCAGCATCCTGGGGATCAACAATGACGGGTTGGGTCTCCACACGATTACCTCCTTCATATTGTATACCTAAAGCATAGCTAACGGCAGGTTGCCCCGCTTTATTGTAATTGCTGTATGCTTATAATATTTTGCTAATGTAGGGGAACGGGCTATCCCCTGAAGATTAACGGCAAAAGGCCGCCGTCGGCGGCCTTTTACTTACCCTGGACTACTCTTCCTCATCTTCCTCGCCGGTGAGAACTACTTCATCAGTTTCTGGCACACAGAGAACATCGCAGGGGAAAATTAAATTGGGATTGGTAATATGGGGATTGGCGGCAATGAGGGCATCCAGGCTCACCCCAAACCGCTGGGCAATAAAGAACATGGTATCCCCCGGCTGCACAGTGTATCTTCCCTGGAAACCCGGAGGACAGGATGCAGGAATTCTGCAGGGGGGCGGTGGGGGCATGGGACCGGGAACGCAGAGCACATCGCAGGGGAAGATTATTGCCGGGTTGGTAATGTGGGGATTGGCGGCAATGAGGGCATTGAGGCTGACCCCAAACCGCTGGGCAATAAAGAACATGGTATCTCCCGGCTGCACTGTATACCGGCCCTGGAACCCAGGCGGACAGGATGCGGGAATGCGGCATGGAGGCTGGGATTCGGGAACACAGAGGACGTCGCAGGGGAAGATGACATTGGGATCTGGAATCTGTGGGTTGGCCGCAATCAAGGCATCCAGACTCACCCCAAACCGCTGGGCAATGAGGAACATGGTGTCGCCAGGCTGCACTGTATACCGACCC
>JAAYHI010000091.1 GCA_012727415.1 Bacillota bacterium
CATTCATCCCCGCCAGCATCATCTGCTTGAGTATTTCCGGACTTTCGCTGGCGGGACCGATAGTGCAGACGATTTTGGTTTTGCGCATTCTCTCGCCCCCTAAATTGATAGGATTTTGGCCAGCTCGAATGCCTCGCTGTCAAAGACTGCTTTCTGCGCCAGAGCTGAAGAAATATCCACGTGGGTGTAGCGGCCATTTTGCACAACCACCAGGCGGCCGCCCTTTCCTGCCAGCACCAGGTCGACAGCCTCAGAAGCCATGCGGCTGGCGAGGATCCTGTCAAAGGCTGTGGGAGAACCTCCCCGCTGCAGATGCCCCAGGACGATAACTCGATTGTCCTGATTGGTCCGTTTTTTTAGCTCAGCGGCAATTTCGTAGGCGCTGGCCACGCCTTCTGCCACCAAAATAATGCTGTGCAGTTTTCCCCTGCGGCGGCTTCCTTCAAGGCGCCGACTGACTTCGTCCAGGTCATAAGGGAGTTCCGGCACGATTATCGATTCGGCACCGGCAGCGAGACCTGCTGCCAGGGCGATGGCTCCTGAATTGCGGCCCATGAGCTCAATGATGAAAAGGCGCTGATGGGAGGCGGCTGTATCCCGGATTTTATCTATGGCATTGCAGGCGGTGTTGACGGCAGTGTCAAAACCTATCGTGACTTCAGTGGCAGCAATGTCATTGTCAATGGTACCTGGGACTGCCACTGCGAGAATGCCCCTGTCATTGAGGGCCTGGGCGCCGCGAATAGAACCGTCGCCGCCAATAACAATGACGGCATCTATTTCCCGGCGTCGTAAATTGGCGATGGCTTTGTCCATGCCAGCGGGGGTTTTAAATTCTTCGCAGCGGGCTGTACGCAGTATCGTCCCGCCCCTTTGGATTACATCTGCCACAGATCCAAGCTGCATGGGAATAAAGTCTTCGGTGAGGATGCCCCGGAAACCTTCCCGAACGCCAAAAACCTCGCAGTTATTGAATATCCCCTTGCGCACCACTGCGCGGACAGCGGCGTTCATGCCAGGGGCATCGCCGCCGCTGGTCAGTACAGCAATTTTCATAGGTCACTCCCCTTTCCCCGGGCATATTCCGCAGGGTTAAGTCTGGCAGTCATCCCCTGAGATAAGTGAGGGGACCTGCCGGTCCCCCTTGCTTATTCCTTGAACTGCGGCAACCGTCGTTCAATGAAGGCGCTCATTCCTTCTTTCTGGTCCAAGCCGCTGAACAGCCGGGCAAAAAGTTTCTGCTCTTTTTCCAGTCCGGGATCCTCAGTGGCAATGGCTGCCTTGGCTGCCTGCAAGGCCTTGAGGCTGTATTTACTGAGCCCTCGGGCAAACTCCATGGTCTTGGGCATTAACTCATCCTCGGAATAGATGCGCTCTACCAGGCCGTACTTGAGAGCAGTGTCGGCATCAATTCTTTCGCCGCTGAGTATCAGCTCCATAGCTTTTCCCTTCCCCACCAGGCGTGCAAGCCGCCGGGTGCCGCCGAAACCTGGTATAATCCCCAATCCAATCTCCGGCTGCCCAAACTTTGCCCAGTCTCCGGCAAAGCGGAGATCACAAGCCAAGGCCAGTTCACAGCCTCCTCCCAGGGCATAGCCATTGACAGCGGCTATAACAGGCTTGGGCAAGGATTCGATGCGGGAGAAAACCCGGTGCCCCAAGGCGGAGAACTCAAGAGCCTCTTCTTCAGTAAAATCCTTCATCTCAACAATATCTGCCCCGGCAACAAAAGCCCTGTTGCCGGCACCGGTTATGACCACGACCTTTATGCCCTTGTCTTCCCCCAGGGCAATGATTTCCGCTTCCAGTTCCTCGAGAGTTTCAATATTCAGGGCGTTGAGCTGTTGCTCCCTGTCAATGGTTACCAGGGCAATGGCATCTTCAATTCCGACGCGAACGCTCATTTATTTCCCCTCCCGGTAATCGTAAAATCCGCGGCCGCTCTTCCTCCCCAGCCAACCAGCCTGGACTAATTTGCGCAACAAAGGGCAAGGCCGGTATTTGTCCTCACCCAAATCCCGATGAAGCACCTCCATTATTGCCAGACAGGTGTCGAGGCCGATGAGGTCGGCCAAAGCCAAGGGTCCCATGGGATGATTGGCCCCCAAGGTCATTGCCTGGTCTATGCCTTCGGGAGTGGCGATACCCTCCTGGAGGACAAAGCAGGCTTCGTTGAGCATGGGAATGAGGATGCGGTTTACCACAAAGCCCGGGGCATCATTAACTTCCACCGCAGTCTTGCCCATGGCTTCAGCCACTTTCTTTACTGCGCTGAAAGTGGCGTCGGCGGTAGCTGCCCCGCGAATAAGTTCCACCAGGCGCATTACCGGTACTGGATTCATAAAGTGCATGCCGATAACGCGGTGGGGCGAATTTGTATAGCCGGCGATTTCCGTAATAGAAATGGAAGAAGTATTGCTGGCGAGGATGGCATCCTCTTTACATATTGCGTCCAGCTCTTGGAAGACCTGCTTCTTGACTTCCCGGCTCTCGACCACTGCCTCTATGACCAGGTCTGCATCTGCTGCCTCCTTAAGGCCTGCGGCAACGGTGATTCTTCCAAGGATTTCTCCCTTGGCTGCTTCTTCCAAACGCCCCTTGCTTACTTGTCTGGCCAGAGCTTTATCAATTGAGGCGATGCTTTTTTGCGCCAGTTCGGCATTGACATCAGATATCTTGACAGAAAATCCCGCCTGGGCTGCAGTCTGAGCTATGCCAGCCCCCATCTGCCCTGCACCGACAACAAAAATTTGATTCAACTCGCTTCCCTCCAAATATATTTTCCCTAAGAATCTATTCTCTATTACCCTTTTATTTCCTGCAGTTAACGGGGCAGCATTGCCCCGTTAGTTTTATATGACAGCCAATTCCCTGGTCCTGGCAGCTATTGCCTGAGGATCCGCGGCAATGCCAGCGACGCCGCTGTCTATGGCTGCTTGAGCCACAGCGGCGGCCACTGCCGGCGCCACTCGGGGATCGAAAGGACGAGGGATGATATATTCGGCATTTAACTCGTCGGGGGTGATGAGTCCAGCTATCCCCAAGGCGGCAGCGATTTTCATGTCCTCATTTATCTCCCGGGCACGGGTATCCAATGCCCCCCGGAACACGCCGGGGAAGGCGAGGACATTATTGATCTGGTTGGGGTAATCCGAGCGGCCAGTACCTATGACCAGGGCACCGGCTTCTTTTGCCAGGGCGGGGTCTATTTCCGGCACGGGATTTGCCATGGCAAAGATTATCGGGTCAGCTGCCATGGAGCGGACCATTTCCGGAGTAAGGACATTGCCCACCGACAAGCCAATAAAGACATCACAGCCACTCACTGCATCGGCCAAGCCGCCTTTGATGCCCTGCGGGTTGGTGGAATCAGCGATTTTTTCCTTGTACGGATTCATATGGGCAGCCCGCCCCTTATAGATGATGCCATTGGAATCGCAGACGATGATATCCTTCGCCCCCAGACCCTGGAGCAACTTGGTCACCGCCAGGGCTGCAGCCCCGGCACCGTTGACCGCCAGGCGAATAGAGGATATATCCTTGCCGGCAACTTTGAGGGCGTTTACAGTGGCTGCAGCGGTGACAATTGCAGTGCCGTGCTGATCGTCGTGAAAGACGGGGATGTTCATTTCCTGTTTCAGGCGGGCTTCAATTTCAAAGCAGGCAGGAGCGGCAATATCTTCAAGATTGACGCCGCCAAAGGTAGGTTCCAGCAGCTTGACGGTGCGGACAATTTCTTCAATATCACTGGTGCCCAGGCAGATGGGAAAGGCGTCGACGCCGGCAAAGGACTTAAAGAGCACAGCCTTGCCTTCCATTACAGGCATGGCAGCTTCTGCCCCGATATTCCCCAGGCCCAGCACCGCTGACCCGTCAGAAACAATGGCGACAAAATTGCCCTTGGCTGTATAGTCGTATACCCTGTTTTTGTCCTTATGTATTTCCAGGCAAGGCTCTGCCACCCCAGGGGAATAGGCCAGGCTGAGATCCTTGGCGTCACGCAGGGGCACCTTGCTGGCAACTGCAAGCTTTCCTTGATTGTCCCGATGTAATTTTAGGGCTTGTTCCCGCATTTATTCATCCTACCTTTCGCTATTTTGTCCACGCTTATTATCGTATACCGAGAGGGCCATTGTCAATTGCTGGGCTTACTGATGGGCGAGGCGGGCGGCGGCAGCAGCGGCAACCGCTGCCACTATATCGTCGAGGAAAGTGTTTACCACCCCTTCCTGCTTGGTATTGATATTGGCCAAAATTCCCGACTTGACCTTGTCCAGGTAGCCAAAGTTTGTAAAACCAATGCTGCCATAGATGTTGATGATGCTGAGGGCCAGTATTTCGTCCACTCCATACAG
>JAAYHI010000193.1 GCA_012727415.1 Bacillota bacterium
TAGCTGTCAGCTTCAACTTGGTCGGAGATTTCTGCTATGTTCTTGCTTAAGCGAAGGCGGCGGCAGCACTCAGCAATTTCAGCTTTCATGAATACCACCTTCACTCAAGAACAAGCGGTCATATTCAGCTACGTTAGCTTGTACTTGGGGCATGTCGGGAACACTGGCCGGCAGGATTAGGGGATCCAGGTCTAGGACTTCGCAGTTAAGTCGACTAAACATAGCTATGATGCTGTCGGCATCGCTTACACCGTGTTCCAAGGCCGTCAGGAAGGCTTCTGTAGCCTTGTTAAACCCACTTGCCTCGCTGAGCTTGGCCAAGACTGTCAAGGCTTCCTTCTTGCTCGAGTAGTCGCAGTTGTCCAGGAAATCCTGTATAGGTTCAGGGAGCATGGGATAGATACCGGTGTATTTTAGGGCCGCAGGTCGGCGGGCCAGTTGGGCCAAATATGGCAGCCAGTCCATGGATTCCTTGTTCTCTTTACCGTAGAGGCGGGGGTGCCTAATTGCCTCCCTGTAGCTCTCGTCCAGAACAATGACGTCGTGAGCGGTCAACCTTACGAATACTTCGCTGTTGGCGTAACGGGGAGCGGTGGAGTAAGTGTGCTTCCCATCATTTAATGTGAACTTAGCGTAACTGTTAGTGCGCACCTTCTTAATCTCGGATTCATCATAGGGGACAGAGGGCAGTGGCAGCAGCGCTTTTCGGTCCTCAAAGAACAGCTCTTGAATCAGCAGCGCCTTCTTGTAATGTGGCCTTTGCATATCTCGATCGCATTTCTCAAGCAGTTGGCGATTAAATGCTCTTAGGTCATCTATCCGGGGGATGGGCACCAACAGATTGCGCCGATGGTAGCCCACTTTGTTCTCCACATTGCCTTTTTCATGACCGCTCTCGGGGTTGCAAAACGCAGCAATAAATCCGTAGTGATTCTTGAAACGCAGGAACGAATCTGTCAGTTCCCGCCCATGGTTTTTCAGGATTTTCTTTACTGCTGGAGAAAGGTTATCGAACCAGAGCCTGGTTGGTACGCCGCCCAAGTGGGCAAAGATGTTCATTAGCCCTTCGGCCAGGCATTGCATGTTCTGCCCTTTGAACAGCTGCAGGTAACCGCCATTGCTATTGGGGAAAGAGAGATTCAAGTAATAGCCGTTGCAGAGTTCATTGCCCTCATAAAAATCTGCTTCGCCAAAGTCTACTTGCGCCTCTCCCGGGATATGTTCCAGAGGCATAAAAAATTGGGTTTCCTGACTGTATAGCGCCTTCTTACGTTCTGCTACATACGCAGCGACCAGCCGGTAAGAACAGTTGAATTCAGGACCATAAATTCCAGCCAGCCGATCGAAGACTCTGCGCGCAGTGTGGCGCTGTTTCTTGCGGGCCTGCTTATCTGCTTCCAACCAGCTATCTATCTCCTCTTTATACTTGTCCAACTTAGACCCGCGTTTTTTAGCTGGTTTGGGAAGCGGTTGAGTAAAGTCTTTCATGTTGATGTATTTCTTAACTGTCTTTACATCATGTCCTGTGGCTCTTGCTATGCTGGCATAATTCATGCCTTTCTCAAAGTACATTTCTCTGATACAATTAATTTGCGCCATTGTAAGCATCCTCCTAATTACCTCCCTCGTGATTGGCGTTACAAGGGTAGGTTTCTATGGGGCTGCTGCAATGGCCTTCTCTATCTGCAAAAACAGGGAATTTTACTTTGCAATTTCCGGGAATCCTATCTTGCAATTCCCGGTAAAACTAGTCTACAACAAACAA
>JAAYHI010000092.1 GCA_012727415.1 Bacillota bacterium
GAAATAAACTTTGATTGTATCCAGCTGGTGGCCGAGGACAATGGCCCCGGCATTTCTGACCTGCGCCTGGCCATGCAGGAGGGTTTTTCCACTGCCAGCGATGAAATTCGGGAAATCGGCTTTGGCGCCGGCATGGGTTTGCCCAACATCAACAGATGTGTGGATTTCCTGGGCATTGCCAACAAGCCCGAGGGCGGGACAGTAGTGACTATGCGCGTGAACTTGGGGGGAGAAAAATGAATTCCATCAAGATGTCTTTCCTGGAACCGGCATGGAATTGTCAAGAGGAAATCGCCTTTCGGGGTTGCCTTGTCTGCGATGTCCTGAGCTTCGCCATCGCCCATGCCCAAAAAGACCAAATCTGGATTACCCATCACATTCACCCAAATATAATAGCGGTAGCTTTACTCAAAGAATTGGCGGCGGTAATCATTGTCGGCGGCGGCAAGCCCGATCCCGAAACTGTCAGGCGGGCGGAAGCAGAGGGAATCCCCTTGTTTGCATCGGGCAAACAGGCCTATGATGTGGTGAAAATCATTGCCGCTCATGATACAGCTGAGGTAAGTGCCGATGAATGATTTCTCCCTGCACATTCTCGATTTGGCAGAAAACTCCCTCAACGCCGGCGCCGATGACATTATCATTACTTTGGTCACCAAAGGAGACAGGAAAATTCTCGTCATCGTCGATAACGGCCATGGCTTGCGGGGGATTGAGCCCCATGAGGCCCTCAGCCCCTTTTATACTACCCGCACCACCCGGCGGGTGGGATTCGGCCTTGGTCTCTTGGAACAGCTTGCCCGCCTGTGCGAAGGGTGGGTAAAGATTGTGCCGGCAAAGCCCCAAGGGCTGGTGGTAATCAGCGTTTTTGCCGCGGGACACTGGGATTTGCCTCCCGATGGCGATATGGCTTCTTCCGTCATTACCTTGCTGCTTACCAATCCTCAGTGCCGTTTCCGCATTAATTACGGGGACAATCACATTCACATAGACAGCAAGGACCTGGCCGATTTGGATTACAGTGAAAAAATCCGCAGGCTTCAGCAGGCTTTCGCAGCGGCAAAAGCCAATTAAAGACCACACGCAACATAAGCGGGTGTGGTTTTATTTTTCGGCTTGATTGGAAGCTTGCCATGGGCCATGGAGTTTGCTAGAATAGGTTAGCATTTTTGCGAAAAGGGTGGGATAAATATGGCGGGTAAATTAATCGATTTCAGCAAGGGTTCCAGTCTGTACTTCCGGCTGGGCAACTATTACTACGATAAAAATAACCTGGACAGGGCCCTGAGATTTTTCGAGCGGGCAGCAGCTGTCGATCCTGCCAATCCCGCCAATCAGTTTAACCTCGCTTGCCTCCTCAGCGAACTGGGCCAGTACCAGCGGTCCAACAAGATTTTTCAGGGGCTGGTCGCCGACCAAGGCACTCGCTTCAATGAAAGTTGGTTTTGGATGGCCCTGAACTCCGGCCAGCAACAGCAATATCGGGAAGCCGGTTACTATTTGCGCAAATACCTGGAGCATGATCCCGAGGGAGATTATGCCTGGCAAGCGGAAGAAATTCTCAACTACCTGAGCACCGATCTGCCCATGCTCAGTGACAATAAGCGTGAAAGAATTGAAGAGCTTTGCCGGCAGGGCATGGAACTGATAAGCCTCGGTCAACCGCAGATGGCAATTGCTTACTTTTCCAAGGCCAGTGAGATGGAGTCTGAACTCAGCCTTCCCCGAAACAACTTGGCCCTCCTTTGGTTTCAGTTAGGAGAAGTTGACAAGGCCATTGCCGTGACCCGGGAGGTGCTGGACAGGCAGCCGCAAAATATAGTTGCCAACTGTAATCTCGCCGCCTTCTACCACTTTTGCAAGGATGAAGTATCCCTGCGCAGGCAAGTCCAGGTTCTCCACCGCCTCTGGAGCGACAACCCCGATGAAATGCTGAAACTGGCGACCACTTATGGCCTCCTGGGCTTGCACAGGCGGGCAATGTATCTTTTGCGGGAGCTGCGGGAAAGCTGGTGCAACTACGAAGTCCTGCTGATGCTGGGAATAGCCACATACAACTGCGGCCTCCGTGCCGAGGCTGCCCGGATTTTTGAGCAGTCCAATCGTCTGGAGCCTCACAGTCCCTACGCTGTGTTTCGGCAATACTGCGATGAGGGCAGTGGCCTGATTCCCTATCATTTGCGCACTCCCAATGAGGATATCGCCGCCATCATCGAAGGGCATGCAAGTCCTGAGCACATTAAGGCCCTGGAAAACCCCGGCCTGTGGCCTCAGTTGCTGTGGGTAGTCGAGCACAGCAGCACCCGCGCCCGACGCAGGTTATGTACCGCTGCCCTGGATGCCAACTGTTCTCCCCTCACTGACCTGCTGGCTTCTTCCCTGTGGCAGGGAATAGGCAGGTGGCAGCGGGATGTGTATAATATCTTCCTGGAGCGGGGCATTGTGCCCTGGCAGGGCCTGGGGCGAAGCCGGGAGTTGTCCCCTGGTGCTGTCGCTGTCCTCGAAGGGATTATGGAAATCCTGGGGGAGCAGGGTTATGGCTACCTGGCCCAGGCTGTTGTCCATGAGTGCTGGACAACTTACTGGAAACGCTTCCGCCCCCCTGTTCGCAACCGGCAGCTGTGGATTGCCGCCTTGCTGGTGTTTGTTCAGGGGCTGGAGAACTTAGAGGCTATTGCTGCTGAGTTTGGCCTCGTCCCGGCCAGACTGGCCAGGGCAGTGCAAAAATTGACGACCTGCATGACGACCTGCATATAGATAATAGCCTGGACTGCCAGGCTATTTTTTCATCCAGATCAAATCCAGTTTTTCCTCCTGTAAACAGGGAAATTAATAATTATGTAACGCACCAAGGGGAGGGCAACTGGCAGGCGGGAGCAGGAGAGCGGGCTGTTGCCAAGCCGGGTGGCAACCATCGGTCTTTTCGCGTCTATCGCCTCCCCTAGAAATTAAAAATTTACACGTAAAGGCGGGCTCTTCCCGCCTTTACTGTCTTTTGGAAGCAGCAGAATCCCTGTGCTTCTTTTTTTTGGCGTAAACTTCTCCCCCGGGGAATATCTATTAGGGGAGGAGGTGAAGGGGTGGCTGCTATCCGCTGCAGTTTTCGGGGAGGCGAGGTTATTACTGAGCTCAAGAGAATTCCTTTTTCAGGGCTGGAAGGCTTGAAGGCGGGCAACAGTTGGCGGGGAGCGGCGGTGCTGCTGGGAATAATCTTGCTGGTGCAGGGTTTTTTCTCGCCTGGGATATTGATTTTAGCGGCAGTCGGGCTGTGGAGTTTTGTGCACATGGCCGGTAAGTATTGGCGGATAATATATCGCCGCGCCAAGGCCCAGCGGCTATTGAAAAGAGGGCAGTGGGAGGAAGCCCTCCCCTGGGCGGAACCGGTGACTGCCGGGAGTAATTCATGGTGGCAGTTTGTTGGTGCTTACTGCGCCGCGGGCCACTGGGACTTAGCCCGCCGCTGGCTGGAGGAACTGGAGCCGGGGGAGGAGCGGGATTTCCTGCTGGCTGTAACATATCTCGCCTTAAAACAACCCGGGGCTGCCCTTGAATATTGTCCCCCCCGTCCTCAGGGCCGGTGGCAGACTGTTGCTGCCGAGGCGAGTTTTCAGCAAGGGGAATGGGCCAGGGTGGTCACCGGGTTGCGTGCTGCCGGCAGCGGGGACGAAAAAATTGAACATGCCTGGTTGCGGGGGGCCAGCTACTACTTTTTGAAGGAGTATAAGTCCGCCGTCAAGCTGCTGCGCCAGGTGGTCCGGTTGGGAGGCAATGATTACGGCAACGCCGGCCAGTTGTTGGAACAGGCTTCGGCTCATTTGTAACAGGGGGGAGATTTGTGAAAAAAGTGTTGGTTTTCCTTGCCCTGCTGCTTATTGCAGGCTGCTTCAATAAAAATATTGCTCCCGTTGCCCCGGGCCCGAATCAACCCATGGTCGCCAAGACCCCCATCTATTCTGTCGCCCGGGATGACAACAAGATTGCAATTTCCTTTGATGCCGCCTGGGGCAGCGAGTATACCCGGAGAATTCTCGATATCCTGGACGAGTACAATATTAAGACCACCTTCTTTGTGGTAAAATTCTGGGTGGAGGATAATCCTGAGGTGGCCAGGGAGATCGTCAACCGCGGCCATGAGCTTGGCAATCATTCTGCTACCCATCCGGAAATGGGCAATTTGCCGCTGGAAGCTATCGAAAGGGAAATTATGTCCACCCACGAGACCATTAAAGACGTAACGGGTTTTGAGGCAAACCTCTTCCGGCCGCCATTTGGCCATTATTCGCCGCCCATGCTCTCAGTGATTGCCGAGTTAGGCTATTATGCTATCCAGTGGGATGTGGATTCCCTGGACTGGAAAGAACGGGGAGCAGAGGATATTGTCCTCCGAGTTTCGGAAAAGGTCCAGCCCGGTTCCATTGTGCTCTTTCACAATAATGCAAAATATATTGCCGATGCTTTGCCCCTGGTGCTGGAGAATTTTAAGGAGCGCAACCTGGAAGTGGTGCCTGTCTCGCAGCTTATTTGGCACAGCGACTATATCATCGACCATGAGGGCAGACAGCACAGAGCCAATAGAGACAACTAAATTCTGCCAAAATAATAGGTATTTTCTGGCTGCTCATGAAATACAGCCAGATTTTGTTGCAGTAAAACTTCTGGCATGTTAAAATTTTTGGGGTGACTATTCGCAAGGGGGGATTGGTATTTGACCAACAAGTCCCAGAGGATACCAGATGTGGTTATTCGCCGGTTGCCTGTCTACCTCCGCTATCTCCAGCAACTGCAATTATACGATGTGGATTCCGTTTCTTCCCAGCAGATGGGCCATGACTTAAATTTAAATCCCGCCCAAATCCGCAAGGACTTATCTGTTTTTGGAGATTTCGGCATCAAAGGTAAGGGGTACCCTGTCGCGGATCTGTCCGAAAAGTTATCGGGAATCTTGGGACTGGACAAGGAGATACCTATTGTGTTAGTTGGCGTCGGCAATTTGGGTTCGGCCTTGTGCCGCTATAACCGCTATCAGCAAACTTCCACTAAAATCGTCGGCCTCTTTGATGGACACCCTTCAAAAATCGGCCAGTTCCATGGCTCCTATGAAGTCAGACCCATGGAGGAATTAGTGGGATTTATCCGGGAAAATGACATAAAAATGGCTATCATCGCAGTGCCGGTGGCCGCAGCGCAGTCAGTGTGTGATATACTGGTCGCTGCCGGCATAAAGGCAATCCTGAATTTTGCCCCGGTGCTGCTTAATGTGCCAGATACTGTTCGCGTGCAAAACTCTGATTTCACGGCAGAACTCCAGGCTCTGGCTTATTATCTGCAGCTGTAATGTTACTGGAAGCAACCATTGGTTTAATAACTCCAAGGAGGATTCGTGGTGGTACCTTTCAGACGTGAACGGGATTTATTAGGAGACAGGGAAGTCCCCCAGGATGTTTACTACGGGATCCAGACAATCAGGGCCCTGGAAAATTTTCCGATTACAGGCTATAAGCCTCACCGGGAGTTGGTTCTGGCCCTGGCACAGGTAAAAAAAGCTGCTGCCCAGGCAAATATGAAGGTAAAACGGTTAAATCCCAAAATCGGCAATGCCATCGTCGCCGCATGTGATGAAATTCTTGAAGGCAAATTGATTGATCAGTTTGTAGTCGATGTCATTCAGGGAGGCGCCGGCACTTCATATAATATGAATGCCAATGAGGTGGTGGCCAATCGCGCCATTGAATTGCTGGGAGGAAAGAAGGGGGATTACCTGCTGGTATCTCCTAATACCCACGTCAACATGGCACAATCTACAAATGATGCCTTCCCCACTGCCATCAAAATTGCCGCTCTCAAACTTACCCAAACCCTGGTGACTTCCCTTAAAGGCCTAGGACAAGCCCTGGAAGAAAAAGAGCTGGAATTTGACGGCATCATCAAGATGGGGCGCACTCACCTGCAGGATGCAGTGCCCATTCGCCTGGGACAGGAATTTGGAGCATGGGCAAGTGTCATTCGCAGGGATATCCAGCGCATTAAGACTGCAGCTGCCGGCCTTGAGACTATTTCCATGGGGGCTACGGCAGTTGGGACAGGCCTGAATGCCGATGTGGACTACATTGAGGCCGTTACTGAAATTTTGGCCGCAAATACCAAGCTCCCCTTGGTGCGGACAAGCAACATGGTAGATGCCACTCAAAACACCGACGTCTATGTTGCCCTCTCTTCTGCCTTGAAGATTTGTGCCGTCAACCTTTCCAAGATGGCCAATGATTTAAGGCTGTTGGCCTCTGGACCCCGTTGCGGCTTAAATGAGATAAATTTGCCTGCTATGCAGCCGGGTTCTTCCATTATGCCGGGTAAGGTCAATCCTGTAATGGCCGAAGTTGTAAACCAAGTGGCATTTCAGGTCATCGGCAATGATCTGACAGTGACTTTAGCTTCTGAAGCAGGTCAGTTGGAACTCAACGTCATGGAACCTGTGTTGACCTTTAACCTTCTGCAGTCATTGGATATTTTGAGCAATGTAGTGCAGGTATTTACCAGGAAATGCGTCCGCGGTATCACCGCCAATGTCCAGCGTTGCCGGCAAATGGTGGAGCAGAGCGTTGGCATTATTACCGCCATCAATCCTCATGTGGGCTACGAGACGGCCTCAGTAATTGCCAAAGAGGCCATTACCACCGGCAGGCCCATTCGGGAAATTGTCCTGGAGAAGGGTATACTAACCGAAGAAGAACTTGACATTATCCTCAACCCTCAGGAGATGACGAAGCCGGGCATCCCCGGGGCCGGATTGCTAAAATAATCAAACTTACGTTGTTGAACTAATACTAGTGTGGGGTGATGATTATGAAAAGATTTCCGGGGGGTATTCATCCGAAGTACAACAAGGAACTGACGGCTGATAAGCCTATTATTGAAATGCCCCCGCCGAAGAAAGTGCGGCTGTTGCTGCGCCAACACCTGGGAGCTCCCTGCACCCCGCTGGTGGCTGCAGGAGATAAGGTTACTGTTGGACAAAAGATAGCTGACACCGATGCCTTCGTGGCTGCTCCTGTTATCGCCAGCGTATCTGGGGAAGTTACTGCAGTCGATTCCGAGGGCATTGATATTGCCTGTGATTCCACTAACTCCGATTTTAAGGGACAAAAACAGCAATATTCTTCACCTGAACAGTTGCGGCAGTTGATTCGAGAGGCAGGGATTGTGGGCATGGGCGGTGCAACCTTCCCCACACATGTAAAGCTTACTCCCCCTGAAGGCAAAAGCATCAGCACCCTGATCATCAATGGTGCTGAGTGCGAACCCTTTCTCACCACTGATCACCGCCTGATGCTGGAGCAGGGGGAAGAAGTCGTTCAGGGCACTAAACTTCTGATGGAGGCCTGCGGAGCCAGCAATGCTGTCATTGGCATTGAAGAAAACAAACCCGATGCCATTAAACACCTCACAGATATATGCCAGGAGCATGACAATATCAGCGTGGTTGCCGTACCTGTCCGCTATCCTCAGGGTGGAGAGCGGCAGCTCATTAAGACTTTAACGGGCAAAGAAGTTCCTGTCGGCGGACTGCCCCTGGACTTGGGTTTCGTCGTTAGCAATGTAGCCACTGCCGCTGCTGTGCACCACGCCGTCAATCTGGGCCGGCCCTTGATTGACCGAGTGGTGACAGTATCCGGGGCAGTTGCCAAACCGGGGAATGTAAGGGTGCGCCTGGGCACCTCCATTGCAGACCTCATTGACTTCTGCGGCGGACTTGACCCCGATGTCGTCAAGGTGGTTTGCGGCGGCCCTATGATGGGCCAGGCAGTTGATGACCTGAACTCCCCTGTGACCAAGGGCACTTCTGGTGTGCTGGCCTTTACTGCCGGGGAAGTCAGGGAGTATGAGGAGCGGACCTGCATAAGCTGTGCCAGCTGTGTAGACGCCTGTCCGCAAAAGCTCCTGCCAAATTATCTCGCTCTCTATTCCAAAAAAGGTAAGTTGGATTTGGCCGAGCAATACCATCTCTTTAACTGTATTGAGTGCGGGTGCTGTTCATATGTCTGCCCCTCGAGGATACCAATCGTAAAGTACATTAAAACGGCCAAGGATCGCATCCAGCGCCGTCGCCGCAAGTAGCTGCTGGGAGGGATAATCTATGTCGGATAAATTACTAACAGGACATGCTCCCCATATATTGGGAGGCAAGTCGGTAAGCAGCATTATGTGGGATGTAATCATCGCCTTGATTCCTGTTTCACTGGTTTCAATATACTATTTTGGCCTCAAAGCCCTCATCCTCATCCTAGTCTCCATGGCCTCCGCAATGATTATCGAAGGAGCCTTCTTCGCCATTCGCGGAAAGGGGATTAAACACGGGTTGGGGATAAGAGATGGCAGCGCAGCGGTCACCGGCCTCCTCATTGCATTAATCCTGCCGCCCACTGCTCCCCTGTGGTTAGCAGTTATTGCCAGCGCCGTCGCCATTCTCCTGGCCAAACAGGCCTATGGCGGCATTGGCAATAATATCTTTAACCCCGCTCTCGTAGCCAGGGCTTTTGTCTTTATGGCCTGGCCTTCGCTGATGACCGCCTGGAGCAACCCCTTGACCATTAGCAACTGGCTGGCAGATCTGACCAGCGGGGCCACTCCCCTGGGGGGTGCAGAACATTCTCTGTTTGAGATGTTCCTGGGCAATACCGGGGGCAGCCTCGGGGAAACTTCTGCCCTGGCGATTATTGTCGGAGGGCTGTATCTGTTGTTAAAAGGGCATATTGACTGGCGCATACCTGTTGGCTATCTGGGAACCGCTGCAGTCTTTGCCTTTTTCACCAGTAAGTTTTCTTTCTATGATGTGGCTTTTAATTTACTGGCTGGGGGCATGCTCTTTGCCGCGGTCTTTATGGCCACTGACATGGTCACTTCGCCCACAACGAAGACAGGGCGCCTAATCTTTGGCATTGGCTGCGGTCTTATCACCATGTTTGTCCGCAAATACGCCAGCGCCCCGGAAGGGGTTACCTATGCCATTCTCTTTATGAATGCACTGGTTCCCATAATTGAACGCTATACTGTGCCAAAAACCTTCGGAGGGGTGAAGGGTGCATGAATACAACTGTTAAGATGATTGTAGTTCTTGGCCTCATCTCCGCCATTTCGGCAGGCTTGCTGGCGGGGGTAAATATGCTGACTGCAGATACCATTAAGGCCAATTCCGAAAAGCGCTTGTACGAAACCCTCGCCCAGGTTATCGAGGCCGATGAATTTGAAGCTCAAGAGGGAACCGAATTCCCCCTGTGGTTGGCCAAGACCAACGGAGAAGTGGTGGGCTATGTTGTGCGCCTGACGGGACATGGGTACAGCTCAGATGGCATAGACCTGTTAGTGGGCCTGGATGCTCAAGCCACTGTTAAAGGTGTCCTGGTCTTCAGTCATTCAGAAACCCCGGGTCTCGGCAGCAAAGTGGCTGAGCAGTCCTACCTGGCCCAGTTCGTTGGCAAGGGCCTAGACTCTGCCTTTGTCCCCGGTGAGGATGTCGATGCCATTTCCGGCGCCACATCCTCTTCCATGGCGGTCATCGGCAGTGTGCGCAAAGCTGTTGACTTTGTCGGCAAGTATGCCGGACTGACGGAAGAAACCGGCATTGATTTTGCCAATATCCCCGACGGGGAATACGTCGGCAAGGGACGCGGATTTGGCGGCGACATCACAGTAAAACTGACTTTTGCCGGAGGCAAGTTAACTGCTCTGGAAATTGTCAGCCACAATGAGAGCCCCAATGTCTCCGATCCGGCAATTGAAAACCTGCCGCAGGCGATAATTGACCAGCAGACTGTCGAAGTTGATGCCGTCTCTGGTGCTACCATGACTTCTGAGGGAATTATTGCTGCCGTCAAGGACGCCCTGGCTGAGTTCAGCGGTGAAGATGAAGCGCCCATTGATTTAGACTCTTTGCTTCCCGGGAAGTACACCGGCACGGCCAGGGGCTTCAGCAGCGATATCACCGTGGAAGTAACAGTCGCTGCCGGTAAGATTTTAGATATTGTCGTCGTCAGCCAGGATGATACTCCCGAAATTGCAGGCCCGGCCCTGGCAACCCTTGTCGAGGCCATTATCGAGGAGCAGAGCCTGGAGGTCGACCTCGTCAGCGGCGCCACTTATTCCAGCGAGGGGCTGGTAGCCGCCGTGAAGAATGCCCTGCGTTCAGACCCTGTTGTAGATCTGTCGCTGCTGCTTGACGGCAATTACACAGGGGAGGCAGAGGGCTTCAGCAGGAACCCCATTCGGGTTAGCTTTACCATGAAAGACGGCGCGATCAGCGCATTGAAAGTAATGTCCCATGGCGATACTCCCGGGTTGGCCGACGATGCTTTTAACGATATTATTCAAAGCATTGAAAGCAGCCAGAGCCTGGATGTCGACCTGGTAAGCGGTGCCACCTATTCTTCACAGGGCATGTTAGAAGCCATCATCAATGCCATCAAAGCCGGACCAGGTTCCGGCACAGGCCAGTAGGAGGTTGAAAAATGACTATTTTAAAAGAGCTGAAAAGGGGAGTTTTCCTGGAAAACCCGACTTTTCGGTTGGTCTTGGGCATGTGCCCCACCTTGGCTGTCACGACGCTGGCGATAAACGGCATTGGCATGGGACTGGCGACTACGGCGGTGCTGATAGGCTCTAATGTAGTTATCGCTGCTCTCAAAAACATTATTCCCAGTCAGGTGCGCATCCCCTGTTATATTGTCGTCATATCCACTTTCGTCACCATCATTTCCATGCTCATGGAGGCTTATGTCTATCCCCTCTATGAAGCCCTGGGAATCTTCCTGCCTTTGATTGTCGTCAACTGCATCATCCTCGGCAGGGCTGAAGCCTATGCTTCCAAACATTCAGTTGGCATGTCCGCCCTGGATGGCCTGGCCATTGGCCTGGGCTTTACCCTTAGCCTCACTGTAATTGGCTCGATTAGGGAAATTCTTGGGGCAGGCTCGATCTTTGGCTACAGCCTGGTAGGCGAAAATGTACCAATGGCAACGATCTTTTCGCTGCCTCCGGGAGCATTCTTTACCCTTGGCATTTTGATGGCCGTTATCAACGCGGTTACCAACAAAAAAAATCCCCGCAAAAAGGCCGCGGCAAAAAGGGAGGCGTAAGCAGTGGGTTTAGTAATGATCTTTTTTGGCGCAGTCTTCTTCAATAACTTTGTCTTCAACAGGTTCCTTGGCATTTGCCCCTTCCTGGGAGTGTCCAAGCGCCTGGACACTTCAGTGGGCATGGGACTTGCTGTAGCCTTTGTCATGACCCTGGCCTCCACCCTTACCTGGCTGCTGCAAAAGTTGTTGGACCTGTGGCACATCGGCTATATGCAGACCATTGTCTTTATTCTGGTCATCGCGGCATTGGTTCAGTTTGTGGAGTTGTTTTTGCAGAATGTCAGCCCGACGCTGCACAAGGCCCTGGGGGTCTACCTGCCCCTCATTACCACTAACTGCGCTATCCTGGGCATTGCCATCCTCAATATTAATCTGGGTTACAACTTGCTGGAGGTAGTGATTCATTCTCTGGGTGCTTCCCTGGGCTTTACGCTGGCCCTGGTCATGTTGGCCGGCATTCGGGAAAAGCTTGAACTCAGCGACGTTCCCAAAGCCTTTGCCGGGGTCCCCCTTGCCTTAATTACTGCCGGGATTTTGGCCATGGCCTTTTCCGGATTCGTCCTTTAGGTGGTGTATTGAATGATTGACAATATTCTTGAGATACTAATACCGATTCTTTTCCTTGCAGGCTTGGGAGTTTTTTTCGCTGCGGTTCTGGCCTGGGCCAATGTCAAGTTCAAAGTCGAGAAGGACCCCAGGATTGATGAAATTCTGGCAGCGCTGCCAGGAGCCAATTGCGGTGCCTGCGGCCATGCCGGCTGTGCTGCCTTTGCCGAAGCGGTGGCCTCCGGGGATGCGCCGGCAAATGGCTGTCCCGTGGGGAGGCAAAAAGTAGCCCAGGAATTGAGCAGAATCATGGGTGTGGAACTGGAATAAAGGCTAAATTAGCCTTGCGGGCAAACGCCTGTCTTGTGACAGGCGTTTACCTAAATCCCAATTAATAAGGAGGAAACAGCAGGATGAAAGGGTTTTATAACTATTTACCTGTCCTGGCTGTGTGTTTCCCTGTGTTTGCAAGTCTCGTGGTCTTTGGCCTGCAAAGATATTCCGCCAGAGCCAGAGATATTGCTGTACTCATTGGTACTGGCATAACCTTTGCATTGGTGGCGTGGATGTACCCCTATATTCAGTCCCAGGGCACAATTGGCATACTCTTCTCAGGTATCTTACCTCCCTTTGGTCTGTCCTTTAGCGCCGATATCTTCAGCTTTTTCCTGGCCCTCATTGCTTCCGGGGTTTGGCTGCTGGCAACCATTTACTCCAGGGAGTACATTGCTCATGAAGGCAGACAAAATCGCTATTATCCTTTTTTGCTTCTTACCCTGGGGGGCTGCCTGGGAGTATTTCTCACGGGGGATTTCTTCAGCCTCTTTATCTTTTTTGAGTTGATGTCCTTTGCGGCCTATGTCCTGATTGTGCACGAAGAAAGCCCAGGTGCCATGGCTGCAGGCTATAAGTACTTGATTCTGACACTGATTGGCGGCCTCGCCCTCTTTTTTGCCATTGTCATCGCCTTTGAAGAAGCAGGCAATGTCCTCATCGCCCCCGGCAATTTCCTTATCACTTCTATCAGTCCTTTGGCTCTTAGCGCATTTATCGGGTTTTTGCTGGGGTTCGGCATTAAAATGGGGGTATTTCCCCTGCACATCTGGTTGCCCGATGCCCACCCTGTAGCCCCTTCTCCGGCCAGCGCCCTGCTTTCCGGGGTAATGCTTAAAACCGGTGCCTACGGACTGATTCGCGTCGTCTATAATGTCTATGGCCCTGAACTCATTGCCCAGGCTGGCTGGGATATTATTCTCATGGTGCTGGCGAGCATCACGATTTTCCTGGGCTCGGCAGTGGCGCTGGTGCAAACAGATATCAAGCGGCGCCTGGCTTATTCCAGTATTGGCCAGATGGGATATGTGTTGCTGGGAATCAGCCTCCTGACCTTGAACGGCCTTACCGGCACTATCTTTCATATTTTAGCCCATGCTTTGATGAAGTCGGCTTTGTTTATGTGCGCCGGGGCAATAATCTTTAAGACAGGAAAGCGGGAGATCAGTGAGCTCTCGGGTATCGGCTATGAGATGCCCATTACTCTCAGTGTCTTCACTGTGGCCTCCTTATCGATGATTGGCATCCCGCCCTTTAATGGCTTTATCAGCAAGCTGGTATTGTCCCTGGGAGCCCTCGATGCAGGCAAGGCCGGTTTTGTAGTGCTCTTGATTGTCAGCAGCCTGCTCAATGGCATCTACTTCCTGCCCATTGTCATCAATGGCTTCTTGGGTGTAAAAAAGGAACAACGCATCTGGCCCAAACCCTTTGCCGAGCTCAAGGCCAGCATGTGGATTCCCCTGGTCATTTTAGCAGTGCTGTGTGGCATCTTCAGTGTCCTTCCCGTTAATTACCCCCTGGGCTGGGCGGAAGCCGCCGCCAGAATGCTGACAGGAGCGGTAAAATGAATGGCAGGTTGCTGGCGTCGGCCTTACTGGCACCATTAATCGGTGCCCTGGTGACTTGGCTGGTTCCGGCTCGCTCCAAAAGGACTCTGGCCTGGCTGAATTTGCTGGCGACCCTCATCAGCCTCATCTGTATTGTCCTGGCACATGTTGGCGGCAATGGACAGCAAATAATTTTGCAGATGAAAAATGCCCCCTTAGCCCTTAACTTTCAGCTCGATGGTCTAACGGCTTTTTTTGCCCTGCTGTTTTTGGGCGCCTGGACGGCAACCTCAGTCTATTCCTTTGCCTACATGGAAAGAGAAGCCGCCAACAGACGCTTCTATGTTTTCCTGCAGCTGACTTTATTGGGTTGTGTGGGGGTTGTGCTCGCCAGCGACTTCCTGACCCTGTTTGTGTTTTTCGAGTTGATGACGCTGTGTTCTTATGTCCTGGTGGTCCATGAAGAAGACGCCGGCGCCATGGAGGCGGGAAATCTGTACCTGGCCTTGGGAGGGCTGGGAGGGCTGGCCCTCCTGGCAGGGATTATATTATTTTACAACCAGGCGGGAACAGCGGACTTTATGCCCCTGCCTGGAAATGTGAGCACCTTTTTTGCTGTTGCCATGGGCATTGTCTTTTTCCTGGGTTTTGGCATCAAAGCCGGCGTGTTTCCTCTGCACATCTGGTTGCCCAGTGCCCACCCCATGGCACCGACCCCCGCCAGTGCCTTGCTGTCGGGAATAATGATAAAGACCGGCGCCTATGGCTTGTTCCGGGTGTTTCACACTGTCTTGCAGCCCCAGGCAGAGATCTTTGGCTGGATGTTATTGGGCCTGGGTTTGATCACCATGGTCCTGGGGGCTTTCCTTGCCTTTTTTCAGGACCAGGTAAAAAAGACATTGGCCTATAGCAGCATCAGTCAAATCGGCTATATTGTCATGGGCCTGGGGGCAGCTGTAATACCCAGCGGACACAGTTATTACGGCATTGCGGGCATGCTCTTCCACATCCTCAATCACGGTGTCTTTAAGACTACTTTGTTTATGTGCGCCGGGGCCATTTATCTCTATACCCGCAATCTCGACTATGATCAGCTGGGGGGACTGCTGAAAAAATATCCTTTGCTCACGGCATCCTTTGTCATCAGTGCTTTGGGCATTACCGGCATGCCTGGTTTTAATGGCTATGGCAGCAAGACTTTATTGCACCATGCCCTCAGCGATCTATATGCTGCCAACCCTACCTGGCTGCTGTGGCTGGCAGAAAAGCTTTATGTCCTGGCTTCTGCCCTTACCATCTGCTATTTTGTCAAGCTCTTTGGCAATATTTTTCTCGGCAAAAAGGAATGGCCCGGTCTGCCTTCAAAGATGTCTTTCAGCGTGCAGCTGCCCCTTGGCCTGGGGGCAGCCGCTGTTATTGGTCTTGGCCTGTTTCCCGGGCACATTGTGCGCTGGCTGCTAATCCCGGCGATGCGGGCCATTGGTTTTGAGGAAATCGCCCTGGAGCACCTGGCGAATATCAATTTCTGGAATGGCCATGACTTATCTGCCATGGCAATAACCTTTGCCCTGGCCGCAGTCATCCTGCTCCTGGCCAGGGGACTGAAACTGGATTCCCGCAAGCTGCCCCAGGGCCTGAGTTTAGAGGCTATTGCCTATCGGCCCATGGCCCGGGGTTTTATCGGTTTGTCCCAGGCCACGGCATATGGCGACAGCCTGGCGGCGCAAATATATAAGGGTTTTGCGGCAGTGTTCCTGGGCCTTTGCCGGGGGGCGGCAGCTCTTGACGGTGCAATCGACTGCATGTATAAAGCCGGGGGGAAAGGACTGGTCAGATTCATCGGTGCCGGGGGAGCAGTGGACAGCAAGATCAATACCCTGTACTCCACCTTTGGCAGGGGAGCCCTCAGGGGCATATCCGCTATCAAGGCCTGGGAAGGCAATCTGGCTGTGCTATTTAAAAAAACTGGCCTGGCATTGCTGGGAGGCGTCCGCAAACTGGACGGAGTGGAAAGAAAGTTTTCGGTGCTTGGTGCGAAAGAAAAGCAGGGAAAACTGCAGCGCCTGCAGAAGGCAATAAGGGCTTTCAGCGGCAGGATTTCCCGTTCCAATATCGAGCTGTTGTTAGCGGTCATCATCCTGGCAGTGATGATAATAATTTTCATTCTCTACAGTCCTCGCGGCTAAACTTGTCCATGGACAAGTAGAGTGATAAACTGGAACTGTCGGAAATAACGGGGAAGCGAGGGACTGCGGTGAAGCGAGGCGATATACTAATTGTCATTATCCTGACAGCGGTGGTGCTGGCAGGCGGGTATCTGTACTTTTTTCACCGCAGTACCCAGGGCACCATTGTCGTCGAAGTAGATGGCAAGACGACAAACACATTTCCGCTGTTTCAGGAGGGCAGAGATGAAATCATTGACGTTCGCGGTGTAAACGGCACTACCAAAGTCCAGCTTCAGGATGGAAGGGTGCGGGTCATTGAATCCGCCTGTCCCGATAAAATCTGCGTCGGCACGGGTTGGCTGCGCAGTTCAACCGGGGCAATTGTCTGCTTGCCCAATCGGGTAGTCATCACAATTGTCGATTACCAAGACAAAGATATTGATCTGCGATAGGGTTGAGAGTATGAAGGAAAAGGCTGTACCAGCCAGAAGACTGGTTATGATTGCCCTGCTGGTTACCATGGCCTCGGTCTTGCATATTATTGAGGGCATGTTGCCGGCAATGCCCGTCCCCGGCGCCCGCCTGGGACTGGCAAATATCATCACATTGACTACAATTATCACCTTTGGCTATGCAGATGCCCTCTTTGTTGCCATCGGCCGCTCGCTGCTGGGTGCTCTTTTTGGCCCTGGCCTCATCAGCGCCGGCTTTGCCATGAGCCTTGCCGGAGGTATCCTTAGCTGGGCGGTAATGTCCTTGGCCCACAAGCTGGGCCAACGGTTTTTCAGCATTATCAGCCTGAGCTTAATGGGGGCTGTCTCCCACAACATTGCCCAGCTCACAGTGGCAAGCTTTCTTATAGCAGAAATTGCTATCTTTTCATTGTTCCCACTGCTGATGATTTTTGCAGTGCCTACTGGTATAATGGTGGGGTTGGTATCCCGTTATCTTACTAAGGCTTTGGGGAAAATTCCCTACTTTAGGAGTTGACATGCTGTGTCTATAGTTCTTGCCTCCGGTTCACCCCGGCGCCGCGAGTTAATCCAGCTGCTTTTCCGCGATGTAAAAGTTCTGCCTGCTGCAATCAGCGAAGAGGCGGGGAAATTGCAGACCCCTGCCGAGTACGCCCTGAGTATGGCAGCACAAAAGGCCAGTTGGGTGTCTCAACGCTGCTCCGAACCGGTGCTGGGCGCCGATACGGTGGTCTGCCTGGGGGCGAGGATTTTTGGAAAACCCGCTACTCCTGAGAGGAATATTGCCATGTTGCGGGAATTAGCGGGGAAGTGGCATGCGGTTATCACTGCCATTTCCCTGTGGGAGAAGGGGGAGGTGGTTGCCGAAGATATAGTGGCTACGAAAGTGTTGTTCGCAGACTTAAGGGATGAGGATATCGAAGATTATGTTAGCAGCGGAGAAGGTCTGGATAAGGCTGGCGGATACGGCATTCAGGGCTTGGCAGGCAAGTTTATTGCAGCCATTGACGGCTGTTATTATAATGTAGTTGGTTTGCCATTGGTAGCTGTGGCCAGGTTGTTTGCGGCCAGGAAATAAAGGGGGTTTTTCCGGTGCGGTATACCATTAAGGATATACCTGCAGACATGCGTCCCCGGGAAAAACTGCTCCGCTATGGTCCTGGAATCTTATCAACTCAGGAGCTATTGGCAATTATCATTCGTACCGGCTCCAGGGACGCTAATGCTGTTCAGTTGGCGGAATCGATTTTGTATCAATTTGAGGACTTAAGAGGCATTAATAATGCCGGCATTGAGGAGTTGTGTCAGGCAGCTCAGGGGATGGGGCAAGTCAAGGCTGCGCAGATTAAAGCAGCCCTCGAACTTGGCCGCCGCCTCAACCAGCAAGATTCTGAGGTGGTGCGCATCAAGTCCCCCCAGGATGTTGCTGCCTGGGTAATGGAAGACCTGCGCTACTTGCAGCATGAACAGTTCCGGATTTTGTTGCTCAACACCAAGAACGTCATCATCGCTTGCGAAGAGGTCTCCAGAGGCAGTCTCAACTCTTCCATCGTCCATCCCCGGGAAGTATTTAACCGGGCGATAAAACGCAGCGCTGCAGCCATTATCCTCATTCACAACCATCCCAGCGGCGATCCCACTCCCAGCCAGGAGGATATCAATATCACCCGGCGCCTGGTGGAGGTTGGGCGCCTGGTGGGCATTGAAGTCCTCGACCACCTTATCATCGGCGATGGTGTTTTCACCAGCTTAAAAGAAAAAGGATATGTATAATGCCCGGCCAGGGCAAACTAAAATTGATTTAGCAAGATATGCAGTCTTGTCAGGAAAGGAGTTTCAGAATTTGGGAATGCTCAGCTTTTTTAACCAGGATATCGGCATTGATTTGGGAACCGCCAATACCTATGTCTACGTAAAGGGAAAGGGCATTGTCCTCAGAGAGCCCTCAGTGGTTGCCATTCAAAAAAATAGAGATAAAGATCTAGTACTGGCTGTGGGAGGCGAGGCCAAGGAGATGATTGGGCGCACTCCCGGCAACATTGTTGCCATCAGGCCGATGAAGGATGGGGTGATTGCGGATTTTGACATTACCTTGGAGATGCTGCGCTATTTCATCACCCAGGCATACCGCCGCAGCTGGTTCAGGCGCAAGCCCCGGGTAGTTGTCTGTGTGCCTTCCGGGGTTACGGCAGTGGAAGAAAGGGCTGTAAAACAAGCATCTACTCAAGCCGGTGCCAGGGAGGTCCATCTCATTGAGGAGCCCATGGCGGCAGCCATTGGCGCCGGTTTACCGGTGTCCGAGCCCTGCGGCAGCATGGTTGTCGATGTGGGGGGCGGCACCACCGACGCCGCCATCATCTCTCTGGGGGGTATTGTTACTCACCGTTCCATCAGAGTTGGCGGCGACGACATGGACGAAAGCATCATCCACTATATCAAGCGCAAGTATAACCTGATGATTGGTGAGCGCACTGCCGAAGACATCAAAATAAACATCGGCTCTGCCTTGCCCGAACAGGACAAAGCAACCATGCTTGTCCGTGGCCGCGACATGGTTTCAGGACTGCCCAAGACCCTGGAGTTGACAGCGGCTGAGATAAATGAGGCGATGCGAGATACCATTTATACAATTCTGGAAGCCATTAAAATTACTTTGGAAAAAACGCCGCCTGAATTGGCTGCAGATATAATGGATAAAGGGGTTGTCATGACGGGCGGCGGTTCCCTGCTCAACAATTTCGACCGGCTGATAAGCAAGGAAACGGGCATGCCAGTGGTGGTTGCCGAAAATCCCTTAGATTGTGTTGTCATGGGTACTGGCAAAGTCCTCGACCAGCTCAACTTACTAAAACGAGTTTCCCTTAACCGTTAACAAAAAAGCAGAGGAGGAGATCCATGTCAAATTTTCATCACAATCGAAAGAAGGTATTGTCGGCAATAGCCGTAGTTCTCCTCCTCAGTATTATCATGAGCTGGAGCACTAACAACCCGCAGCGCATTCTCTTTCTGGAGCATTTGGTGGCAGAGGTTTTGTGTCCCTTTCAGAAGGCCGCCAGCGCAGTCACTAATTTTTTCGCTGATTCCTGGCAATTTGTCAGCGATATCCGCAATGTATACAAAGACAATCAGCAGCTGCGGGCAGAATTAGAGAAGTACGCCGGAATAGATTTGCAGATGTTGGAGATACAGCAGGAAAACCTGCGCCTAAGGAACTTGCTGCAATTTCAGGAATCTGTCGAGCATCAGGTGCTGCCGGCCCAAGTCATCGGCCGCAACCCTTCCAACTGGTTTTCCACCCTTACAATTGACAAGGGAGCAAGACATGGCATAAAAGTGGAC
>JAAYHI010000093.1 GCA_012727415.1 Bacillota bacterium
CCGAGAATGCGGACACTTTCTTTGAGCCTGGCAAGGCGGCGGCCCTCCATGCCCGTCAGCTGGTCATTAAGGCGGCTGAAATATTCCCTCTGGTCGCTGAACTGGAGGTCCTTGTTGCGGATGACGAAGATATTGCGCAGGTCACTGGCGCTGATGCCGGTTACATCTTCCAGGAGGGTCCTGCCGTCAAAGATATGCTCCTTGCCCCGCCAGAACATGGCTACCCGGCCCTGGGGCATGTCGTCCACCCGGTCGATATTTTGAAAATCCTTGAGGCGTCTGCCCAGCAGCAGCTTGAGCATGGCGTCAATTAACAGGGTCTTGCCGCTTTCGTTGGGGCCATAAAACACCTGCAACCCCGGCCGGGGCCGGTGGCGGACATCCCGCAGGGGGCCATAGTGGTCAATGGCAATTTCCTGGATTTCCATATTACTTCTCCTCCCCGTGGATTTGGCTGAAGGCCGCCACAAGCATCTCTTCCATACCCTGAGTGCCTTCCTCCTGGTCAATGCGCTCCCTTATCCTTTGGTACAGGGGGTCGGCAAAGATTTCGCCGACGCCATGGAAATCGGGAATTAAGGTTGTGTTTTTGCGCGAAGCAAGTATTTGCTGCAATGTGGCCTGCAGCTGAGATTCCTTCTCCTGGGTGTACCCTTTGACCCTGACTGTAAGGGAGCAATACTCGTCGGGGTGGAGGGCTATTTCCCTGGCCAGCTGGGCCAGCATTGAATCGGTATTTGATCCGTCGAGGAAGTATTCCAGAGTCTGGTAGTAGGGGCTGTCCAGCCCTATGGCTTTACAGCGGGAATCGGCGATGAAGTTTACCGCCCGGCGCCCTTGTTCCCGGCTGGTTATGGACACCGGCGAGCCTGGATAGACAAAGACTGCCTTGCAGGGCAAGATGCGCTGGCGGTAACTGGAGTGGAAATGCCCGGCCAGGATGTAGTCATAGCCCAGCCCCGTGAGGGTGGCTTCAGTAACAGGCAGGTATCTGAGATCTTCGCCGCCGTAGTCCTCATCGGTGTGGAAGGGCAGTGACCAGGAACAATGGAGCATGAGAATATTGTTTTTCCCTGGCGTCGCTGCCTGCTTCAATTCCTCCCGGAGAGAGGCGAAGCTGACCTCGCCGTAGGGCACCCCCACCAGGCGCCAGTCAGGGAAATCCAGGATGCTGTACGGCTTGGCGGTCAGCGCGGTAAATTCCGTGCCGTAAAAGGATTCATCGGCAAAAGCCTTTTGGTCGTGGTTGCCAGGGATGGCAATTACCTTGAAGGGGATGTTGCTGAACAGGGCCCGCACTTCACCTTTCAGCAGCCGGGCTTGTTGGTCATCGTCAAAGAGGTCTCCGGCTACCAGCAGCAGGTCGATGCCTTCCTCCCGGCCCAACGCCACTACTTTGTTGAGGGCCTGCAGCCTTTGGGGATGGTGGCTGCTAAGATGAACATCGGCTGTATGCATTATTTTCATGCCGCACCTCCTAATAATCTTTATCTAGTTACTTCGGCATCTCCCCTGGATTCCCTGCCAGCGGGGAGGCCAGGTTATTTTTTTGAGACAAACTCGTTGCCGGCGATGTAGAAGCGGTAGGGAAGCTCCTTGCCTGCGCTTACACCAATGCGGGAAGCAGTGACAATTGCTTCCGGCTGCCTGCCCATCTGGAGGAAGATTGTGTCCCCCATCAGGCTGATGCCGTTTTCCGCCAGTGTAATATTCAGGGCCTGACAGAGGCGGGCCGGGCCCGAGCAGAGGAGCCTTATATCATCAGTCCCCCGGGCTTTTGCCATGAGGGAAATGCCTTTAACGGGTTCCAGGGCGCGGATGAGCACCGCCTCCCCGCTGCCCTCCCTGCCGGTGACGACGTTAAAGCAGTAGTGCATTCCATAGATAAAATAGATATAAGCTGTGCCGGCAGGTCCGAACATGGCTGCATTGCGCCGGCTTTTTCCCCGATATGCATGGCAGGCTGGGTCATTTGCGGTATAGGCTTCTGTTTCCACAATAATGCCTGCCCTGTCACCCAAGGGGCTGCGGCGAACCAGGGTCAGTCCCAATAACCTGGGAGCCACTTCCAGGATGGGGGCAGCAAAGAATTGCCGGTCGATTCTCACAGGGACACCTCCTCTGCAATTGTAACATACAGGGAAAGGGGAATTATTTTTTGAGCAGGAATCCCGGGGGGATATGTCGAACAGATGTGAGACTCCGCAAAAAGGAGGAACTGTCTATGGCCAAAAAAATCCTGTGTACAGGGGCAATTGTCCTGGTGGCGGCTTTTTTTTGTGTCGCTGCCTGCACATTAATTACTCCTCAATGGGTTTACCAGGTGTCCATCCAGGGCGAGACCTTGGGACTGGTGGAAGACTTGGATGAATATATAACGATTGTCGAAGGGGTTCAGGCCCGGGCAGAAGCCCAGTGGCAATGTGATTTAATCATGAATGAACAAACTGCTGCCGCCCGGGTGCGGATGTGGTCTCCCCGCTTTTCTTCCCCCGCAGTAACCGCGGGCATTGAGGATACAGCCACCTATAAAACTAAAGGCTGGGCCATCGTCATCAACGGGGAAATTGCAGCCATCGTCGACACCGAACAGACTGCCAGGGATGTTCTTGAGGAAGTTAAGGCCCATTATATTAATGAAAAGAAAAATTGCTCTCTACTGTCGGTATGCCTGCGGGAGGACGTCAGTATAAAAAGCATTGCCGTCACCCCAGAGGTTTTGAAGGAGAAGGAAGAAGTTTTCTCCATGTTAGTCTGCGGCCAGGCAGAAAACAAAACCTATGTGGTCAAAAGAGGGGATACCTTATCGGGGATTTCCCGCTCCCAAAATGTGCCCTTATCTGCCCTGAGGGAGGCCAATGGCCTTAAAGGGGATATCATTCAAGTGGGACAGGTCCTCAACCTGCAGTCCAGCAAGGCCCTCCTGCACGTCGAGACTGTGGAGGAAGTTACCGTCACCGAGACCATTCCCTATGCAGTTAAGTACAAAGTCAATCCCGACAGCTCTGTCCGGCCTGATACAGTTGCCGTTGCAGGGATTAATGGCCTGCGCACCGTTACATACAAGGTGGTACGGGTTAATGGCCAGGAAATCAGGCGCCAGAGGATCAAGTCTACAGTAACCAAGGAGCCCCAGACTAAAGTAGTTTTGACGGGAATTGGCTACTGGCCTGCCAGGCCTAAGGGGATGTTTCGCTTCCCCGTCAACGGGGGGCGGATTTCATCCTATTTCGGCGTCCCCCGCCCTGGCGGCCGCCGCCATACAGGAATAGACGTACCCAGGCCCAGGGGCACTCCTGTCTATGCCGCTGCCAGCGGCACCGTCACCACCAAGTCCCGGTCGTCATCTTATGGCCTGTACATTATTATCCAGCACAGCAATGGCTACTCTACCCGCTATGCCCATTTAAGCTCCTTTGCAGATATACGGGTAGGGAGCACCGTGGTCAGAGGCCAGATAATTGGCCGGGTTGGCAACACCGGCAACAGCACCGGCTCTCACCTCCACTGGGAAGTCCGGCGCTACGGAGAGCCTGTCAACCCCTTGAATTTCTTTGGCAACTAACAGGCTCGCCACTGGCGAGCCTGTTTTTATTTCCCGGAAAACTCCTGGTGAAACTCCCGGAGATGGCGGCGCACTTCGAGGTTTTGGGGGCAGATGGCTTCACACTGGCCGCAGTCAATGCACCGGGCGACGCCGGTGTTTTTGTCAAGCATCGATTGATATGCTTTTTGGGCGCGCTGGTGCTCGTCATACATGTAGGCGCTGTTGTAAAGGCTGAAGATAGAGGCTATTTTTATTTCCGCAGGGCAGTCTGCACAATACTGACAGCCGGTGCAATCCACCTTGGTCCGGGCGAGGTAATAATCCCGGGCTTTGGCAATTACAGCCAACTCCTCCGGGGATAATGAATCTACTGCCGACTCGCCTGCTGCACGGACATTTTCCTCCACCTGTTCCATGGTGCTCATGCCGCTAAGGACCAGGCTGACCTCTGGCTGGTTCCACAGCCAGCGCAAACCCCATTC
>JAAYHI010000094.1 GCA_012727415.1 Bacillota bacterium
CCCATAGTCTCATCCCTTTTGCCCTATCTCCATCAACCTCTAAATAACCCTCGCCCATATCTGCTATACAATCTTTCCCTTCCTATCAGATCTTTCCACTTTGCTTTTGCCATATGATCTTACCTCATTAAGTACTAGGGCTTGGGCCCAGTATAGAACCTCTGCGGGAACAGCCGCCCGCTGAATAAGCCCGATATTTCGATACCCGTATTAACCCTTAACAACAGAAAGCTCACGGCAAAAACGGATTCTTGTCATGAGCTAAAATGATATTACTTCCGCATTATTCCTTGCATGAATCAAATTCGCCTCTAAGGAACTTTTCCAGAAGTACTTTCCTCTCCTCTTTATCGTCTGACATTAACTTTCGTGCTAACGAAACTGTAGAGGTTAGCTCACTAATACTCCGTGGGTCCCTTATATATCCTGTGTTATGAAGTATTCCAGTTATTGCTGTACTGCGATTATCTGGGTTTTCACTGTTAATGTAAACCTCCTTCAAAAAACTCAGAACATCTTCATCGGGAGGCAGATAGGATAGCATTGCTACTGTCTCAATATTATCCTTATCAGCTTTATAACGAGACTTAAATACTTTCAAGTATCGGGCATCCTTTGTCGCTCTATACAAGGCATCCGCAACGTCTAGACTCCCCGTCTTCCTAAGCATTCTTTTAAGGGCACCAATACCATCATAGTTCCTTAATTTAGGGAGAAACTGTGCCAGTTGAGTGTCTTTGTTTTTATGAAAGGTCTCCCATATTATTTTTTCAACCTCATCCCGCTCCCAGTCATATATCTGCTCCATTATGAGCGGATAATAGCCGTCCTTCCTTTTGTAACCAGTGGCGTTAACTCCTTCAATTAAATACTTGTATGCCCTGCTATTTTCCATTTGTAAACACCTCAATTATCTTAGTAATAAAGCCCGCCTCTATTCTCTCACTGATAATACGAGACTCCACCCTTTCATACATCGGACCAATATACGTCATTGGATGAACGTAGGTGACATCACCTGTAGCGCAGGGTGTACGAGATTTCCTGATTGATGAAGCCGCTGAAATCATTACTTAATTCAATTCTCGGCGACGTGCGGTCATATATCACCTGACTGGCCGGACTGTTCGCTTCCTGGATGCTCAGCCTGTTGCCGGCCTGGTCAACTATGGTGCAGGCAAAGGGTATAACGCCCTCACTTAAGCTGCTTTCAGCATCCCGGATTGAATAGGACATCGACAATTCGCTGCTGTTGTTCCCTGACACAGAGACACTCCGGGCGAAGATACTGCCGGATTCGAATCGCGCCTGATGATTTACTTCAATGGATACCGTGACGGTATCTCCGTTTTTTGCATAAGCCGGATTAGGACCATTGGAACTAATAGCGGTCACGGCTTCAAGGGGTGCAAAGTAGCGAATCACATTGAGCCCAGCGGTTTTCTTGCTCTCTGTTCTCAGAGCGTTCCCCGCTTCATCTTCCATATCAAATTCAAACTCAATCCTTGCCAGGTCAGGCAAATCGCCATTCTTCACTGTATGTGTCATCGTCCAGCCCACAGCCAGGGACCCCTTGGTTTTTGAAACATTGGCAGCTGGAATTAGAGCATTCGCAACTCTGACCCCGGAAAGCATTACATCGTGGTTGGTTGTAAACGAAATTGTAATGCGATCACCGTCTTTTGCGTACCGACTGTGGTCATTGACATTGCTGGAGAAGATTTTCATTCCGCTGACTGTTATCGGCGCAAAGTATTTGACTTTGTTGGTAACGACCATGCTTTCATCGGCGGTAACCGGGGCATTGCCCGCGCAGTCACTGGCGGTAAATGCCAGGCTGACAAATTCATTGTCGGCAGTATGGTCGTTCACGACAGTGTACAGTGCAGTCCAGTTCATCCCGTCATCGCTGCTGAACTCTGCTTCCATCCCCGCTATTTTTACCTCGGACAAGGACACAGGATGGGTGGTATTGAAGGTAACTTCTATGACATCGCCATTCTTCGCTAGATTCGCCGCTTTCGCGTTGTTTGAAACCATAGCCAGATTGTTAATGACAATTGGCGCCTGGTATCGGATGGGTTCCAGGTCAAGATGAGTCCGGGTCAGGGGTGTGTTGCCTGCAGCATCCCAGGCAGTAAAGTGGAAGGGAATATCTGTATTGTCCTCAATATCCCCGCCGGCAACCACATAGACAGCCAGCCACTTCATCCCTCCACCCAGGTCGACAGGTGTCACTGCCTGCCCTGCAATCCACATATCCCTGATCATCACCGGATGACTGGTGGCAAAAGAAAGGGTTACCCGGTCGCCAATTTTAGCATAAACGGGATTTGGATTTCCCGAGGTAAACTCCATGCGTGTAAAGGCTTTCTCCAGGGGCGGGAAATAGCGAATAGCCGGGGCATCGGCATGGCTTTTTTGCACAGGGGCATTTCCCGCTGCATCGGTAATATCAAAGGAAAATGTAATGTCAGTGTAGCCCGGGATGTCATGGTCCCTCAACAGATAGGTGCCAGTCCAAACTAAGCCGTCATCGGAAGTAAAAGCAACGGGCCTGTCTGCAATCAGAGCATTTTCGATGCTGACGGGATGGGTTGCAGTGAGGGTAATGGTGACGGTGTCTCCGTCCTTAGCGTAATGGGTCGCAATCTCGTTGTCGGAGCAGAAATCCAAAGCCGCAATTGCATCCGCTATCGGGGCATAGTAGCGCACATTAATCCCAGCCTGAGTTTCAGTCACCACAGTGATATTGCCCGCTTCATCAGTCAAGGTAACCGCGAAAGGAATATCTGTATTGTCGGTGTCCACCATGCCGTTGGCGAGGGTCAGCGCTCCCGACCATATCCCCTGTTCATCCTTGTGAAAATCCACTTGCTGGCCGGCAACCAAAGCACTGATGACTACTGCATCATCTTTTTCTGAGGTCAAGGCGACTGTAACCCTGTCGCCATCTTTGGCCAGGAGCGGGGAATTAGGATTGTCCGATGAAACCGACAAGCTGGTAACTTGAATCGGCCCCCGATAAAGGACCTGTCTGCCCGGAGGCAGGTCATTGTTGGTATAGGTCTTGCGGAGAAACGATTTCTTGCGCACAGCAGTAAATTCGAAACTGACAAATTCACCATCTGCCAGGTCACCATTGGCCAAGGTATACTTGCCAGTCCAAACCTTGTCTCCCCCGGGGATTTGCTGGCTGGTGAAATTAACTGGATGTCCTGCAATCTTGGCATCGCTGATCTGGTTAATATGTTTAGAGGTGATAAAGGTAACCGTTATCTCATCGCCATCTTTTGCCAACCTTGGATTAGCATTGTTTGAGACGATACTGAGCTCCTCCACGGCAATCGGGGCGAAATAGAGCACCGGTGGCGAAGTGATCGCGGTATGGTCGACAGGCAAAATATTGCCGTAGGCATCGGCAGCTGTAAACTGGAAATTTACAGGCTCCTCGGTTTCCAAGCCCTCTTCCCCGGTAATGGTATAGGTTCCCGACCATACCCTGCCGTCGCCCTGGCTTTCAAACTCGACGCTCTGGCCGGCAATACTTGCCTCACTTATCGTTACACTGGTGGCAGTGGTAACAGAGACCGTAACGGTATCACCAATAAGGGCCACATCCGGCTCAGGATTATTGGAGACAATCGATAAATCCTGAATGGCAATCGGAGCAATATAGCGAATTGAGCTCTCCTGTTCAACAACCAGGAAACCGCCAGATTCATTGGTTGCAACAAATGCATAGGAGATAAAATCGTTGTCGGCTAAATGCTGTTCATCGCCCGTTATTGTATAAGCGCCTGCCCAAATGCAGCCTTCCTCGTCGAGGGCAGTGAACTCTGACTCTACACCGGCAATTCGGGCCCCGCTGATTGTAACCGGCATGTCAGCCTCTACGGTAACAGTAATTGTATCGCCGCAAATCGCCACCAAGCCGATAGGATTACTGGAAACAACGTCAATGCTCCTGATGAAAACTGGCAGGCAGTAGAGGACGCTGTCAGCAGTATCCCCGTCAGTGAGGGTAACCGGCGGATTCCCCGCCTCATCATTTAGTACCAGGGAAAAATCCAATGCCGTTCCCGGCTCAAATACACCTTCAGGTATGGTATATGCGCCGGTCCACTCCATGCCTGCATCGTTAAGAGAGCTGAATTCCACCGCATGTCCGGCAATCTTGCCCGCATTTACCTGCACCGGATGGGCAGTGTTAAAAGTAACAAATACAGTATCACCATCAACTGCAATTGCAGGTGAATCATTGTCGGAGAAGAAACGCAAATTATCTGCGGCAATCTCGGCAAAAAAGGTTACCGTTTCGGTGTCCAGGCACACTGTTTCCTCAATCCCGTCATGGCTGCCGGTAACCATTACCGGTATCGGCTGGTAGTCGGCTGCATCTCCGGCCTTCAGGGTATATTCAGCAGTCCAGGTTGTCCTGTCGTCGCCGGGATAGGCTTCGGCCCCCTGTCCGGCAATGAGTACCCAGACATCATCCAACGCCAGGACAGACTGGAAACAGACTGTGATTGTATCCCCGACTTTGGCCAGCGAGGGATTGGCATTATTGGAGACAACACTGATGATCTCAATTCCCAGTTCGCTGTTGTCCGAAGTGCCTATGGCCCCCTGGCCTAAATCTTCCTGGGACCAATTGCCACCGCCGCTGTTTGAACAATAGTCGGATGCAGTGGCGGAAATCGAAGTGGCGAGAGCAGGATTATTTCTTGCAGCAATAATCGCCGCCAGAGAGGCGACCACTGCCAGAATACACAGGCCAACTTTTATCTTAGTCCTGCCAGCAAACCAAACTGCCAAGCCAATTTCCCCCCTTACCCTTTTTGCCCAAAATGTGTTTCCGGCAAAACTTCCGTCCCGTCTTCCAGTAAAGTCGTATCCTCTTGAAACTCCGCTACTGGTCTCCCCTCTGCGTCAAGCACATCTGTATCCATATCTCCAGAATCAGCAGGGATAATCCTTAGAGTGCCGGAAGCCTGTGCCCCTTGCACTATACGTTTGCTTCCCATTTTCATGAAGTACCTGATTGCAGCGGGGATTCGCAGGTAGAAAAACAAGAATATAGCCGCCAGCAGCGAGGCTGCAGACAATACCAGCCCGCCATAGAAAAATGCCTCGTACATTACCGCCCCTCCAATCCGGCATTTTGCATTTGCCTGCGCAGGGCACCAAACTGAGACAGGGCAACAACAGAAAGACTGGTATCCGCCTCTTTGAGGGCAAGGACATTGGCATAACTGTTTTTGGCAGCAGTAAAGTCCCGTTCCGCCAATGGCTTACACAATTCTTTATCCAGGTACGCCTGGGTCAAGTACAAGTGAGCCAGAAACGAGTTGCTGTTACCGCGGATAATCTCCTGATATATTTCAATGGCTTCCTCCACATAGGCAAGAACGCTGCCATCTATGGCCTCCCGCTCACTAATCGGGTCAAAGGTATAGAAAACGCCTCTGTACGCATTTCCCTTTCTTAGTGCCAGCACCTCAGGCAAGTCATAATTCAAATCATCGAGATAGCCAAACCACTCAATACAGGCCTCATACAGATCTCTCTGCACTGCTGTATCCGCTTCAATAATTGCGTTGGTGTAAAGGGACGACGCCACCAGCTCGTACATCCTGACAACATTGTTAAAGGTCAGTTCCTCGGAAGTGATATTATTGTCAATGACCGCTTTCGCCTTAATTCCAATCTGGTGAATTCGTTCATAGGCATCATCCAAATAGGATGAATATGCGCTGTAAATGACCATGAGTACATAGTAATTTTCCAGTGTCTCATTGGCGGAGATCCGCATTGCGTCGGTACTGCTCTCCAGGGCTAATAAGGCCTGATTTAGCTGGTTAAAATCCTGGGTTGCCAGGTTATTGGCACAATTGGAAGCAATAATCTCGTAGCAATCCAGGTCCGCTGCATTTAACCTGCCCTCTTTATACTCCTCACTGTCCCTGATCAGTTCAAAATAGTTTACTGCCGTGGCCGCGTAGGCAGGATCATTGAGCTCAGTACACCTTTTTGCCACCTGGTACATGAGCAAACTGTTTCTGTACATATCGGAGTGGGGATTATCCAGGTACCGCTTTCGCATCTCATCGATGGCAAACTTCGTCTGCAGCAGATGCTCCTCCCCTGATTGCCTGGGCAGTAATGCATTGAAATACAGCAAGTAAGTATCCAAATCATCTGGCTTGTATTCGATTGCTTCGGCATAATGGGTTGCCGCGGCAGCATAATCACCCTGCCGGTCATAGGCTACTGCGGTCTGAAAAGCTGTCTGAAAGTTATCCGCTCTTTGCGCGTGAATACCGTTGTTGCCAATAAGAACAAAGACAAAGAACCCCAGGCTAAGCAGCAGACAGCTGGCAAAGGTAAATACTTTCCTCGCCATTTTTTTCCGGTAGTCGCTGTTTAACTGCTCGATGTTTTCCAGGTCTTCGCGCATTTCCAGGCAGTTCTGGTATCTGTCAGCGGGGTCATTCCTGGTAGCCTTGTCAATTGTGTACTCCAGCCCCTCAGACAATGCGGGATTTACCTGCCTGACAGGATGCATGGCTTGAGGCGGTTTCCCTGGCACTAAGCCTGTTACAAGGTAATAGAGGGTCGCCCCCAGACTGTATATGTCCGTCCTCTCATCCAGGATATTGCTGGCACCTTTATACTGCTCCGGAGCGGCGTATCCCCTGGTACCCACATTGGCACCCAGTTGTTTCTGGCCGCGCCTGCACTCCCTGGCAATGCCAAAATCAATGAGCTTGAGCCTGCCCGCCTGAGTCAGCATGATGTTGTCCGGCTTTAGATCGCAGTAGACGATGGGGTTGTCGCGAACAGTGTGCAGGTAATGCAGAACATCACATAGCAGTTTTGCCCACTCCACCACGGTCTGCTCCGGCTGGGGCCCCTCAGCCAGGACTTTTTTCCCCAGGGGTGTACCGTCAATAAAATCCATGACAACGAAATAATCATCATCAATTTCTATCCGGTCGACAATCCTGGGAATGTCAGAGTGATTAAGACTGGCCAACAGCTCCACTTCTTTTTTAAAAGCATTGATATCTGCAGTAGTGTGGTTCTTGACATGCTTGACAGCCCAATAACAGTCGAGATTTTTATCCCTGGCAAGGTAGACAGTGCTCATACCGCCCTTGCCCAATTCGGTAATTATTTCGTACCTGTCCCTGAGGACGGTACCAATGGCAGCCATATGCCCCCCTCCTTAAGCTGTTGGGATAATAAAAAGTCCATTCCAGCAAAAATACAGGTCCCCAAAGTGACCTCTATTAAACAAGAATGGACTTTTAAAATCCTATTATATTACAGCATTGACTAGACCTGCTTTCAGTCTACCCACCCTACCCTTATTTTTCAAGGACTACCGTATGACATATTTCGACAACATTTGACACATAATCCCTGATCGCCCGCTTGATTGCAGGTTTCAATGCAGCCTTCAGATTCGCGGTCAATCCCTGCTTTCTAAAAAGGCAGTCAGGGGCTCGAGCCCAGATTCAGAGGGCGGCTGCCAGCTTGGCTAGTTGCTCCGCTCCCTGCAGATCATACTGCCGGGCTCTTTTAATAATCCCAATAATTCTCCTGCGCACAACTGGATCTGCAATGGACTCCATCCCGCTGTCACCCTCGGTTTTCCGCAGCTGACCGTTTACCTCCCACATCAAGTCATGAATGGCCTGGAATGACTTGGCAGCTTCCAGGAATTGATGCCGCAACTGGGGCAATTCAACAGCCATCTGCTCAAGATACATGGCTGCATACCAGCGGCGCTCCGCCAGGTCCCAGATTGCAGGCTCGAGAATGGCCATAGCTTGGGGAAGCTTGTCCGGGGCTGTATCAGGAAAAAGCAGTGCCTCTATCCAATAAGAATAAGCATCAAACCCTGCAGGGAAACGGCCTGCCCGGGGGGTGTGCATCAGCTCCACTGCCCAGGTCAGGACATCCCGGCAGATCTCTGCCGGATGAGGCTTAGCAACCCGCTCCCCTGCCAGCACTAACCCATAAAGGTTGGAAAACCACTTGCCCTTGCGGAAGTACCCGGTCGGTTCAAATTCCAGGTCTGGGTTGCGGTCCATCTCATGCTGGAAATAGCTCCAGCCCGTCAATACCTCTCCGTCCTCATCATAACCAGTGATAATACATGGTTCCGGTGGGCCGACGACACCTAGGGCAATCACTGGTGTGCCGGCATCTATACTGTCTTTAATCAGCTCCAGTGCTTGAGCTTGGTCCTTCAGCCTTTCCCCCTGCCAACTGGGGGCAAAATC
>JAAYHI010000095.1 GCA_012727415.1 Bacillota bacterium
GGGAATGACAGATCCGGAAACGCAACTGAAGGAGCTGTTGGCAAAGATCGAAGACCTCAAGGGCTTTTCCCGGGAACAGGGCATTGAACTGGACCAGGAAGTAGCCGCCCTGGAAAAGAAAGCAGAAGCCCTTCGGGAAAAGCTGTATTCCAACCTCAGCGGCTGGCAAAAACTCCAGCTGGCCCGGAACAACAAACGGCCAACAGCCCTGGACTATTTTCAGTTACTCTTTACTGATTTTATTCCCCTCCACGGTGACAGGCAGTTTCGCGATGACCCCGCCCTGGTGGGGGGAATTGCCCTGTTGGCGGGGAGGCCGGTAACAGTCCTCGGCCATCAAAAGGGGCGGGACACCAAGGAAAATATCGCCCGGAATTACGGTATGCCCCATCCCGAGGGGTATCGCAAGGCCTTGCGCCTAATGGAGCAGGCGGAAAAATTCCAGCGCCCGATTATATGTTTTATCGACACTCCCGGTGCCTTTCCCGGCATCGGGGCAGAAGAGCGGGGCCAGAGCGAAGCCATCGCCCGCAACCTCCGGGTGATGGCAGCGCTGAGAACCCCGATAATCAACATTGTCACCGGCGAGGGTGGCAGCGGCGGGGCATTGGCCCTTGGCATTGGCGATTGTCTCCTGATGCTGGAGAACGCTGTGTATTCAGTTATTTCTCCAGAAGGATGCGCTGCCATACTCTGGAAAGACGCCAGTCGTGCCAGGGATGCTGCCGCGGCCCTCAAGCTCACCGCCCAGGATTTGCGAGCATTTGGCGTCGTCGATGAAATCATACCCGAGCCTGCCAAAGGTCTGCAGGAAAGCTGGGAGTTGGGCTTGCCCGCCATTAAGGAAGCCCTGGTCAGGCATCTGGACATCCTTGAACATTTGCCTGAGGAAGTCTTGTTGCAGCGGCGCTGGCGCCGCCTCCACGCCCTGGGCCAGTGGCAGGAATGAATTTGCAGGCCAAAGTCGTGGAAAACTAAAATGCAGGCTTATGCCTGCCGGGGAGGTGCTGTGTTGGCAAGACGCCGTAAGCTGTTGACGCCTGAAGCTGAACAGGTTATGGACCAGTTCAAGTATGAAGTTGCTGCTGAACTGGGGCTTGCCGACAAAATTGCCCGTCAGGGGTGGGGGGAAATGACCACCCGTGAATGCGGCAAGGTCGGCGGCACTATGGTCAGGAAGATGATAGAGATGGTTGAGGACCATTTGGACCGCTGACAAAAGGCCGGGGGGCGCAACTGCGCCCCCCAGCCTTTTTATAGTATATAGCCGTACAGCACTATACCGAGGAGACCTGACCCCAGGATGATCAGGATGGGGCTGATTTTCGTTTTTGCCACTAACACAAAGGCTGTCAGGGCTATAGCCACATCTGCATAATTGGTAAAGGCCGGCTTGATCAGGCCGAGGACCGCCGCTGCAATGAGGGCGGTTACTGTAATGGCAACGCCCCTGAGAGCAACTGAGTATTTGCTTGCTCTGAGCTTGGCCAGCAAATGGGAGAATATCACCATGATGATGAGGGAAGGGGCGACGACGCCGAAAGTTGCCAGGGCGGCCCCGCCGACACCGTACAGCTGATAGCCGATAAAAGTTGCGGAATTGACTGCGATTGGCCCCGGGGTCATCTCGGCGATGGCGACGATGTTGAGGAATTCAGCCAGGGTAAGCCAGTTGTGAGCGATTATTTCTTCTTGCATCAGGGGAATCATGGCATAGCCGCCGCCGAAGGTAAAGAGGCCGATTTTAAAGAAGGTAATAAACAGGGTCCACATTTTCAGGCCTCCTTTCCCTGTTGCTTTTGGGAACTGGCCCAGATGACAGTGGCAATGCCGCTGCCCAGGATGATGAAGATGGGGTGCAGTTTGGGAACAAAAATAATGAGGGCCAGAGAGGTGAGGAATAATAGCAAGCTGGCAGTGTTGCCAATGAGCTTGCGTGCCATTTTCCAGGCCACATGGGCAATGAGGGCCACCACCGCGGGCCGGACGCCGGCGAAGAAATTTAAGGCCGGCTGCCAGTTGAGTATGTTGCGAAAGAAGATGGCAATTGCCAGGATGATGAGAAAAGAGGGCAGGACAGCCCCCAGGCAGCCGGCAATGACTCCCGGCAGCCCCGCCATCTGTTTGCCAATGAGGATGGCGGTGTTTACGGCAATGGGACCTGGGGCAGACTGAGTTACGGCGATAGTTTCCATAAATTCTTGTTCATCCAGCCATCCCAGGCGGTCGACTATATCCCTTTGCATTACCGGCAACATGGCATAGCCGCCGCCAATGGTAAAGGCTCCGATCTTAAAAAAGCTGCTGAATATTTGCCAGATAAGTTGCATCGACAAGAAGATCCTCCCTTCAGTGAAACAATGTTATTATACCACAGTATTGCCGGGGGAATCGGCAAGATATTGTCACTCTATAGTAAACGTGATAAGATAAGCTATATGCAAGGAGGCTGAAAATATGAAACATGTAGTAACCGTTTACAGCGGAGAAAAGAACACTGCCGCCAAAGGCTGTGGCCAGTGCGCCACCTCTTGCCAGTCGGCCTGCAAGACATCCTGCACTGTTGGCAATCAGGTATGTGTCAACAAGGGATGACCGGAAGCAATTATCATTTTTTCAGTCACGGCGGGCTCAATATTCTCTTGGATGTGCCCACCGGGGCTGTTCACGTTCTTGATGCCATTGCTGCCAGGGTATTTCCGTACTTTGTCGCCGGCAAAATAACAGAGCTGGAAGAGGATTTCGCCACAGAACTATCTCAGGCGCGGCTGGCCTGGGAGGAACTTCAGGGCCTGACGGATGCGGGAATGCTTCTAAGCCCCGAACCTCATTTCAGTCAGAGGCCGGGAGGAGGGGAACTGAAAGCCCTTTGCCTCCATGTGGCCCATGACTGTGATTTGCGTTGCCGCTATTGTTTTGCCGGCACGGGTGCCTTTGGCGGTGCCCGGTCGCTAATGGACTTTGCCACAGCCAAAAAAGCAGTGGATATGCTTTTTTCTTCCGCTGCCCGGGTGTATGAGATTGATTTTTTTGGCGGCGAACCGCTGCTGAACTTGGAAGTGGTGGAGGAAACAGCAGCTTATGCCCGGCAGCGAGCCAGGGCCCTGGGCAAGAAAGTTAACTTAACTTTGACCACCAATGGGTTTTCTCTTAACAAAGAAGCCCGGGACAGGCTGGTTGCCCTTAACCTGGATATCATCCTCAGCCACGACGGCCGGGAGAAAGTGCACAATGCTGCGCGGCCCTGCCCCGGGGGAGGTTCCAGCTATAAGGAAATTACTCGCAACATCCTGGAATTAGTTCCCCTTCTGGGGGAAAGATATTATATCCGCGGAACATATACCGCCCGGAATAAGGATTTTGTCCGGGATATCCGCCACTGGCTGGATTTGGGCCTCAGGCGCTTTTCCATGGAGCCCGTTGTCCTCCCCCCAGGCTCAAAGATGGCCCTCACTGAGAAAGACCTGCCTTTTTTGCGGGAGCAGTACTGGCAGCTGGCGGAACTGGCCCTGCAGGAACCCTTTACTTTTTTTCACTTTAATCTCGACTGGGAGCACGGCCAGTGTGGTGCCAGAAGGGCCGCAGGCTGTGGCGCCGGTATTGAATATGCGGCAGTGGATCCCCAGGGGGGGATTTTCCCCTGCCACCAGTTTGTTGGGGAAGAGGCCTGGCTGCTGGGCACTGTCGATACCGGAATTGTTAACGCAGCCCTGCAGGACAGATTTCGCACTCTGGGCATTGCCGACAAAGAAGCCTGCCAAAAATGCTGGGCCCGTTACCACTGTGGGGGAGGCTGTCACGCCAATGCCTGGTGGATAAATACAAAGCTCGAACAACCCTATGAGCTGGGTTGCCGGCTGTTAAGGATGCGGACAGAGGCCGCCATATATCTAAAAGTCAAGCAAGCTTTGAGCCTAAATTGCAGTGAGGGGGATTTCCATGGCAAACAAAAAGGGTACAAACAAGCGCAATAGACTGCGGGGCAGAAGGACGGGAGAGGGAGCAAAAATTGCCCTCCTGTTGGCATTAATCCTCATCGAAGTGGGTATCATCGCTGGTTCAGTATGGTACTACTTGTCTTTCCAGCCCCGGGCCCAGGAAGAAGTTGTCGCCACAGCAGCCAATTTCGCCAAAGAGTTCTTTACTGTAGAGCACACCGCCATTACCGGCGAGGAAGCCAAGGGCTTGATGACTGCAAGCCATGCTGAGCAGGTTCTTGCCAGCGGCAGGGTTGAAGCCTGGAAAGAGCAGGAGTTGGCCGTTGCGGTAAAGGGCGATGTGGAAGTAAGGATTCTTGAGCAAAAACTGCGCACCGCCGCGGTTCGCGTTATTTTCTGGCAGCAGGAAGAAGCCAAAGAACAAGAGGGCATGGAATATTTGATTTACTATGACTTAGACCTGGTCCGCACCCAGGGGCGTTGGCTGGTAGATAATATTCATGTGGCCAATCCCGAAGAGCTGGCGACACTGCGGCGCAATAAGGGTGTATGGGAAGAGCACTACGGAGAGACGGAGTAAACCACAGAGCAGGAATTATCCTGCTCTTTTCCCGTTGAGCTGTAAAGGGGTAGATGTGTTGAAGCGGATACTTGTTGATGATATACGTAAGTTACCTATGGTGCGGGCATTTATTGAATCAGGCAACAGAAACCTGGGGGCCATGGGCTATACCGAGCACTCCTTCCGCCATGCTGACCTGGTGTCCAGTATTGCCGCCAATATTTTGGAGCGGTTGGGTTACCCCCCGCGGGATTGTGAACTCGTTGCCATCGCCGGCTACCTCCATGACATTGGCAACGCCATAACCCGGTATAACCACGGCCAGTCCGGGGCATACCTGGCAATGAAGATTTTGCAGGACCTGGAAATGCCCTGGGAAGAGATCGCGCTGATCATTGGCGCCATCGGCAACCATGAGGAGGAGTACGGACAACCCGTCAATAACATTGCTGCCGCTTTAATATTGGCAGATAAGTCCGATGTCCACACCTCCAGGGTGCGCAACCCCGATTTCTCCAGCTTTGACATTCACGACCGCGTTAATTTTGCCGTCAAGCACTCTTTTTTGCGGGTGGACTCTTCCGCAAGAACTGTCACTTTGGAGCTGAAGATTGACACCGAGATCAGCGGCGTCATGGAGTACTTTGAGATTTTCTTAACCAGGATGGTCATGTGCCGGCGAGCTGCGGCCGCCCTGGACAGTTCTTTTTCTTTGGTCATCAATGACACCAAGTTGTTGTAGGGGTCCGGGGTGCTGGAATTCGTTGACACTCTTCCCGGGCCAGGGTTATAATGAAAAAAGTATTGCTGTAGAGGAAGGAGAGAGTGGCGATGATTCAGTGGACTAAACTGCTGACGCTTATTCTCATCATCACGACAATATTCACTGCTGTCGCCCTGTCGCTGCCGGTTATTGTCCGGGATATCAACCTCGGCATCGACCTGCAGGGAGGGGTATATGTTCTTTTGGAGGCCCAGGTCCCTGAAGGCGGTGAGCAGGAGACTGAAGCTGAGGAAACTTCCCAGGAAGAAAACAAAAACCTGTGGCAAAAGATAACTGCCTGGTTTGATGGCCTCTTTGGGGGCAAGGAGGAAGAGGAAACCCGGGAAATTTCCAACGAGGACATGATTGCTACCATTGCCGTGTTGCGCAACCGGGTAGACAGCTTTGGCCTCTCTGAACCGGTTATTCAGCGGGAAGGGGAGAGGCGCATTCGCATTGAGCTGGCCACCGATCCCAATAATCCTGAACAGGGCCAGCAGGCCATTCTCGAAACCATCGGCAAGACCGCCCTGCTGGAATTTAAGGATTCCAGCGGCAAGACGGTGCTTACCGGCGCCAATCTCACTGAAGCCCAGGCCGTCTATCAGGCCGATGAATTTGGCCGCCAGGTTCCCATGGTCTCCCTGGTCTTTGACAGCGCTGGCGCCAAGATTTTTTCCGAGCTGACTGCCTCCCACCTGGGGCAACAGATCCCCATTTATCTCGACGGCGAGGTTATCTCGGCTCCCACTGTGCAGACCGTCATCGCTGATGGCAAAGCCGTAATTACTGGCATTGAAACCATTGAGGAAGCTTCCAGGCTTGCCAACTTGTTGCGCTCAGGGGCCCTGCCCCTGGAGCTGGAGCAGTTGGAAGTCCGCACCGTCGGTCCCACCCTGGGCAGCGATTCCCTGAAAGCCAGTCTCTGGGCCGGCCTGCTGGGCCTGGCCCTGGTAATGGTCTTCATGATTATCTTCTACCGCCTGCCCGGACTTATTGCCTCCCTTGCCCTGCTGGCTTACGGTGTAATTCTGCTTGACCTCCTGGTGGTGCTGAAAGCAGTTCTCACTCTGCCGGGCATTGCCGGGATTATCCTCACCCTGGGCATGGCAATAGATGCCAACGTTATCATCTTTGAAAGGTTAAAGGAAGAGCTGAGAAACGGCAAGACTCCCCGGTCAGCTACCCTGGCGGCCTTTGACAAGGCCCTGTCCTCGATTATGGACGGGAATATCACCACTTTGATAGTGGCTGCCATTCTCTATGCTCTGGGGACCGGGCCCATTCGCGGCTTTGCCGTAACTCTGTCTCTGGGTATCCTCTGCAGTATGTTTACTGCCTTAATCATTACCAAAGCAATGATGAAGAACCTGGTGGATTCCAATATCCTTAAAAGCAATTGGCTGCTGGGGGTGAAAAAGTAATGAATTTCGATTTCATTGGTAAGCGGCGCCTGTGGTTCATTATTGCACTGGGCATCATTGCCTTCGGCATTGCCTTCCTAATCTTCAGGGGCCTGAACTTTGGCATTGATTTCACCGGCGGCACCAAGCTGCTTCTTAACCTGCCCGGTGGCTTTACCGCCTCCCAGGTTCGGGATGTGCTGGCGGGAGTTGAAGCCACAGATGCTAACGGCCGCACCGTCACCCTTGAAAGCAGTTATATTCAAGAGACTGTGGGCACTGAGGGCCAGGAAGTAGTCATCCGCACCGTGCCCCTGACGGAAGAAGAGCGGGAGAAGCTCCTGGCGGCTATTGCCGAGGAATGGCCTGACTTCAGCGATGAAGACATAAGGAATATTGAAAACGTAGGGCCGGTGGTTGGGGGAGAGCTGCTGCGCAACGCCTTGCTGGCGCTGCTCCTGGCCTCTATTGGCATGATTGTCTATATCAGCTTCCGCTTTGAGCTGAAGTTTGCAGTGGCAGCGCTGATTCCCCTGCTCTTTGACTCCTTTGTTGTCATCACCTCTTTCTCGGTCTTCAATCTGGAGGTAAACAGCCCCTTTGTAGCTTCGGTGCTGACAATAGTGGGATATTCCATCAACAATACCATTGTCATCTTTGACCGGGTGAGGGAGAACCTGCGGTTTAATTCCAGCTTCAAGGCCTTGCCCGCTACATTGAACCTGAGCATCAGCCAGAGCCTCCTGAGGACCATCAATACTTCACTGACCACCCTGATAACTGTCGGTGCCCTGTTGTTTGCAGGGGGCGAGACCCTTAAAGACTTTACTTTGCCCCTGTTTATCGGCATTTTCTGCGGCACCTTTACCTCCATTTTCCTGGCCAGCCCTCTGTTCTTCGAGCTCAAGGTCAGGGAAAACAAGGCCCGCGCCTGAGATTAACCCCGGGGTACCGGGGTTTTCTTATGTCCGGCGCCGGCGGGCAGGAAAAAGCTCTGGATTTGCCGAACTTCTTAGGTAGACCGGAGGTGCTTTTCTTGACAAGTGCAGACATAGCAAGCGGTTCCTCTGCTCCCCTTTGGCGCATTAAGGGAGGGGATGCAAAGGCAGTCAGTGCCCTGGCTGCTTCCCTGAGGGCGTTGCTGAAAGCGGAGGGGCGAGAATGTGTCAGCCCCAGGAGGTTAAAATTATATAAAAAGCTTCAGACCCTGGATTTGCGGATTTTAGCCGCTCTCCTGGTGCAGCGGGGGGTGACCAGCGGCGAGGAAGCCCTGGCCTTTCTCTTCCCGGATATCTCCCAGCTCCATCCCTGGCAACTGTTGCCGGATACAGATAAGGCGGTGGAGAGGCTGCAGCTTGCCCGCCAGCGCCGGGAAAAAGTCTTTATTCACGGGGATTACGATGCCGATGGCATTACTGCCACGGCTCTGTTAGTTATGGCCCTGGAAAACCAGGGAATAGAGTGCAGCTATTACATACCTCATCGCCAGCAGGATGGCTATGGGCTAAGTGTAAGGGGCATTGACCAGGCAGCGGAAGCCGGATGCACCCTCCTGCTTACAGCAGACTGCGGCATCAGCAATGCCGAAGAGGTCGGCTATGCCAAGCGCCTGGGCATGGATGTCATTATTACCGACCATCACCTGCCTCCGGAAGAACTGCCGGAGGCTCTGGCTGTCATCAATCCTAAGCGCCAGGATTCAGATTATCCTTTCCAGGAGCTTGCGGGGGTAGGAGTGGCCTGGAAACTGGTGGCTGCTTTTGCACCGGATTTTGCCCTCAGCTCTGCCTGCCTGCAATTGGTCGCCCTGGGCACTGTGGCTGATTTA
>JAAYHI010000096.1 GCA_012727415.1 Bacillota bacterium
GCGCTCAACAGCCTTAAAAGAGTTGAGGTTCTTTATCTCAGTCCGCCCACCGCCCTGCAGGGAAATGTTGGCATCACAGCGAAGACTGCCTTCTTCCAGCTTGCAGTCGGAGATGCCGGCGTAGAGCAGCACCTGGCGCAGAAATTGCAGAAAAGACTTGGCGGCGCCGGGAGAAGTAAGGCAAGGGGCAGTGACGATTTCAACCAAGGCCATACCGCTGCGATTATAGTCAATTAAGGTGCCCTCGGCCGTGTGCACCAACTTGGCAGCATCCTCTTCCAAATGAAGGCGATTGATATCAACTGTGCCCAGGGGAGTCTCCACCTCCCCGCCAAGGGCCAAGGGCTGGCGCTGCTGAGTAATTTGATAGCCCTTGGGCAAATCCGGGTAAAAGTAGTGCTTGCGGTCAAAGCTGCTTAGAGTATTAATAGTGCACCCCAAAACCAGTGCCGCCCTCAAGGCCAGGATAACTGCCTCCTGGTTCAATACCGGCAATGTTCCAGGCAGCCCCAGGCAAACAGGACACACCCTGGTATTGGGAGGCGCAGCAAAATCTGAGGGGCAGGAACAGAAGAGCTTTTTCCCGGTTTGCAGTTGCACATGCACTTCCAGGCCAATAGTCGGGTTCATCACTCCACCTCCCGGGGCCGCCGCAGATGCCAATCACTGCGGCACTGCCAGGTATATCCTGCCCGCAGCAAGACATCCTCCCGGAACCGGGGTGCCATCATCTGCATGCCTATGGGCAGTCCCCGGCTCTCACCGCAGGGAAGGGCCAGGGCCGGTAACCCTGCCAGGTTGGCGGGAATTGAATAAACGTCATTGTAATACATCGCCAGGGGATCCAGCTCTTCCTCCAGGGGAAAAGCGATATATGGGGCCGCCGGCAACAGCAGGAGGTCTACCTGAGAAAACAACTCCTCCAGATGGCGGGAAATATGTTTCCGGGCCTGCTGGCCCAGTTCATAGCCGGAGCAGTCAGGCCCCAGGTTATAGGTGCCCAACATCAGGCGGCGGCGCACTTCCGCGCCGAAAATCCTGCTGCCGGTATACATTTCCTCCAGAGTAGAGGAAGAATGCCGGTAGCCATAAGCAACCCCGTCATAACGGGCGAGGCTGGAAGCTGCTTCCGCCGTGGCAATCAGCATGTACGCAGCAAGGGATTCATCGGTATAAGGCATGGAAACCCAACTGACCTTTGCCCCTGCCTGGGCAAACTTTCTCGCCGCCTCCTCCACAGCCTCGCTGGTACTGCTGTCGGGGCAGCTCTCGAGGATTTCCCGGGGCAGGCCAAGGGCAAGGCCGGAAACATCGTCAACAAGGCAGGCGGAAAAGTCGGGCACATCCTGCCGGGCAGAGGCAGGATCACCCGGGTCATAGCCGCAGATTTCCTGCAACACCAGAGCGGCGTCCTCCACCGACCTGGTTAGAGTGCCTATTTGATCCAGGGAAGGGGCCAGGGGAAGCAACCCCCGCCGCGAAACCCTGCCATAACTGGGTTTGAAACCGGTTACGCCGCAAAAGGCGGCAGGCTGCCGGATTGAGCCTCCGGTATCTGTACCCAGGCTGAAGGGAGCACAGCCGGCGGCAACCAGGGCGGCGGACCCGCCGCTGGAACCTCCCGGCGACCGCTTGCTGTCCCAGGGATTGGCCACAGGGCCAAAAGCAGAGGTCAGGCTGCTGGAGCCCATGGCAAACTCATCCATATTGGCCTTGCCCAGCAAGGGGCAATGGGCCAGCTTTTCCACCGCCGTGGCATCATAGGGTGAAATGTAGTCTGCCAGTACTTTTGAGGCACAGGTAGTTGCCGCCCCCCTGACGGCGATGTTATCTTTTACCGCCATGGGAATGCCCGCCAGGGGGCTAAGCTCCCTGTTTTGCCGCCGGAGACTGTCTACATGGCATGCAGTTGCCAAAGCCTTGTCCCGGGTCAGGGAGATATAGCCATTGATGGTGGGCTGCAGCCTCTCGCTGCGCTCCAGGTAATACTCGGTGAGTTCTGTTGCCGTCAACCTGCCGGCCTGCATCTCTTGGGAAAGCTGTCTTATTGTCAAGGAGGCTAAATCATTCATCTGCAATCACCCGGGGGACCCGCACCATCCCCTGGCTGCTGTCAGGAGCCAGGGCCAGAACCTCCTCCTGGCTGAGGCAGGCCTCTCCCTGCCCCGCGGGGCCAGGGGCGCCAAATGCCTGGAGTGGGGATCCTGTTCCCGAAGGCAGCTTCTTCAGGACCTTCACATAGTCGAGGAATTCCTGCAGCTGGCCCGCCATTTCCGCCAGCTCATCATCGGCGAGAGGCAATTTTGCCATGGCCGCTGTTTTTTTAACTTGTTCCGGGGTAATTTTCATTCAATCGCCTCCATCATTCTTCTGACAGGGTAAATTATAGCATATCCTGCCCCCACTCTTGCAGACAATGCCTGTATATGGTAAGAAGAAACCAGGAGTGAAGGCTATGCATGTTCAGCAACTCAGCTGCCCCGAAGATTTTCTCAGCCGGGTAAGAGATTTTCTTATCCGGCAGGAGGATATTAACAACCTGCCCCTGGGAATTCTCCTCAACCTCACTGCTGTCCCGCCTGCGAAACCGCCCTTTCTCGCTTATGTGGCGGCGGGAGAGCAAATCTGTCTGGCCATGGTCATGACCACCGGCCACCTGGTCCTTGCTCACCCTGAAGGAGATTGGCGGCGGGCAATTGAAACAGCAACAACCTGGCTAGCCCGCCATAACATCCCTCTTTCCGGCGTCATTGGCCCCCGGGAACCTGCCCAGCACTTTGCCCGGCTGTGGCAGCCCCAGCAGTCTCAGGTGGAAATGGAGCAGGGCATCTACCGCCTGGACGCCGTCCTCCCGGTCTCCCTTTCTCCCGGCCGGCTGCGGCTTGCCCACAGCGGGGACCTGGACCTGGTGAGCAGCTGGCTTGAGGATTTCTGCCGGGAAGCTTTAACTCCCATCCCGCCGGAGCAGGCAAGAAAAGTGGCTGCCGCCGGCATTGCCGACAACACGTACTACCTCTGGGAGGACAAAGAGGTGGTGTCGATGGCCAAGAAGACCCGCCCCACCTATAGCGGCATCGCCATCAACCAGGTCTTTACCCCCACAGAGTATCGCCGCCGCGGCTATGCCACCAGCTGCGTTGCCAGCCTCTGCCGCTTGTTGCTTACGGAGTATAAATTCTGCTGCCTCTATACCGATTTAGCCAATCCCACTTCCAATAAAATATACAGGGATATTGGCTTCCGTCGGGTAGCAGATTCTGTTTCATTTAAATTTTCATAACGAAGAAAACCGGCCCACAGCCGGTTTATTTTTCTGCTTGCTCCCAGTCCCGGGAACGACTGACTGCCTTTTTCCAGCCCGCATATAACCTGGCCCGCTGTTCCTGGGGCATTTGCGGCTCAAACCTGCGGTCTGTCATCCGGTTGGCGGCGATATCTTCCTTGCTCTGCCAGTAGCCCACCGCCAGCCCCGCCAGATAGGCGGCTCCCAGGGCAGTAGTCTCAATGACCCTGGGCCTCTCCACCGGCACATTGAGGATATCTGCCTGGAATTGCATGAGGAAATTGTTGGCCACAGCGCCCCCATCCACATTGAGGGCAGTCAGCTCAATGCCCGAATCTTCCTCCATGGCTTCCAGCACATCCCTGGTTTGATAGGCGATGGACTCCAAAGTAGCCCGGATAATATGCTCCGCCTTCGCCCCCCGGGTGAGGCCGAGAATTGCCCCCCGGGCATACATATCCCAGTAAGGAGCCCCCAGGCCGACAAAGGCCGGGACGACATAGACCCCATTTGAGTCCTTGACTTTGCCTGCCATGTATTCGGTGTCTTCAGCATCGCGGATGAGCTTGAGCTCGTCCCGCAGCCATTGGACGGCGGCACCGCCAACGAAGATACTGCCTTCCAGGGCATACTCCACCTTGCCTTCTGCCCCCCAGGCAATTGTGGTCAAGAGGCCATGTCTTGATGTGATAAACTTTTCCCCTGTATTCATCAGCATAAAGCAGCCAGTGCCATAGGTATTTTTCGCCATCCCCGGCTGAAAACAGGTCTGCCCGAAAAGGGCTGCCTGTTGGTCCCCGGCGGCGCCGGCGATGGGAATTTGCGCGCCGCCGAAGGTGTCGGGAGCGGTATAGCCGTATACTTCGCTGGAAGGACGCACCTGGGGCAACATGCCCCTGGGGATGTCCAGGTAGTTGAGGATCTTTTCATCCCACTCCAGGCTCTTGATATTAAAGAGCATGGTGCGGGAGGCATTTGAATAGTCTGTGACATGGACCTGGCCCTTGGTCAGGTTCCATATTATCCATGTGTCAATGGTGCCAAAGAGAAGCTCGCCCCTCTCTGCTTTTTCCCTGGCCCCTTCCACATTGTCCAGGATCCATTTAATCTTAGTGGCGGAAAAATAAGCATCCACCACTAGGCCAGTATTCTCCCGGATATACTGCTCCATTGCGGTATCGGCTTTGATGGCGTCGCACATACCTGCCGTGCGGCGGCACTGCCAGACAATGGCGTTGTATATAGGGCGGCCGCTGGCCTTTTCCCAGACGACAGTGGTTTCACGCTGATTGGTAATGCCGATGGCAGCAATGTCCCGGGGGGAGATATCTCCCCGTTCAATGGCCTCCTGGGCAACGCCGCTCTGAGTTGCCCAAATCTCTATGGCATCGTGCTCTACCCAGCCGGGGTGAGGATAAATCTGCTTGAATTCCTTTTGCGCCAGTGCGACAATGCTGCCCTTGCGATCGAAGAGAATGGCCCGGGAACTGGTTGTCCCTTGATCGAGGGCCAAGACATACTTGTCCATAACATCTCCTCCTGTATTGCTACAAGCTCTATAAGTACCAAAGCTCCTCCTTGGTGGTGGAAATTCCCACTGCCCCCGCCTGTAATGTGGCGAGGATATCTTCCTTGGATTCTATAAGCCCGCCGGCAATAAGCGGTATCTGGGTTTCCTGGCTTACCCGCTTTACCACCCGGGGTATGATGCCCGGCA
>JAAYHI010000097.1 GCA_012727415.1 Bacillota bacterium
CCAAATTAAAGCGTACTATTGATACAGCAAAAGAAAACTCCCTCAATACCGACCGCTTCCTTGCACTGGTTAAAAAGTACACAGAAATTACAGAATTGGATGCAGAGATTATACGAGAGTTCATTGACAAAATTATAGTATTTAAGGCTGAAAAGGTAGATGGCCACAGAACCCAGCGAATTCAAATTTTTTATAACTGCATTGGCGCTATCGATTTACCAAACTAAACGAAAAAACGGCATAGCCGAATATCAACAACTATGCCGAATTTTTCAGGAATTATAAATCCCTATCTGACCGCTCCAGGGGCGGTATTTTCTTAGGCATCTTACTTTCCGGCAGGTACGATCCTGGAATCCCCGTGCTTGACAAACAGCATTGTGCACAGGGAGAACAGGGAAAAGACCACAGCGTATGGGAACAGAGTCCAATAGGAAACATGCTCCATAAGGAAGCCGGAGAAGATCGGCGTCAATGTCTGGGCAGCCATGGAAAAAGTATAGTACATACCAGTGTACTTACCGATGTCACTTCCCTTACTCATCTCCACCACCATGGGATAGGAGTTGACATTTATCGAGGCCCAGCCAATACCAGTGAAGGCAAAGACCAGGTTGATCCATGGGGAGTATGTCTTGAACAGAAAACCGCAGAAATATGTGGTGGTAATGATCAGGATACCGGTTATTATCATCCGCTTGCGCCCGAATCTCCTGGAAAGAATGCCCACAGGAATAAAGGCGAGGATGGCAGCGCCCATGGCTACCATCAGGGCATTGGCAAAGCTTCCGCCCTTGTAGTCCCATATTGTCGTGGCGTATCTGGAAAATGCAGTTGTCACGGCGTTGTACGCCATAAACCACAGAAAGATTGAGGCAAGGATGAAGATGAAGCTGCGCCGGACTTCCTTGGGCATACCCTGCTTGGGTGACTCGCTGTCCGGTTCATCTGTGTCAGGTTCTTCGCCCTCAAACTCTCTGACTTCTTGGGCCAGTTTCTTTTCTTTTATGGTGCTGACCAGCACTGCCACTGCGACCACCATAAAGCCTGCTACAGCCAGGTAGACATTAAGATAGCTGGGCCTGGAAGCAGCTTCCACCTTGGGGACCAGAAAACTGATGGCTGCCAGGGCAAAGATGCCGCCCACAGCCCCCATCAGGTTGATAACTGCATTGGCCTCACTGCGGAGAGGTTTCGGTGTTAGGTCAGGCATTAATGCAACTGCTGGCGAACGATATGTACTCATAGCCAACAAGACAATACCCAGAGAAATAAAGAAAAGCGGGAAGTTCGACATTTGATCTGCCTGGGGCAGAATCAGCATAAAGATGACGGCAATAGCTGTACCCAGGATAATAAAGGGCGTGCGCTTGCCCAGCCTGGTATCGACCTTATCGGACAGAGCGCCAAAAAACGGAAGCAGAAATAATGCCAGGATATTGTCCAGAGCCATAATGCCACCAGTGAGAGTGTCGCCTATCTTAAAGGTGTTCTTCAACATCAGTGGTACGATGTTGTCATAGACCTGCCAGAAGGCGCTGATGGACATAAAGGCAAGGCCGATAAGAAAAGTCCTCTTATAGTTTAGCTTCACATGTTTACCCCCTTTGCTGGTTTCATTAATTATAGCATATTTCCCGTCAATTTAGCCTTCTTTTTGACATCTGCCAAGGCTAATACAAAAACCCCCTGCCGGGGGTTAACTTTCAGGTTTTACCATGGTTCCAATCCGCCTCACCGTCACCTTAACTGAGACAGAAATGTCAGCGTCTTTGTACTCCTCAGCCCAGTCCTTCCCGTTGAACCACTCGGAATGCTGGACCCGCACATGCCTGCCGAGGCCAGCAAAATCTGCCTGGACTTTTTGGGACTTTTCAAACAGTTCCTGGATGTTGCCCTGGAAATCCTTCGCCAACAGTTTAGCTAATTTATCCGTCACCTTGGGGTCGAGGACGTTTGCATCCCAGTCAGCATCCAATCCGTCAACTATTAGTTCCATGCGAACATCTATGCTGGGCTTGTCTTTGATCTTCGTCTTGATTTTTACCTTAGATCTTTCGATTAACCCGGAAACATTGCGCTTGTGGCCAGAAATTTTCACTTTCGTTATGAAACGCCGCCTTGGCGCATCGCCGGTAATAATATTGTAACTGATAACTTCTTCATCTGTCAGCGTCCCCGTCATTTTCCCCGCTGAATTAAAGAGCCCGGCTCCAGCCACCCGAAAACCTTCCTTCTCATCCTCATGGCCGGTGATATCAATAAGCGCCACAACGGGATCAATCCCCAGCGTATAGTGTTTTCGCCAATACTCCGATACAGTAGCCTGGTTTATCATCCCCGTAAAATGATTGCGCTCCAGCAAATCAACTAAATACACAGCTGCCCTGGGCTCCACTGGACTGCTTAATTGCAGCACATTTTGCGCGGTAGCTCCCTTTACTACTACAACCTTTGCGTTGGCATTTATGTCCCGCAGCTGGGACAGCTGACTCATTACTTCGCTCAATCTGCCGCTGCGGGCAAATTCCTCGCAAAAAACGAGGACATTTGTCTGGCCAAGGACCAAAATATCTTCGCTTTGCCGCTGAACATTGTGCAAGGCCTGATCGATAGATTCCGCTTTGACGGTGACGGTTGCCATGGGTTCCTTTTTCTCTTCTGATAAGGTAGGGCTGGTCATTGTCACTACCATCAGGTCGGGGTTTTCAGGATCAACGTCAAAACCTATGGCAATGACCATAGCCAGATCTTCGATCAACAGGATATCCCAGCACCCCCCTGCAAAAAACAGTAAACCGCATAGAAATATAGTGAACAAGAACCTGATCAAGTTTTTTTTCCCTCCCTTTCGTCCAGGCCCCTTATTTTCGCCACAAGCAGCAGCAAAACTGCCATCCCCAGCAAGAATGGATAGCCAATCATCCCCACTATTTCGCTGAAAACAAATGTTTCAGCCAAATTTGAAGGTACATTGGTAAGCAAATAGACCAGGGGCAGAGATACCAGCACCCAAATATCATGGTACTTACGCTTTGATAAAGTTGCCAGCGTATAGGTGGCAGAAAAATAATGCACCGTCGCCACGGAAATAATTAGCCCAGCCCAGGCAAACAGCAACATATTATCCACTCGCTGCACAAAAGGCAGTGTACCTATGCGCATATAAGTCATCAACGGCCAAATCAGGTTCAGCGTATATTCCAGCCCCAGCACTCCATACACGAAGACAACACCGGCAGCATAAGCTGCTGTCACCAGCCCCAGGGCAATTGAATTCAGTTTCAGGGCCTTATTTTTGTTAATAAGAAAGGGGAAAAAAATCAACATCACTTCAAAACCCAAAAAGGAGAAAGAGGCATTCGGTACAGCCTGCAGTATCTTCAGGCCCTCACCGCCCACCGGCCGCAAGTTTAAGGAGACAAATTCCCGCAGAGGAACCATAAACATAAAAACTATAGCTACAGCTAATATCGTTTTTATCTCCATAAGGCGTGCCAAAGTAATGGCACCCATCCTGCCTACATAACCAATAGCAATTAAAATTAGTATGAGAAGCACTGGGACCGGCACCCAGATAAACACCCAAGTTGAAAGCATGCTCAACAATATTCGTAAGGCCAGGCTGCACACAACAAGCGCATAAAGTGAATAAAGTGCCGAAACCAGTATTCCCAACGGACGCCCTAAGATTAACATGCTCATCTCAGGCAGAGTCCTGGTGGGAAACTTTCTGCACAACAGCCATATTATTAAGGCAGCAGTCCAAGCCACAAAGCCGGCAAGGATGATGCTAATCCAGCCGTCCCTGCCGGCAATTTCACCCACTGCCCGGGGCAATGTCATCATCCCCGCGCCGAGAATTGCTGATACCATTACTGCAACCCATTGGAAATCGCTAAATCCGTATTTTTTACCTGCTGCCATCTTCCTTACTCTCCACTCCCCGCTGCCTTACTATATTTTTCCTGGCAGTCAACAAGGGGCGATGCCGCATCCAGCGCCATGACTTGCGATATATAAAATCGCCCATATCCCGTGCCCGCCAGGGTGCCAAAGGTGCCAAATAGGGCGTGCCGAAGGACTGCAGATTGCACAAATGTGTTAATATCACCATCCAGGCGAGGAGTATTCCCAAACCTCAGAGGAAGCCCGCAGCAACCAATATTGGAAACCTGAGATAGCGAAGGGCCAAAGAAGCCTCATAATTGGGGATTACTGACCCCGCCATAAAAGCAACGGCAACTACAATCAAGAGCACTGGGCTGACTAATTTGGCGCTGACCACAGCCTGGCCCAGGATGAGGGCACCGACAATACTCAGTGTGGGCCCTATCGGCCCGGGCAGGCGGATGCTTGCTTCCCGCGCCAGCTCAGCCATAAACTCCATGAGCAAAGCTTCTGTCAAGGGGGAAAAGGGCACACCTTCCCGGGTCCGGGCGATGAAAAAGATGATTTTGCTGGGGATCATCTCATAGTGATACAAAATAACTGCCGTATACATCGCAGTCAGCGTCGTGACAGCAAATACCCCCACTACCCGCAGTATCCGTGCAATTGTAGCAAACAAAGGATGAATATAATAGTCCTCAGGTGTCTGAATCCAATCCCCAGCCACAGAAGGCACCACCAGTGCGAAGGGGCTGCCGTCAGAAAGTATCACTGCTTTTCCTTGCAGCAAACTGCCAATAACCTTGTCGGGCCGCTCTGTGCTCATATGCAGCGGGAAGGGTGTAATGGTCCGTTCACTGATCAATTCAGCAATAACCCCGGTTTCAATGGTGCCATCTACATCAATAGCATCCAGTCTTTCCTTTACTTCCTGCACAAGATCCATGCTGGCTACATCCTCAAGGTAGAGCAACGACACATCTGTCAGGGATCTCCGGCCAATTTTCATCCGAATGACTTTCAGTTTTGGGTCGGGGAGGCGCCGACGCACAAGCCCCTGATTAACCATAAGTACTTCGGTAAACCCCTCCCGTGGTCCCCGGATGAGACGCTCCTGCAAGGTTTCTTCGACTCCCCGCCCCGGGGCTTTTTTTATGTCAATGATTGTTGCCCTGTCGTTGCCGTCTGTGAGTATGGCAATATTGCCCTTAAGTATTTCTCCGGTAAAATGACGCAATTGTGTTGAGAAAGAAATCTCACCGGCGGCAATCAACTGAGTGACATCTTCAATCTTTCTCTTATTTTCCGGCTCTGCCAATAAGGGAGAAATTATATCTCTTGTCATATTGTCTAATTCCAATAAGCCTTCTGTATACACAACAAGGGCCCTGCAGTTATTCATGCTGGGGATTGTCAGTCTCTTGAATTTTACATCGTCACAATCTTTGTAGACTTGGCGCAGCATTTGTTCATTAATGCGGATGTTTTTTGTTAACATCTTGTCCGCCGGAGCATTAGGGCTGCCGGCTTCGCCTTTATTCTTTCCAAATCCTGCTTTGACTGCTCCCAGCAATTTATTAAATACACCCAGTATAATCACCCCCAAAAAAATCTACTTGTACTTTGCCCAGTCCATCCAACTCCTAAACCAAAAAATAAAAGTTCCCTTACGGGAACAATCTTGCCAGGGCTTCTCTGTCTCTCCAACGTTGCCTGCGGTCCCTGTCTATTAAAGCAGCTATTTCATTGATATCACCTGAAAGCCAAAAAAGCACTTCCAGATGCTGCCGCCCCCAACTCAAGGCATCATTTAAATTGTCCATATATATATCCAGATGGGCGTTAGAAATCGCTCCGCCCCTATCCTCGACAATAAAAATCCCGCCGTTGGGCATCCCGGACAGTTCCGGAATAAAAACTCGGGTGCCAATGGGAATATCAGGTCCCGCCGCAACAGTCCGCCACTGCTGGGCCCTGGTTCCGCTGTAGGTAATGCCATACAGGGGATCCCAGGGATGCTTTTGCGTTGATTCATAACCGGCAGTATAGGCGGTTATCTCTAGAATTGTCCAGAGTTCTGCTAAACCTATCTCAGTCCCCTCCTCAAATTCATTTGTACAGCTTACGATGGCCAAACCCCAAGAGTGCTGGGCTCCGGCCCCATGAAACAGCAAAGCCGCCTAAGGCCAGGACGCCAAAAGCGGCTTTTACAACGGGGCATTTTGTCACAAGGAGGTGGTATAGTTAGGACACCAATAAGGTTGGGAGACCAAGGCCAAGCAATCTTTAAGTTAGAGAATCTCGAGTAGGGGACAGCTTAAGCCCCCGCAATGGGGGCTTAAGTCCTGGTAGGGACTATATTATCCCTGGACTGGCAGCACTGGAAATGATAATACTAGCAAAAAACCACCCCAAAATGGGGTGGTTTTGCAATTGCTCAAAAGGTTGCAAGCCTTACATTATCAAATGGTGCCGAGGACCGGAATCGAACCGGTACGAGCTTTGGGCTCGAGGGATTTTAAGTCCCTTGCGGCTGCCTGTTCCGCCACCCCGGCAAATAAAAATGGAGGCGGCACCCAGAATTGAACTGGGGATAAAGGATTTGCAGTCCTCTGCCTTACCGC
>JAAYHI010000006.1 GCA_012727415.1 Bacillota bacterium
GAGTCCGACCCGTATCTTATCGCAACCCCGGAACATCTCGACGCCATCAGGTATTACCCCGAAGCTCACTTTCGTCAGATTGCCAACATTGACCTGGCAGATTGGGGGAATTGGATGCCCCTCTGCCCCTCCATTGGTGCCTTCTCAGGCAGTTATGACGGAAGTGGTTACACTATTTCCAATCTGACCATATTGGACCCTGATGCAGTCAATTGTGGCCTGTTTAACTACATTGGCGAAACTGGCGTTATTAGCAACCTCCGGCTAGTGAACTTTAACATCGATGTTTGGTTTACAGCCGGCACTCTTGTGGCTAACAACCTGGGTACCATTATCAATTGCCATGCCAGAGGAGGTTCTGTCAACTGTGATGGCCCTGGTGCTGGCGGCCTGGCTGGCAGAAACGGCGGAACCATCAGGTACTGTTCCGCCGATGTCCAGGTCAGTGGCAATAACTATGTAGGCGGGTTAGTGGGAACCGCAGACACCTCTGAACCATGGATTGCATATTCCTACGCCCTGGGAGACGTAAGTGCAGCTGAACATGCTGCCGGCGGCCTGGTGGGTTACCTTATCGCGGGTACTTTACACTCCTGCTTTGCTCAGGGGAATGTATCCGCCGCCAGCTGGGCAGGGGGCCTGGTTGGCTATACTTCTAAAGATATAACCGACTGCTTTGCCACAGGTAATGTAACCGCAACTGAATATGGCTGTGGCGGGCTTGTTGGCAGTTTGCAGGCGAACATCACCAACTGTTTTTCCACCGGGCGAGTGGACCAGACAAATGACTGCGGAGGCTTGGTTGGTGAAGCCATCAGCAGCTCGGTAACCGCCAGCTACTACAACACTGAGACATCTGGCCAGTCAGATGATGCGGGCAAGGGTATTCCCAAGACCACTGCGGAAATGTATTCTGGTCCTTCCTCAGATATCTATGTGGGATGGTCTGACACCAAATGGACTTTTTACTCCAATCAATACCCCCTGTTGTCGTCCCTTGAGGCCAGTCTGACCATGGTCATTCAGCCTTCGGATGCTGTTGCTGACGGGGCCCAATGGAGCATTGACGGCGGCCGCACCTGGATTGACAGCGGCACCAAGCGTTATGTGGCTCCCGGTCGCTACCTCGTTTCATTCACTGAGATTCACGGCTGGAATATCCCCGGAAAAACCAATGTGTATTTAGATTTTCTGGATGACATCGAAGTCAGCCGCAGTTATACCCGCAAGCAATTCCTGGTTGATGTTGCTGTCTATCCCGAAAACACCGGCACTGTCACCGGCGCAGGAACTTATTATTACGGCGATACCGCTACCCTGTTCGCTGAACCTGCATCCGGCTATGATTTCCTCCACTGGCGGGAAGGCAAAATTGTCATATCCACCGACAACAAACTCGAGTTTACCGTACAAGATAACCTCAACCTAATTGCTGTATTTTCTCCCCAGCAGTATGCCATCTCTGTAACCGTCAACCCCTCCGCAGGCGGTTCTGTTACCGGTGCGGGAACCTACACTCACGGCTCCAGCGTTACCTTAACAGCCACACCCAACCAGGGTTATCGCTTTGTCAACTGGACCGAATCTGGCAGCGAAGTCAGCAGGGAAGCTAAATACACCTTTACTGCCACTGCCAACCGCACCCTGACGGCCAACTTCGAACCCGCTGGCGCCGATCGCATAGCCGGTTCAAACCGCTATGGCACTGCCATCGAAATCAGCCAGCAAGGCTGGCTCCAAGGCGCGGATACAGTGGTACTGGCCCGGGGTGATGAATATGCCGACGCCCTGGCCGGTGTACCCCTGGCCTACCAGCTGGACGCCCCCATCCTCCTCACCCGTACGAACTTGTTAACCCCTGCGACCAAGGCGGAAATCCTTCGCCTGGGGGCAAGCAAGGTAATTATCCTGGGGGGCACCGGTGCCGTCTCCGACGCAGTTGCCCAGGAGCTAATTGTCATGGGTCTCACGGTCGAACGTATATCGGGCAGCGGGCGTTACGACACAGCCGCAGCGATTGCCCGGAAAATGGCCCAGGGCGGCTCCTTTAACACAGCCTATATCGCTGTTGGCACTGATTTCGCCGACGCCCTTTCCTCCAGCGCTTATGCTGCTATGTCAGGCTGCCCAATACTTCTTGTAAAAACCAACAGCATCCCCGCTCCTACAACACAAGCCTTTACTGAACTGTGGATTTCCAAGACAGTCGTTATTGGCGGCAGCGGCGTAATTAGCGATACAGTCTTCAACCAGCTGCCGGGTTCTCAGCGCATCTCAGGCAGCAACCGTTACAATACCGCCATTGCCCTGGCAGAACGTTTCCTGCCGGCTGAAACCTCTCGAGTTTTCATTGCCACTGGCACAGACTTTCCCGATGCCATTGCAGGCGGAGTGCTGGCAGCCAAATACAATTCCGGGGTCTTGCTGGTGCGGGGAGATCTTCCCGCACCTAACCAGGCTGTGCAAGATTTCCTACAGTCCAAGAATATTGGATTCGCCAGCATCTTTGGCGGTTCTGGTGCTGTTTCTGCGAAATTAGAGCAATGGCTTAAAGATAATCTAAAGTAAGCAAAATTGAGGCCCCTGCCGCAGCAGGGGCCTCAATAATTCATAAATCTTTTCCTGCAGGCGGGGCAGAGCCCTTTAGCAGGATTGACATATTCTTTTTGTATGCTTCCACCCCCGGCTGATCGTAGGGGTTGACGCCAAGGAGAGTGCCACTGACAGCGCAGGCCTTCTCCATAAAGTAGAACAGGTAACCTAAGTTCCATGCATCCAGGCTGTCCATGGTCAGCACCAGGTTGGGCACCTTCCCTTCTTCCGTATGGGCCTTGAGGGTCCCCCTGAAGGCGCAGTCATTGACAAAGTCCATGCCCTTACCTGCCAGATAGTTCAGTTGGTCCGCATCCTCAAGCTCATGAGGAATGAGCAAATCCCGGCGAGGTTTTATTACCTTTATCACTGTCTCAAACAACAGCTTTGCCCCCTCCTGGATAAACTGTCCCAGGGAATGCAGGTCAGTAGAAAAGACAGCTGCTGCCGGGAATAATCCCTTGCCCTCCTTGCCCTCGCTTTCTCCAAACAGCTGCTTCCACCATTCACAGAAATATTGCAGCTCAGGCTGGTAGCACACCAAGAGCTCCACAGCCTTGCCCTGCCTGTAGAGGATATTGCGGGCAGCAGCGTACCGATAACAGCTGTTTACCGACAGATCAGGATTTTGCAAATCCCCCTGGGCCTGGATGGCACCCGCCAACAAAGCTTCAATATCCAAGCCCGCCACTGCCATCGGCAACAGCCCGACGGCAGTGAGAACAGAATACCTGCCGCCAATGTCCTCGGGGATGGGGAAAGTAGTGTATTCCTCGCTCTCTGCCAAAGCCCTGAGGACGCCCTTGTGGGGATCGGTAGTGGCATAAATACGCTTTCTTGCCCCTTCCCTGCCATACTTGCGTTCCAGTAAATCCCTGATTATCCGGAAGGCAATAGCCGGTTCAGTTGTTTTCCCGGATTTGGAGATTATGTTGATGCTGAAATCCATGTCCTGCAAAACGTCCAGAAGATCAGCATGGTAAGAGCTGCTCAGGTTATGGCCGGCAAAAATGACCTTGGCGGCATTCCCCTGGAAATTGCTGAAACTGTGTGCCAAAGCTTCGATGCCAGCCCTGGATCCCAGGTAGGAGCCGCCGATGCCAATCACCACCAAGGCGTCAGATGTGGCCTGTATTCCTTCCGCCACTTTTCTTATCTCCGGCAATTGAGCCATAGCAGCGTCCGGCAAATCCAGCCAGCCCAAGTACTCCGACCCTGGCCCTTGTTTTGCTGCCAGCATAGCGTGAGCGGCAGTAACGTCAGGCTGCAGTGCAAGGATATCCTCCTCCCGGAAAAAGTCTTTGCAGCCAGCGGTCTCAAGAATTACCCCTTTCATGACAACACCCCTTACCCATTTACTTCTTATTTTGCCCGGGCATGCCAGAGAATTTCTATCTAAAGCAATTTATTCTCTGTCCAGCTAATCTACTCCTGCAAAAAAAAGGTGACTTCATATAGCTGACTGGGGATTACCAGGACAATGTTCAGCTCAGTATCAGAGGAAACAGAAAACACTCCCCGGCTATCATAATAACCAAGGGCCCGGGATGTAAATTCAAATTCCCCTTCAGATAAATACAGCGTCAAGCTGCCTGAACTGTCAGTATAACCATAGTTCTCATAACCTTCTTGGTTAACACCGACGAATGCGTCCTCTATGGGGTTGCCATCCTCATCACTATACCATAGGGTATTGCCAGCGACCAGGTATGTGTTGAAAATCTCCAAATCTATGAAATTATAGAAGAAAGTTGTATCCTTTTTGCCTGTATCCAGATCCAGCCGATACAGGTCATAGAAGATACCAAATTGGGATTCTGCGGACAGATAGTATACCCAGCAATCTACTATTTGGATGTCTTCAAAGAAATGCGTGTAAAGTGAGGAGTCGTCCCAAGGGTTTGAAACTGCCAAGACTTCCCGCCCGCTTCCATCAGGACGTATGCGGCATACACTGCTGGTTTCTGCTTCCATGTCATCAGTAATGTGCCATATCCAGCCATTTGAAGTGGCCAGGCAAGAGCTCATCTCGTCAGTGATGGGTCTCCTGTTATTGCCATTGAGATGCATCCTGTAAATCCTGTCATTGTCATCCCGATTGACATAATAAACCCACCCGTCTGAAACGTTTAGATAACCAGCTTCGTCGTCAGATATCTTTTCGTGGTCGTCCCCGTTATTCCGCATGCGGAAAATGCCAGCTTCCCTTGCAGAATAAAAGACCCAGCCGTCATAATATGCAACCACACCGCCATTTCGAAGATTTCCAGGAGTGTTTCCCACCGCAGTTGCAGAAGATTCAATGATATTTCCTATGGAACTCTCTACAATCTCACTTACAGCCCCTGTGCCGCCAAAAATAGTGCCGTCTTGCATATTGTTTTCAATGATATACTCCTCCACAACCTCAGGCACAATCTTCGAAACCAGCAGCAGGCCGGCATCATTCTTTGCCGCCAGCACGCCGCCGGCAATTGCATCAGCAAACTCGCTGCCTGTAGCGATATAGCACCTGGAGCTGCCCGGTTGAAAATACCTGGCGAGCTCTGTTGCTGTTGCATAACGATTGCTGCCAGAAATCCTAACCGGATTGGACAATTGCGCCATTACTTCATCACTGATTACTCCGCTGCCCCCAACAACATAAAAGCCTTCCGGAGCCAGATCAGTGAGTGCGGCCTGGGAAGGACCGGGGATTCTGTCCTTGGCACTTAAAACAATAGGATAGCCCAGCCTGGCAGCATAAGCAGAAGCTGCTAAGGCATCGGGGAAATCCATGCCGCTGGCAACAACGACACCGCCACTGTAACAACCTATATCATCCATCCGGCCAGCAATCAGGCCCGCAGTTTCATAGTTATCTACAACATCAAAAGATATTCGACTTTGTGTGAAAAGGTTCTCCTGCTGGTTTTGAAAAAAAATTATTTTTTCAAACATAAAAGCTGGCGTGGGCAAATCAACACTTCTCTGAGCTCTCCCCTATTGGATTGCATAAAAAAAGGGCAGTTCATGTCGAACTGCCCCTTCATGATTACTTCGGAAGCATGAAGGACTCTAATGCTTGTACAACTGCATCAGATACAACAGCCTCGCCGCCGGCAACAAACATATAGGAGATCTTTGCCTGGTAATCTGCCAAGAAATCAGAGATGCTTGCTGGAACGACGTTTTGCCTTACCAACAGCAGACTGGATTCAATCTTGGCTGCCAGAGCGGCCAAAGTCAGAGCGTCACTGAAGGAATCACCAGAGGCAAAGAAGATCACGTTGGGATCAAAGTCCTCGGCCGCAATCAGCACAGAGGTTTCGTATCTGTTGTTGCCTGCAATGCGGGTAGCATTAGGCAGGTCGTCAAATACTGCCTCAGAGATGATGCCTGTTCCGCCTACAACTATGGTGTTGGCAATATTGTGCTCGTCCAGGAAAAACTCAGTTGGTGCGGGAATATTATTGGAATTAACCATGAGGATGGGGTAGCCATTGGAAGCCGCCCATGGAGCAGCAGCCAAGGCGTCGGGGAAGTTATGGCCGAAGACAATGACAGCAGTGTCAACCGCTGTCTCTCCAATTACTGCCTCAGCAATGCGGACAGCAGTATCAAAGCGGTTGCTGCCACCGATGCGGGTGACAGTCTTGCCCTCATCGACCAGCTGATCCTCAATCTCTTGGGACACTGCCCCGGTGCCCCCAAGAATAATGATATTCTGTGCCCCCAACCTTTCAATTTCAGCTGCAGTCACAGGGCTGAGGACGCCAGGATTGGTGAGCAGAATAGGAGCATCATATTTTTTGGAGAGGCCAACCCCTGCAAGTGAATCGGCAAAGTCATCTGCCCGGGCCAGAATCACTGTATCAGCAGTTTCCCAGCCAGCATCAGAAACAGCGGTCGCGGTTTCAAACCTATTGCTTCCGCTGAGCCGATAGACGGGGGCGATGATGGAAAGCTCTCTGTGTTTAAGGTCAAACCATTCCGTGGTCTCAGCATAGAGTTCGATGACATAGTGTCCGGGGGGCAAGCCCAGTTCTAAGCCGTGGTAGGTCCAGGTACCTGCCTGGGCACCAGACTCGAATGGAACGTAGCCCCAGTAATTCCCTTCCAAGTCATAGACGCCGATATCAAAGTAAGCGACATCCTGAGCCATTGTGAACTTAACATCAAATGGCTGCTCAACATATACCACGCGAGGGATTTCAAAGTCGACAATGAAGAAGTCTTCAAGGGTCCCCTCATAATGGTATACCGGAATTTGGAGACTATCGGTAAGTGTGAGACTTGTCTCGCTGTCGACTATTACATCGGTGGTGGGAGTAAGAATTAAATACCCCTCATGGTGACCCTCATCAAGGTCAGTCACATCAAAGGTAATGAGGAATTCTTCAGTGAAATTAGCTGGAACGGTGATTTCTTCAGGGTATTCCGCTGCCAGAGTATCGGATACGAATTCAATTTCGTAAGTAATCTCCTCGTCACTGAGGTTGCGGACGGTGACAGTATTCTCTGTTCCATCCACCCGTAAGCTGATGCTTGCGGGTAAAGCAAGACCTCTGGACCATCCTGCGGCGTACATATCCAGCACCCCTGCACCCTGAACAGTGACAGGATATTTGTTATCCTCTCTGTCGTAGAGCAGGAATGAGGTGTTCATCAATAAAGCTTTATACTCCTCTACACTCAGCTGGTCGCCATACTTCTGCTTGAGGAGAGCAGCACCACCGGCGACGTGGGGAGAGGCCATACTGGTTCCGCCCAGGACGGCAAACAAACCGTCAGCTTCAGGAACTGTAGAAAGTACAGCATCGCCAGGAGCGGTAATGTCGGGCTTCAGGGAGTAATCATTGGCCGGGCCGGCAGAACTGAAGTCCGAAATAAGGTCCTGAGCAGGAAGCAATCCCATAATAACCTGCAGGTCGGGATCCAGACCTAACTGAGCAAGCAAGTCAATACCGTCTTCAAGGGAAATCGAGAAAGCAGGGATTGGGAATGTGCCTGCCATGCCAAAATTTCCAGGCTCGCTGTTGAAGATAATGGCGGCAATGGCGCCGTTATTCATAGCATTAGTGGCTTTCTCAGTAAAAGCTATCTCGCCACGCTGCATCAGGGCGATCTTTCCTGTTAAGTCCAAGTCCTCAAAATCATCGACCCTGCCCAATCCGGCATAGACAATTCCATGGGGTTCGCCGTCAGGTACCGGGCAATCTGAGGTACGAACATCTTCAATTTCAGTTTCACCAACAATGATATACGGTCCCTCTATGTAGCCGTAGCTGGCCACAGATATAACCTTGGAACCGGTGCTGGGAGCACTGGAGGTGGGGAAATCCTGGCCCTCATTACCCGCGGAAGCCACGACGATGACGCCGGCCTCTGCGGCTGCATTAGCAGCAAGTGCAGTGGGATAGCCTGGAGAGGTGACATAGCTGGCACCGAGGCTCAGGTTAATAACATCTGCCCGCTCCAAACCATCGCCAGGGTTCACCGACCATTCAATGCCACTGACTACCCAGCTGCTGTAGCCCTTGCCGTCACTGCCAAGGACTCTGACAGCATAGAGATTGGCATCAGGAGCCATGCCGATAAAGTCATCCCATCCGTCGAAGCCTCTGCCATCGGCAGCAATGGTACCAGCCACATGAGTGCCGTGATAATGGCCGTCTTTAAAATTTTCGGGGCCGCCTTCGTCGGTAAAGTTATATCCGCCTATGACCTTGGGAATAGGCTCTTCTTCTTCATCTTCAGGCCAAAACCAGAAGAAGGGATGGGTGTAGTCAATACCAGTGTCAATAACAGCAACGGTAATGCCCTCGCCGGTAAAGCCTCCCGGCATTTCCCACATTGACGGAGCACCGGTCTGAGGTACGGTGTAAGTGATATCCGGCAGTTCAACAGGCAAGTCCGGGAAGACTCTCTTAACTCCCGGCAATTTCTCCAGCTTCGCGATTTGGCTGAAGGGAACGCCAGCGCTGAAGCCGAAGAAAGTGTGAGTGTAATGGGCATCAACTTTTAAATCGATGCCGCTGGATTTCGCCTGATTAACTATATTGTTCAGGCCCTTTTCCAAGGTGTTGGCGTATGTTTCCACACTCTCAGCTGAACTTACGCCCCTTTCTTTCAGCTGAGCTTCATAGACCAGGACAGGGTCCTCCCATAGCTGCACAATGACCATTGTTTCCCGATCTGTACTGGCAAGGACATTCCCCCCTCTTGGCGCTGCGTTCATAGGCAAGGCCATGCTCAATACCAAAAGGATTGCCAGTGCGAAAACCAGAACTCTCTTCATCAATCTCCCTCCTAAAAAATATTTCCCTTCCCAGGGTATATTCTACAAGAATGGCCTTTTTCCTTCTTTATCCTATTTTTTTTTGCTAAAAAACTACACAATGGCAAAATAAACCTGTACAAGCAAAAATCCACCCCTCAGGGCGGACTTATTAACCAACTATCTCAGGATTTTTACATCGTTATACTTCATCATATACACATCTGCAGCATACTGACCTATAATGTCCTGATTCTCGTTCCCTTTAAGGTTCTTGATAATCATGCCCGGCACATTTACCCCACATTCATAAGCATGGGGATACCCACCGCCAAAGCGGGGGTTCACCTCTGAGATATAATACTCGGCATTGATCTTAAAAAGATCAATATCAACAATGCCTCTTAGTCCGGCTGTCTTCACAAAGGTCCTTAGTAATGCAAAGAGCTTTTCATCCTTTACAGAAACTGACTTGTCAGTTTCTCCCGCTCTCATTTTAATCTTTTCCTTAGTGAAAATTGCAACCGGCTCACTCGAAAGCATGTCAACATATACATCGGCACCATACTCAGGGCAGTCGATATACTCCTGGATCATCAGGTCATGGTGTTTACTAAAGAGAAGGTCGATTTCTTCTCTCCCAC
>JAAYHI010000098.1 GCA_012727415.1 Bacillota bacterium
AGCGGTAAGGCACGGGACTCTGACTCCCGGATTCGCAGGTTCGAATCCTGCCACCCCAGCCATAAATTTGGGCCATTAGCTCAGTTGGTAGAGCACCTGACTCTTAATCAGGGTGTCCCGGGTTCGAGTCCCTGATGGCCCACCAAAGCTTATAAGCCTAAAGGCTTAATATACAATGCGAGAGTGGTGGAACTGGCAGACACGCTAGGTTCAGGACCTAGTGCCCTTACCGGTGTGAGGGTTCAAATCCCTCCTCTCGCACCAAAAAAAAATTCAGACTGGCGTCGCCAGTCTGTTTTTTATACCCTTCTTGCTGCCATCCAGATCAAAGCTTTTTATAAATATATACATCGACCCGGTCGAGACCGTAATCGGCGGGGGTAATAATTTGTTCCGATCCTCCCAGAAAGAGCAGTCCGCCAGGCTTTAAGGCCGCGGCAATCCGCGACAACACAGTTCTCTTGGCAGAGTCAGTAAAGTAAATAATTACATTGCGGCACAACACTACGTCAATATCCCGGGGATATGCATCCAGCAAGAGATCGTGGCGGAAAAAGGTGACACATTGCCGCAGCCGGTTTTTCACCCGGTACATGTCGTTGCCGATGGCATCAAAGATCAGGGATGTTTCTTCGGCAGTAAGGTTCTTAAAGGATTTATCAGTATAGATTCCCTCCCGGGCAGTCTCGAGGGCCCGGTTGCTGACATCCGAGGCTTTTATCACCCAGCAGGAGCGGGGAAGCATATTTATCAGCATATAAGCCAATGAATATGGCTCCTCGCCGCTGGCGCAGCCGGCGCTCCAGAAACGCAAAGGCAGCGTCCTGGCGGCTAATTGGGCGACATTGTCTTTAAAGACTTGCCAGTAGTCCCGATCCCGAAAAAACTCGGTGACATTAATGGTAAGCCTGTCCACACTTTCCTTAAGCAAAGCAGGGTCTGACTTAAGGGCCTCCAGCAATTCCGGCAAGGAGTCGATGCGCAGCTTTTGCCGAATGGCAGTAAGCCGGCGCAGTGCCTGAGGCTTATTATAGCAGGAGAGATCTATGTCGGTTAGTGCCTTAAACTGCCTGACGAATTCCTGGAAATCATCGCTCATGGACTTGCCTCATTGAAAAATAAAGCAATTTCTCGGGCTGCCGCCTCGGGACTGTCAGCGGCATGGACCAGGTTTTCCGTCTTGAGCGCAGCGTAATCCCCGCGGATCGTTCCCGGAAGAGCCTGGTGGGGATCCCTGTGCCCGACCATTCTTCTGGTTAGAGCAATGGCGTCATGACCTTTCCAGATCATGGCGACAACGGGGCCGGAACAGATAAAGTTGACCAGCTCCTCAAAAAAAGGCTTGCCCCAATGCTCGATGTAATGCTTCTCAGCCAGTTCACGGGAGATTACCAGCATCCGGGCTGCTTCCAGGGTAAAGCCTTTCTGCTCCATGCGCCGGATAATCTCCCCCACCAGCTTCCTCCTTACCCCATCGGGTTTTACCATCAAAAAAGTTCTCTCCATACTTCTCACCTCAATAGCATCTTCTTAATATTATTAGACAAAAGATGCCAAATATCCTTTAATGCATCCTCGGGGCAAAAATCAAAAACCGGCCTGCCCGCAAGGGCAAGCCGGTAACGGGATTATTTTTCCTTGAGAAAATCGTAGCGGTAGTCTGCAGCAGGGAGGAAATTCTCCTTGGTGTTTCTTACACTCACCCATCTTAAAAGGTTGAGCTTGCTGCCGGCCTTGTCGTTGGTGCCGGACTTCCTTGCCCCGCCAAAGGGCTGCTGACCCACCACTGCTCCGGTAGGCTTGTCATTGATGTAGAAGTTTCCTGCCGCGAAGTACAGGGCCTTGTCCATCTTTTTCAGAGCTTCCCGGTCGCGGGCAAATATGGAGCCCGTCAAACCGTAGGGCGATGTTTGGTCACACAGCTCAAGGGTTTCCTCTAACTTGTCGTCTTCGTAGAGGTAGATGGTCAGCACCGGGCCAAAGATCTCTTCTTCCATAGTCCGGAATTTGGGGTCTGTGGTGAGAATAATCGTGGGGTCGATGAAGTACCCCTTGGCATCATCAAAAGTGCCTCCCCAAAAGATTTCGGCGTCTTCACTGTTCCTGGCGTATTCGATATACCCGGTAATCTTGTCAAAGGCTCTTTTATCGATAACTGCGCCCAGGTAGTTGGTAAAGTTCTCGATATCGCCGACTTTAATGGTCTTGAGCTCGGCGGTTAATTTGGCCTTTAACCCCTCCCACATGCTTGTGGGTATATATGCCCGGGAAGCGGCAGAACATTTCTGGCCCTGGTATTCAAAGGCTCCCCGAATAAGAGCAGCAGCCAGGGCATCGGGATCACAGGAATTGTGGGCGAAGATAAAGTCTTTGCCCCCTGTCTCCCCCACTATCCGCGGGAAAGATTTGTATTTGCGGATGTTGCTGCCGATGGTCGACCAGATGCTCTCAAAGACTGCTGACGAACCGGTAAAATGGACGCCAGCCAAATCTTCATGCTGAATCAGTACCCTGTCGACATCTGCCCCCCGGCTGGGCGCAAAGTTAATTACTCCCGCCGGCAAGCCTGCTTCTTCTAATATCTTCATGACGATGTAATTGGAGTATACGGCGTTATTCGATGGCTTCCAAATCACTGTGTTGCCCACCATCGCCGGAGTGATTGGCAGGTTGCCGCCAATGGAGGTGAAGTTAAAAGGCGTAATCGCTAGGACAAAACCTTCCAGGGGCCGGTATTCTATGCGATTCCACTCGGTTGTAATGGAATTGGGCTGATCCTGGTATATCTCCCGCATGTAATAGGTGTTAAACCGCAGGAAGTCTGCTAATTCACAGGCAGCATCGATTTCTGCTTCCCGGACATTCTTGCTTTGTCCCAGCATGGTGGCGGCGTTGATAGTGGCCCGCCGGGGACCGGAAATGAGCTCAGCGGCCTTTAAAAAGATTGCCGCTCTGTCATGCCAATCCAGCTGCATCCAGGCTTCCTTCGCCTCCCGGGCTGCCTCCGCTGCCATTTCCAGTTCTTTCTCGCCGGCCAGATGATACCTGGCCAGGATGTGGGCGTGATTATGAGGAATGCGGATTTCGCGAATGTTATTAGTCTTGACCTCTCTGCCTCCTATTAACAGAGGGATCTCAATCACTGTTTGCTTAAGGCGTTTGAGTTCATCCTTAAGAGCAGCTTTTTCCCTGCTTCCCGGGGCATAGCCCAGGACCGGCTCGTTGACAGGTGTCCGCACATTAAATATACCGTTCGTCAATGTTGTCCCCTCCTAAAAATATAGATACTGATGCTCAAAAAAAGCCCCAAAAGGGATTGGACTTATTATGTATTCCCCACCGCAAGGCTAAAATCCTTTTTTTCTGTCAACATTTACAGCCCTGCAAAAATAGCCAATACACTGGCTGCGAGAGCTGTCAATTCGCCGAGCCTGGACATGCTGAAAAGCGGGGTATCCCCCGCTTTCCTTAGGCTGTTTAGATTACAACCTGTTATTAATCCGAAAACAAGCAGTGATTTAGCCTTTTGGTAAAGGAATAGCCAATCTACAAGCTATAAGCTGACACTGTCTGCGGCCAGGACTGCATAAGCCACTGCTGTCGGAATCGTAATCCCGAAGGTAGCAATGGCGCTGATGATGACGGAAACGCCTGCGGCTCCGATGAGGGTCCATGCCAGCCATTCGGGCATTTCCCAGCCAGTTGCTTGATACACAATGGCAATGATGTCGAAGTTAGCGATTGCCACTCCCAGCAAGAGTGCTGCGGACAACAACCTTTGGAAAGCCTTCATGATTCCCCCTCCTTTCACTGTAGATAATCGCTAAATCACCTGCTTGATTAAATGCGCAAGCTCTCATACGGTTATGTCGCGCTTTTTGAAAATTGTGCTGCCGAGGACCAACGTAAGAAGTATAGAAACAGTCATTGCAGTGACAGCAGCAGCAAATTTGCCGGATTGAACAGGCAGAGCGGTAAGTTTATGACTATAGGACGACGGAAAAGCATAGGCGATCAGGGTCAGGGCCTTGACATGCCGGGACAAACTCACCAGCACAGAGGCAATAATGGATTCTATAAGACTGAGGCCAAAATATAGCAGCACGATTAGGGCGTCGTTATAGATGTAAAGGGTAAGCAGGATGAGTACACTGGCATAGGAAATCTCCCGCCAGGACGAGATAATAACATAATAGAGGATTCTGGAGATATCAAGGAAAATGCTGTCGCTCCCCCAACCCCGGAAAATGGCAAATACTATCGTCGAGGAGCCGGCTAAAAAGAACATGAGAAAGAACACCATCAGCGCGAAGCTGATATATTTCCCGATAAAGACACCCCGGCGGGGCAAATTAATTGTGCCGATGTTCCTTATCGTTTTTATTGTGAACTCAGAGGAGAAAACAGTAACCACCAGGAAGGGAATGAAAAAGGAAAAGAAACCGGCAAAACTGCTGGCAACAAAGGCATTGTGTCCCGTAGGCTTTTCAGAAAACGCAATCTCCAGCTCCATGAGTTCAGCCAGCATCTGGCGAAAAGGTATGACCTGAATGCAGACAACAGCCAGGGAAACGAACAGGATAATCTTCAACAGCGGCTGGCGCAGGAATTTAAACAGCTCCCCCTTAACTACAGAAAGCATGTTGGCTGCCCCTTTCTGTCAATGCTAAAAAGTATTCCTTTAAGGTGCACTGCTCGACTTGGGCCGGGCCATCCCCTGCCAGTAGAGCCAGCAATGATTCTAACTCTTCTCTCGTCGCCTCCTGAAGGAAAATCCAGAGGTCACTGCCCCTTTCTCTCCAAAATAGCCTGTCCCCGTACTGAGCCAGCAATGCCAGGCATTTGTTTATGCTGTCCCTGGTGGCTGTGGCGCGGATTCGTCGGCATACCGATTCAATATTGGCATGGGAAAACTCCGTGACAATTTTGCCGCCATGCAGGATGGCATAGTCTGTGGCAACGCCTTCGGCCTCTGCAAGCAAGTGGCTGGAGATCAGGAAAGTCTTGTTGGTATTGCGGTTGATATTCCTGATAAGCTCCCGGATTTCTTCCATGCCGGCGGGATCCAGGCCGGTAAAGGGCTCGTCCAGGACAACTAAGTTATAATCACCCAGTAATGCCATGGCGATGCCAAGGCGCTGCTTCATGCCCAGGGAAAAACCCTTGACGGCCTTGCGATTATTGGGATCCAGCCTCACTGCTTTCAAGGCTTTGACGAGGTTCCCGGGGTTGACCCCCTGGACCATGGCATAGTAGCGCAGATTGTCATAGGCCGAAAGGTTGCCGTAGAACTTCGGCGAATCGATAAGACTGCCTAGTTTTTTCTCTTTATAAGCTATTTCCCCGGCATCGGGATAAAGCAAGCCGGCGATTAATTTCAGCAGGGTGGTCTTCCCCGCCCCGTTTAATCCCAACAGAAAGGTGACGCTGCCTTCTTTAAGGGAAAAGGACAGGTCATCCAGGACGGTTTGCGCACCATAACTCTTCTTCAGCCCGGTACATTGCACTACAGTCATCAGAACAGCTCTCCGCCAAAGGGAAAGGATACCAGGAATATTGCCGCCAGCAAAATCAAGGCCAGGGTCCTGGTTTTAGCGGCGTTTAAGTCGGTATACCTGGGCAGTACAACCAGGGCAGAAAGGAAGAACAGGACATAAAAAGGCAAATAGCTCAATTTCCCCAATAACCCCATGGATATAAGCTTGCCGCCGGCGACAAGGAAGCCCACTGTATCGGAAAGGGTTAACAGGGGCAAGGGCAGCAGAATGCGAATGGAGGCGGCAAAGGACTTCTTTACATCTAACCCGCTGTTAAGGGCGGCAGTGGCAAAGTACAGCGCCAGCCCGACAACGATAACATAAAAAATGTACAACCCGGCGCTGACAAAGATAACCCCTGGGATGAGAATAAGAACATTGGCAGTTCTCTCGCCAAACTGGGAAGATATCGCTTCGCGGTTTATGAGGATGTTAAAAATCCCCAACACAGCAGTGGCCAGCAGCGTAAACAGAGCAACATTTTTTGCCCTGTATCTGTTTTGGTACGCAAGTGTCCTCATGGTCTTTCTCCTTTCTTGTTTATACAAATACCTGGAATAATGGGGTTATAAAAACCTCAATCACCGCACAGAAAAGGGTAAACAGAAGATGTGCGCCTAAGACTGCGGCGTAGCCTTTGATGTTCTTGCGTATGCTCTCCTCATTCTGGGAGAGAATGTAGCCAGTTGCCAGGATATTGGGGATTTCAAATATGCCATGGGGAAGGAGCAGCAACAACAGCCGGATATTTGTCTGCACAATCCAACCGCAGGTGAGACCTAAAATTAGCCCATTGACGCAGCACACACCGTAACCGTACAGCTTAGTAAAGATGACGGAAAGGTAAATAGTCACTATTAACAAACAGTTTTTCAGGGCAATGGCCTTCAGATTCTCAAATGCAGAGGCTGTGAGATTGCTCTCCCCTGGTGACGCCTTAATAAACAAACTCAACAGGCATCCGATGATGAAAAATAAGGCAAACAATGCTGCCGTTTTCGCAAGATACTTTGGCAATTTCTTTACTCTCTCCAACATTTCCCTAGCCAACCTTTCCCCTAAAAGGCCTTTTTCCTGCACACCAGGCATATCAATACGGTCAGCATTGCGCAGGCAAGATTAAAACTGATAAAAGCCGCCCAGACATTGCTGCGGGCAAAGAGAAAAAACGCGAAAAACCCTAAGCTGGGAAGCAAGGCGGTAAGGCCTAACCCAATCTTAAAAATTCCCCAGATTAGAGTTTTCACGTTTTCCTCCATCTGTTCCTGAACAAGCAGGTTCCCTATGGGGAGAAACTCCAGGAAAACCAGATTAATAATCGCAAAGGAATAGCTAATCAGTGTTAACAGGACTACCAATCCAGGGGTCTCAGTAAACCACCCGGTTAGGGCAATAAAGAAACTGCTAATAATCATTTTTTTCGCAAAAGGAAGTAGCGACAATGCCAGCATTTTCCCCAAGGGAGATATGGGGAACAAGCGCACATGGGCAGAGGCGAGTTCTTCTTTAATAGGCTGGACATCAAATAAGGTCATCGCGAAAAACAGTTGCAAGAGGGCGTTGGCAACAAAGGCGTAGATGGGTGGGACGGCTTCCCCCGTCGCAGTGACAGAAGACTTGATGGCGAAGGAAACAACGCAGATAAAGATACTGGTAAACAGCCCTCCGAAATCAAAGAAGAGATACCATCCCCGATGCCGGAGCTCCACCAGCTGTTTGCAGAGGATTGCCCAGGCACCCTGGCCGCCCAGAGGCAAGGAAACTGCCTCCCTCCCCTTTCCTCCCCCGCCTCCTTGTCTGTCAGACAGCAAGGCGAGTACATCTGCCCTTTTCACTGCAAAAAATGCGTACACCAGAAAGCCTGCAACAAGGACAAGGGCCAGAAAAAACAATGCCTGGGTATCTCTTGTCAGCCCGGAAATGGCCCGGGAGACAATATAGTAATTCCAGCCGCTAAGAGGTATCAGTCCGAAATAGTCATTAGCTCCGGTCAGAATCTGCCTGACCGCCATCCATCCCATGAAGACAGTAAAGCTTGTACATATGAGGATTCGGGCAATCCTGCTGCAATATACATGCAAGAGCACCAGCATTGAAAAATACAGGATAAGCAGCAGGACAATCCCCAGGGAGATGATCAGGTATATATGGACGGGAATGGCTAAGCTCCTGACGGCACTTATCCCGAGAAAGACCAGCAAGATAAAGGTCAGCAATAAACTCTTATATGCTTTCTTCAAAACTCCGTACAGAAACACGCGCTCCTTGGGCAAGGGACTGGAGACAACCCAGATCAGTTCGGCCTGGCTGTAGGCATAAAGGCCGGACAGCTCCGTCGCGACAAAGACAATGATAAACAGAATGACAGTTGCCGCCATATAAATCTGCTGCAGCAAGGCAGGATTTATCCTGAAAGTGGCGGCATCACTGATTAATATAGATGTTATTAGTATCCCGAGATATACAATCAGGGCAATGAGCAGCTTAGGTCTAAGCAGTGATTTGAGGATGTTCCGAAGACTGCGTGTGGCGAGATAGCTTAATGCTCCGCTCACATCACCACTGCCCGCTTCTGCTTAGTGGCGGCAAGATAAACATCCTCCAAGGACTGCCCCCACTGCTCTGCCTCCTCCCGGGTAAATGAGGCAACCAGCCTTCCTTCGAAAATTATGTACGCGGTGTCCCACAGCGCGGCAACTGAGCTAAGTATATGCGTGCTGATTAGAATACAACAGCCGTCATTCTTTAATTCACCCAGAACAGTATTGAGTTCCTTAATGGCTGCCGGGTCAAGGCCCACAATCGGCTCATCAAGGATAATAACCCGGGGTGAATGAAGCAGGGCCATACAGAGATTCAGCTTCTGTTTCATTCCCTTGGATAGTTCATGTCCTAATTTGTGGCGCTGGGTATAGAGGTCAAATCTGTCCAGCAGACGCGTTGCATGGTGCAGCCACTGGTCGCCCAGGGAGTAAGCCCGGGCAATGTACTCCATATGCTCCATCACTGTTAAATAGTCAAAGGGAACGGCAAATTCAGGGACAAGGGACAGCAGCCGTTTCGCTTCAATACTCCGATTACCGTGACCAAAGATCTCAATGTCGCCGCTGTAATCCAGGAAACCGGCAATGCAGTTGATGGTGGTGGTCTTGCCGGCGCCATTTGGCCCTATCAAGACACTGATCTCACCCGGCTTCACCGCTAAGCTGAGATAATCGACAACGGCAACCTGCCTGTATCTCTTCGTCAAACCGGAAACGATAAGCATAGCCTTAGTCTTTAGTAAAGATTTTGCCTGCCCAGTAGACTATCAACACCAGGAAAAAGAGAATAAGGGCAAGGTTGCGCAATCTGCCTGCAAACAGTGAAGGGTCAAGGATGCTGATTGCGCCCAGCGCTAATAAGCTCAGCAATGACACGATCCAGGACACACTGATGGCCTTATAGCCTTTCACAATAGACCTGCCTCCCCAGCTCTTAATATTTCCTTAGTTTACCACAGATTACCATGAAAAGGATGGCAAGTCAATATTACCATTTTCCAATCGTGACAATACTACCTGGGCAAAAAAACAATAAGTTCACCCCCGCTGGGTGAACTTAACTGAAAATACTTCTAAACATACTCCGCTCCCCTATGCTCTCCTAAGCTCCCCTTAACCTCCTGTATGTCTGGGGCAGCATATACTCCATCAGCGCATTGCGCATCTCTTCGTCGTCCAGGATGCGCGCAAAGAACCTTTCATTATCATCTATGCGCTCAACCACTTTATCCATGAAGGCTTTTACGAAGACATACCTGAAGTCCTCCATGGTATTTGCCTTGGCTTTCTGTATCATCTCTGCATCCCGGGCAAAGTCTTCGTTTAACTGCTCTATAGACAAGGCATGGGCTTTGGTAAAGTCGGTGCCAAATCTCTTATTAATGCGTTCAATTATCGCCGACAACTCCTCATACTCTTCCGCTTTTCCTGACCCGGCATACTGGACTGGTGTCAGCGGTTCACGGACATTCTCATCCCCGAAGGATAAGCTGCCCTCGTAAATCTTCTTGTTGACGTAGTAATCCAGGGATATCTCATCGGACAGGTCCACTGTCCCCCCCACTCCCTTGGGGAGTTTTTTTATAAGCAATGACAAATACGTAAAGAGCTTGTGCAGGTCGACATCCACAAAGGGCGTAATCTGGGTAATGAAGGAATAGATCCTTGTAAATTTCTTGACGCTGCTGGCGAACTCTTCCCGGGTTTCCTCAGCTAAGGCTTCGTAGCGTTTTATTGCTCTGTCTATGAGGTTATTAATCCTGGCCTTGTAGTCGGAGCCTTTTTCCCCATAAAAGACTTTGGCAAACTCATCTACTTCCTCTTTATAATACACGCCGGCGGCATCGAGCATAGTTTCCAACCCGTACAGGATATTGGGGTCAGTCACTTCTTCCACTACTGCAGTCTGGTAATAGGGCTTGAAGGCCTCCTGGATGTCTTCTGCCTTGTTGACAAAGTCCAGGATAAAGGTATCCTCCTTCCCCTCACACTTTCTGTTGAGCCGGGACAGGGTCTGTACAGCTTTCAGGCCCGACAGGGGTTTGTCCACGAACATGGTGTGCAGCAGGGGCTGATCATACCCGGTTTGATACTTCTCAGCGACGATTAACACTTGGTACTCATCGGTATTGAACCGTACCGGCGTCTGCGCCTCCCCGAATTTATTCATCCAAGCTTCTGTATAGGACAGGCCAGCGTCATTAACTGTACCGGAAAAGGCAACCAGGGTCTTTACATCGGTATACCCCATTTTCTTTATGTATTCGTCAAAGGCTTGCTTGTAGCGCACGGCGTGCAGCCTGGAGCTGGTCACCACCATGGCCTTGGCCCTACCGCCTATCTTGTGCCTGGTAATCTTGCGGAAGTGTTCAATCATTATCTCGGTCTTCTGGGCAATGTTGTGGGGATGCAGGCTGACAAATCTGGTAATGGCCTTGGTAGCCTTGGCCCGTTCAAAGGCAGGGTCATCCTCAATCTTCTTCCCAATTTTAAAGTAAGTCTCATATGTAACGTAGTGCTTTAATACATCCATGATAAACTCTTCTTCGATGGCCTGGCGCATGGAGTAGACATGGAAGGGCTTGGGCAATCCATCTTCCCCAGAAGTGCCGAAGGTTTCCAGAGTCTTGGCCTTAGGGGTTGCCGTAAAGGCAAAGAAGCTCATGTTGGGCTGAATGCCCCGCTTCCGGATTTCTTCCAGAATTGCTTCTTCGGGATCAATAGCCTTGGCCTCTGCTTCACGATCCTTTTCTGCAGCTTCTTCCAGGGTTGCGGCATGCAAGGCTTCCCGCAAGGAGCCAATGGTCTCACCGCTGGTGCTGGAGTGAGCCTCGTCAATGATTACGGCATACTTCCTCTCCCCTAATTCCCCGACTTTTTCGAGGATGAAGGGGAACTTCTGCAGGGTAGATATGATGATCTTGGTCCCGCCCCGCAAAGCATCTGCCAACTGGGCAGAATCCTTGTCTATCTTCTCCACCACTCCATGCTTGTGCTCCAACTGGTAGATGCTGTCCTGGAGTTGTTTATCCAGGGCCCTGCGGTCAGTGACGACGATGACGCTGTTGAAGACAGGATTATCGTTGTCATCATGGAGGTTGGCCAATCTGTGGGCAAGCCAGGAGATAGACTTGGTCTTGCCGGACCCGGCGCTATGCTGAATGAGATAATTATTGCCGGCGCCGGAGGCCTTAGCCGCGGCTTCCAGTTTTCTCACGCAGTCCAGCTGATGGTACCGGGGGAAGATCATGGTCTCTTTCTTTCCGTCGTCGGACTCCTCTGTCTCAAGGAAGACGAATCTCTTTATGATGTCCAGAAGGCTATCCTTTGCCAGGACCTCTTCCCAGAGATACGAAGTCTTGAACCCATTTTCCTTGGGCGGGTTTCCCTTGCCTCCGTCATGGCCCTTGTTGAAGGGCAGGAATACTGTAGATGCACCGTTAAGCCTAGTGGACATGTAGACTTCGTCGGTGTCCACGGCGAAGTAGACCAGGGTCCTCTTTTTGAACTGAAACAGGGGCTCATTGGGCTGCCGGTCATATTTGAATTGGCGAATGGCGTGGTTAAAGTTTTGACCTGTAAAAGGGTTCTTAAGTTCCATTACGATCACCGGCAGGCCGTTAACAAAGATTGTCAAATCAACGCTGTTCTCGTTCTTGGAGCTGTAGTGCAGCTGCCGGGTAACAGAGATCCGGTTCTTGTTGTAGCTCTCCACCATTTCTTTGTTCATGCTGGTGGCCGGCTTAAAATAAGCGAGGTTTAATTTCACTCCATAGTCCTTTATGCCATGGCGCAACACGTCGATTAGGTTACGGCTCCTTAATTCACTATCCAAACGAGAGAGAACCTTGAACTTATACTGGTCCTTGTAAATGGCTTTGAGTTTATCCATCTCCCGAGGCTGAGAGTCTTCCAGGAAGTCGAAAAGCATCTTTGTGTCGATTGCACGGTCTTTGTTGTAGTCTGCTTGGTCGCCTTTTAAGTAGCCATTATTAAGTAAGTGCTGTTCGATATATTCTTCAAACCCTGCCTCGGATAGCTCTTTTGGAGTCCTAGGCACTTGTATCAACTCCCTTTACTTCGAATTCACGAACATCTATCTTACCAGTCACTACCTCGGATATGAGGGACTGGCGGTAGGTTTTAAGTTGAACATTCGCATCGGCTAAGGATTGAATCGTTTGGTTTATCAACTGTAGTTTGGAGTTCAAATGCTTAATAATGGAGTGTTGTTCTTCTATCGGTGGCAATAACAACGGCATCCATTTTAAATCTACGAAATTTAATGACTGTCTAACACCGCCGCCCATACCGTAAAACACTTTCAACAGGTCATATGCATGTAACAAATAATATGCATACTCCGGCATTATTGCATCTAATGGAGTCAATGCCAAATATGCTGAGGTTATTATCCCCTTTTGCGTAACAAGCCCGCACCTTAGACTTGTCCAGTCATTTTGTAAGTCTGTTAGTCTCAATACTAAATTATTTGGTTCCACAATCTGATAAGTCTCAAATGATTCGGGTAGCAATCCTGTGTTTGTGCTAACGTCCCTGGTTATTATTCTGCCATAGCTTAGTGAAAGAACATTGCTTTCGGTTAGTCCTTTGTTGATTGTTTTTCTTTTTAAGAGAGTAGTAAATAAAGGAGTCACTTCCCAATGCTCCGGTATCTCACCAATCCACTCAATCCCTGAATCCTTCATCTTTACATCAGGGTTTAATCCCTTGGTCACTGCTTCGCTGATAACCGACTGTCGGTATTCTTGGAGTAGGGTAATGAGCTTTTCTTTGTCAGCAATCAGGTTGTCAATTTAAGAGGTCTTATGGTCAAGGGAGTTGGCGATGGCTTGTTGTTCTTTCAGTGGTGGGAAAGCCACTTTCTCATTGAGATAACTTGCAATATCAAGATTCTGAATACCCGTAGTCTGCTTAATAGACTTCACATTGAGTCTGATAGAGTGGGCCGCTGAGTGTAAATAGCTGAGAAAGTATGGTGAGTATCTGTTACTAACAGGCATCCTTCCGATAAAGTTTGAGCAAACGGCAGGAAGCTTTATTGTGTTGATAACAACAGTCCCAACCGGTTGCTGGTCTCCCCCGCCGGATTTTTCTATTAACAAATCTCCTTCATTTAATTCTCGTCTTTTTCTCTGTGATAGAGGAATAGAACGAAAGGTTAAATTTTCTTCGTTAACAGTTAATTTTACACGATCAAAATCAGCAACTCGAACGCATACTATATCATTTTCGTCGTCCCCAGGTTCTTCTCCCCACACTCCGCCTATGCATCCTTCAACAGAATGCTTAAGCCGACCAATCTTCCAATGCTCCGGAATCTCTCCAATCCACTCAACCCCTGAGTCCTTATACCTCTCATAGGGCTTATATCTCACCATTGCCTGTCACCTTCCTCAGCTTCGCCAGGATGTCCTTTTCTAGCTCCTTAATCTCTGCCAGAATCTCCTCGGCAGGTCTCAGGGGCTTGTACCTGTAAAAGTGCCGGGTAAAGGGTATCTCATAGCCAATCCTGGTCTTGGACTCATCTATCCAGGCATCGGGAACATGGGGCTTAACTTCCCTTTCGAAGTATTCGCGGATGTCTTCTTTCAGGGGGACAATTTCTGTATCTCTTAATTCCGTATCTGGCTCCGGGTTTCCTTTTTTATCTGTGCAGATACCCGCTGTTTCATCCCGCTCAGAAAGACCATTTAGGAGTGCTTTCATAACCTGAGCTGAGAGGGTGATGGCATGTTGCTTTGCAGCCTTCTTCAAGGCCTTGGAAAACTGGTCCCGGTTTTTGTACAGGGTCGAATCCATGCTTTTCAGCATGTCGATAATAGCATCCTGCAGCTTCTTGCCATCTTCAATCTCACTTAAGCCGGCTTGTCCCTTTTTGCGAGATGTGGCCAGGTTTTCAAATGCCCGTTCTACCTTAACCCTTTCAATCCTCTCTTCGTTTACCTGGAAGTTTAGGCGCAAGGGACGATCCACCACTATCTTGTAATAGCCAAAGTCCTCGTTGTCGAAGATCTTGCAGTGCTCGCCTTCCTTGAACTCCCCATAGATGCGGGTAATCTCATTGATTTGATCCGGAGTAATTTCGTTGCGCTTGTTGCCCAGGCTCTTGCGCATCTTTTCATAGAAATCAACGGCGTTGACCAGTTGAATTTTGCCCTTCCTTACAGGGCCCTTCAGTATGTTATCGTTCTTGCGGTTAGTCAAGATCCAAACGTAAGTTGCAATGCCAGTGTTGTAGAACATATCAGCAGGCAGAGCAACGATACCCTCCAAGAGGTCGTTCTCAATTATCCACTTGCGAATCTCAGACTCTCCGGAACCCGCATCCCCGGTAAACAATGGAGACCCATTGAAGACTATGGCTATCCTGGAGCCCTTTTCGTCCTGCCTCATTTTTGAGATCAGATGCAGCAAGAATAGCAAGGATCCGTCGGATATTCTGGGGAGTCCAGCACCGAACCTGCCTTCGTGGCCAAGTTGCTCATGTTCTTCTCTTATAAACTTCTCAGCTTTCTTCCATTCGACGCCGAAGGGCGGATTGGTAAGTAAATAGCGGAATTCCTTGCCCCGGTGGCCATCATCGGTAAAGCTGTCCCCCAAAATGATATTGTCTGCATTTTGGCCCTTCATCAGCATATCTGCCTTGCAAATAGCATAGGATTGAGGGTTTACTTCCTGGCCGAATACTTCGACCTGGATATCCGGGTTTAGCTTCCTCATATATTCTTCTGCGATGCTGAGCATCCCGCCAGTTCCGCAGGCAGGGTCCATAACAGTGACCACCAGACCCTTTTTTGTTAAATCGTCCTTGTCCTCGTTCAATAAGAGATTGACCATAAGCCGGATTACCTCGCGGGGGGTGTAGTGATCGCCGGCCTCAGCATGCTCTGAGAATCTCCTGATTAATTCCTCGAATATGTACCCCATTTCCAAGTTGCTTACCGTGTCGGGATGTTGTAGAGGGTGTGTCTAACTGTTAAGCTGTTCGTATGATTCTTCAACCGTTGACATTCTGATACTTTGACCCTTTACTAGGATTACAAGCGGGGGACCCACAAAATGAGGCCCTGTTCCTTCAAATGTTGGCTCGTAAACATCATAACCTCTCCACTTACCAATATACAAGACATTGTCATACCCTTGCTGCTTGGCAAATAGTATTATGTCCTTCCTTTTCATTATCGAGCCCCTTCCAAAATTTCATTTACAATATCCATATTAAACAGCTTATCATCTACTCTTAACACTTTAGGCCTTGCAGGCATTTTATGTCCATGCACAGTCGTAGATCGATATCGTTAAACCTGGAAACCACAAGGTACAGCAGGTTATTGTTGTCCAGCTTAGTAATTTGTTTGTCAAAGTCAAAGTGCTCAATAATCTCCCGAGCGTTTTTAGAAAAGCCATTTATATAATTCCGCAAGTTTGCAGCGATGTTATCCGGGTCATCCAGAAGCTTTTGGAAGTCATACTTGCTGGTATTATTGAAGTCTTGCTCAGAGATTTTGTTCAGGACTGGATCAACATTCTGTAAAGATGACATCCGCAGTTGCTTGTATCTCTCAAGGACTTTCTCCTTGGTAGGAGCCAAGACGTCGTCAAAGCGCTTGAGAACGCACATGGGCAATATTACATCGCCATACTGCTCCTTACGATAAGGCCCCCGGAGCAATTCTGCAATACTCCAAATGAAGTTTACCTTGTCTTGAAATCCATTCATTCCCTGTCCCCTCCCATCATTCTGCAAACAACATCAATAACACGTAATAACATGCATCTCTTCCCGATAGATTTTGGGTTTCTGCTTAAAACCTGCTAGTTGTATTTATTATAGCAGAGACCAGTAACAATTTCTCCCTTGTTGAAACTATATGTTTCCCTGCGCACGCTGGCTGTCACTAACCAAGGCCTGCAGATTCATATTTCTCCTACCCTTGTAGTCTTTAAATTAGAAACCTAACTAACAAAGACAAAAGAAACCCTGCATTTAACTCCCTACTTTGTAGAATCATCGCGGAAACAGAAAACCGCACATAAAGGAAAATAATTCCCCCTGTCGAAATGATTAGAAGGGGGTGTTTTCTATGAATTGGGATTTTTAATTACAGGATTACTCGCATTAGTTGGTTCATTAGGTGGTGCATGGGGTCAAGCCCATTTTTGTCTGTAAAATTGCCTCTGGCAAACTCCTATTTATGCACTAATCCGGC
>JAAYHI010000099.1 GCA_012727415.1 Bacillota bacterium
GATATGAACAGGCTCCGGAAAAGTAACAATGCCTCCTTAGGGCTATTCAACTGATGTCTCTTTGGATTGGATATGTTAATGGGCTGCCCCCTGGGTAGCCCATTTTTTGGTGCGGAATTCTATTACCTGTGGGTGCATGATTATTGTCCCGACAGTTCCCAAAGATAGAGGGAGGCCACCGAACAATAGGGGGAGTATCTGGCCCGGTATTCCTCAAACTGGTCCCGGGTTAACTTTTTAAGCCCGTACAGGTTCATTATGCCTCGTCGAATGGCCAGGTCATTGTAACTGAGGATATTGGGCCTGTTCAGGGAGAAAATGAGAAGCATTTCAGCCGTCCACACTCCCACTCCGGGCAGGGCAGTAAGGCGGGTTATGATTTCCCCGTCTTCCATAGCGGGAAGAGCATGAAAATCCACCTGGCCGTCAATAGCTGCTTTGGCAATGCCCTTGATATAACCCGCTTTCCGGATTGACATACCGCAAGCCTGAATGCTGGAGACATCGGTATTGTCAATAATCTCCGGGCAGATTCCTCCCAGGGCTTCGTTCAGCCTGTTCCAAACAGTGCTAGCGGCTTTCTTGGAAATCTGCTGACTGACAATGCTGGAAATAAGGGCGGCAAAGGGGTCGGGAATTACCTGCCGCTGAATGATGCCGATCCTTTCGATGGCAGCACCCAGTTTTTTATCTTTCCCCTTCAGGTACTGAATTTCTTCATCGCCGTATTGAAACCAAGTCGTCATTTCAGTTCACCTCATTATTACCCCCATGCAGGATATATTCCAACTGCAGGTCCCGGGGCTCCAGGGCCAGTATCTCTGGGACAACTTCCTCCGCCGGGACACAACCCAATGCAGCGTAGAAGGCCTGGGTTTCAACAGCCGGATGGGCCCCGATATACAACTTCTCTGCCCTCCGTTGACGGGCCCCTTCACAGCAGAGGCGGAACAACTGCCTGCCCAGGCCCCGGCCCCGGTATTCCCTGGACACGTGAATATAGCGTAACTCCAGGTATTGTTTGCGGCTGCCCAGGGGAGTATTTTCCACATTGGCAAAGCCCACCAGGGTGCCGCCGACAATGGCACCGGCCACAAAGCCCCCTTGCTCCAGGCATCGGCGCAGGTCCTGGACGGCCCGAAGCTTTTGGGCTTCAGTCCACTCATCGACGAAGTAATCGTCCTTGATCTTGTATTCCCCCTGCACCAAGTACTTGACCTGCCTGGTTACCTGGCAGCGGTGAAAATCTTTGAGGGCATCAAGGGGCAAATCCTCCAGGGTCAGGGGCCGGACGGCGGCCTCCATCAAGTCCGCCTCCTGAACCGGCCAAAGAAATCCAGGATGCGGTTGTCCCGACGCAGCTCTACAGCCTTATGCTCGCAAAGTTCATGGCAGCACATACATTCAATGCACAGGGAATAATTGACGACCTTGGTCTCCCGGTCAATAGCCTGTACCGGGCAGCTTTCCACGCACATGTTGCAGTGCTTGCACACCTTGAGATTGACCCGGGGCCGAGCCTTGAGGAAGTCTATTACCTTGACAACCAGCTTATAATTCCGGGGCTTGATGAGCTTCAGCCGCTTGGGCAGCTTAAAGCCCTTGAGCTGGGGCGGAGAAGTGAAATCTCCCACCAGTTCAATCTCCTTGAGATCAGATTCCCCCAGATTCCTGGTCCAGGCGCTGACAAGAATAGGAATGTCCTCAATTCCCAAACCCAGCATGGCCACGGCCACGGTGTCCAGGGCCAGGGGGTCGGTGCTCATCAGGAGCTTGCCGGCGGGATAGACAGTCCCGGCGGTGGGCCCCTCCCCCTGCATGGCAGTAACTCCGTCCATGATATGTAAACCTACCTTGACGGCCTGATGGATGTCTGTAAGCACTTCTCCCATGTCCCGGGGGTCCGGGGCCAGGCGGTGGTATTCGGCCTTGCGCAGACCGGGGATGCAGCCGAAGAGGTTCTTGACGGCGCCGGTATATATTCCCGCCGAGTGGGTCTTGAACTTGGGCAGGTTGATGACGAAATCCGCATCGAATAAGGGTTTGGCTATGTACATCTTGCCGCCGAGGCCGCTCTTAGGGATAACCTCCACAACTCCTTCCCGATCGAAGTTTTTAATCTCCGCCCCCTCTTCCCGGGCCACCTGCTCCAGTCCCGAAACCTTGAGGCTCCGGGCGGTGGGGGCAATTCCCGCAATGGCCCCGCCGGAACTGTCGCCGATCCAGACCGCGCAACCCAGGCCCTTGAGGATCCGGACCAGGGCCCGGACAAACTCCGGATGGGTGATGGCAGCAGTCTCCGGAGCCTTGGGACCGATGAGGTTGACCTTGAGGAGCACCTTCATCCCCGGAGATACATACTTCTCCCAACCGCCCAGAAGAGCAATACCAGAGTTGAGCTTCCGGGTCAGGAGTTCCAGGTTATACTCATTGCAGTCACTGATTACTACTTTGCTCAAATATAATCCCTCCCATTACACTAGTGGGCAAGTGAAGCAGCCCTCTCCAGCACCAAGAACAAATCCTGCTGAAGAACGCCGCTTATTGTAGCACGGCCAGAGTATCCCGAGGCACATCCCCAATCAAAGCATCGGGCATGAAAAACCTCCCGCCGATATATATAGTAGCATAATGATAACATGTAACAGGAGGATTTCATCCTTAATTTTGTTTATTTTGTGGTTGATATGAAAAAGGCCGGAGAACCGGCCTTCACTTCAGATGTACTTTCTTCCCGCAGCTGACGCAGAAGGCCGCTCCCTTCGGCAGTTTGCTTCCGCAGGCTGAGCAAAACTCATCCGCCACCTTTCCTTTGTTCTCCCTTTGGGGAACGGCGGATTTTCTCGCCCTTGTTTTTTTATTGTCGCGGGAGGGGCGAAGGAGAAAAAACCAAAACAATAGCACACAGCCAATGGGGGTGAGAATGTGGTAGAAAATCCCCATCGTTCCCATCCGGCTAAAGCTGGCCAGGGCAGCGGGCTTGTTGATGTGTGGAAAGATGGGGATATAACGGATGGATTCTGCACGTGTTTCACCATTCTCCAGCCTCGGCCACGCCTCATCACTATTGTAAATCACATAGCCCCGGTATCCCTTGCCCTTCACTGTAAAGTAATAGCCCTTGAAAATGGTGCGGGAGCGGTTTGGCTCCGCATTGGTGCTGTCCAGGCGGTTGTCATATCTGTCCACCGTACCCATGACTGTGTCGCCCCAGATTGCCAGTGTAAGGGTACTGAGGCTCGTATACATGGCAAACAGCAGACAGGCGCAGATCAGCACCAGGATGACCAGGGGTATTTTATTGTTTTTCCTTGCCATGACTCTCTCCCTTCATAGCTGTATGCTCTTTCTCCCGCCACCCCACGCCAAATAGGTATAGGATGGTGAGAACCAATAGCGGCGGCAGGGTCAAGGCCGCGTAAGGGCCGAGGGGAAAAATCAGCAGCACGGCCGCCGCCAATTGGATATATGCCGGAATCCGGCACCAGCGCTGTCTGTGGGGCCGACTGGCAAAGGCAAGTCCTGCAATACCCGTCACCATAGAAAATACGTACATAATCCCCGCAGCGAAGCAGCCCACACCGCCATAATCGTAGTCCAAAGAAGCGTTGTTGATGAGGTTCAGACACCATAACAGCATTGGAAATGCTACAAGCAACATCAGGATTGAGCTGGTAATGCTCAGTATGGACTTTTGCTTTTTTATCATAATTTCCACTCCCAGTTCCCTGCCTACCTCTCACCAGTGATGGTTACCCATGGCGTACCAGAAAGATCATTCACGATGCCGACAAAGGATTTCCCATCCAGGGAGAAGACAAAGTCTATATCCTCTTTGACTTCACCGGTGGCCCACGATATCGTCGTGGTGTATCTTCCGTCTATGATTTTTTTCCCGGTTTTGTCGACGGTACAGTCAATTTGATACACTCCGCCAGGGCCGTAATTCTCTACAAAGGTAACAACAGTTGTAATAGAGTGCTCGGGTTCATCCATTTGCAAATTGTTGACAACACCCTTGTATGTCCCTGAAAAGGGAACCTTCTCAATTTGGCTTTCATCTTTTTGCTCCAAGAATTTGGCTTCTCCCGTCACCTTGTAGGAAATGGTCTTTTCCTCAGCGGTAGTGTTAACCACCAGGAGCAAGTAGCGGTACTTATCTTCCAGGGTCAGCCTGAATTTTGGGGCGGATACTGTCACCCCTTTTATTGCCACATTTTTTGCTGACAAAGCTCTGACCAGGACAAGAGTCTCCCCGCCCTGGGCGGTTATCGTAAGTTTGCCGTCTTCCTTAAGCATACTGAGCCCATCCATATCCATGCTTAAGGCGACAACCCGTGCGCCATACGCAGGCACCCTGACTGAAGATACTTGCCCCTCTTCGCTGGTCATTAAATCCCACAGCAGCTTTAGCTCTGAAGTGAACTTGGCAATATCCTCATCGGCTTTATTGAGGATCTGGCTATGCAAGATATACGGCTTATAGGCAACATCTGCCCATACCGAATCGTGGGCGAGCACCATCCGGGCAAAGAAATCCACAGCATACTCAGACGGATCACCAAAGAGATCGCGCATCCGTTCCAGCCAGCCCTCTTCCCCAAAGTAACCGCCGGAGGCATAAAGTTTGATGAGCCCCGCCATTTTGTCAGTGCCGGTAAGGGGATCCTTACCCTCCAGCCAGCCTCCCTTACTTGCCCAGTAGCTAACCAGGGCAGCACGGACATATCCCTCTTCAGGTGAATCCGATTCCGGAAGAATCCCTTCATATAATTGGTATTGCTTAGAGCCGTGGTCAGTTACCCCGCCAAAGTACTTTTCAAAGAAGGTTGCTGTCGCTTCATCCAGCCAATGTAAGCGCTTGTACATGCTTGACACATAGCACTCCTGGACATAGTGCATAAACTCGTGGCCAAAGACCGATGTAGTTTCATCACTGTTGAAGGACATAAAGAGAGAACGGCTTAAGTCCATATGGCCATGGTTGATGCCCCAGGGACTTGACACATAGAGGCCATAGATCTTGGTTTGTTTTTTGGCATTTGAGGGCAATGTCGTCACAAAGACGTCCATGGGCCACTTGGTCCGTTTCTCCACATTGAAGCCAAATTCTTTCATGCGCTGAAAGACTTGCTCCATCCTGGACAGTACTTCCTCCCTGACATTTTCAGTCAGAGAGGTAGCCATTATTCTCGATTTGTCAATGACCAGGTTAAACCGCTCACTCTGGGATGCATGGACGAGTTTCAGTTTGAACTGAGCGTTAAAGCGCATCTTCTCATTGTATCCCCGGCGCAGGTATGGGCCGGACTGCAAGTAGACATTACTTTCCATGCCTTCGTATGCAGAAGGCGTGATTTCCGCAGTCATCCAGCCCTCCTGGGCAGAGGCCTGGACATGGTCATACACTATTACTTCTTCCCCGGTACTATCCAGCATAGTAAAGCCAATATCCAAGTACAGGGCCTCTCCTTCCTCCAGGGCCAAACCCTCCGGCATGGGCGCCGACAGCACTACTGGCCCCTCGGGAATGCTGGAAAAAGCGAGATCATAGGTGACGGAAACAGCCCCTTCATCCAAATCCACAGTGGCCGTTTTTTTGTTCTCCAACACCGCTGACTCGTAAACACAGCCGCTGAAATCCACCTGCATACCGGACAGCACCGCCATACCCTCTACAATATTCGTCCTTCCCAGTCTCTCCTTCACCAAAAAGCCCGGCCAGCCAAAAAGGGCAACGACTGCAGTTTGGAGGGCCAGCAAAGCGCCCAGCACCATGAAAAGCGCACCCGCGCCTTTTTTCTTATTCATCTATTTGTTCTCTCCTCCTTACGGACGGACCAGCGCGATGTACGCCGGCAGGTCGTTGAGGCTATCAATTGAGCCAACAGCGTACTGCTTCTGATTTAACTCATAGAACTGTGGGAGGTAGACGGTACTATTGGCAGAAGCCGCCAGGCCGCCATCCCAGCCGCCGCTGAATACGGTATCCTCCAGATCGGTTTCGTCAAGGCTGCTTTCTTCATCCAGCCAGATAGCCATATACCAATCTAAAGTCAGACTTAAATCCTCGGCTGAACCGACAATCTCTGCATTGAGTAATTCCATCCCGCACAAGTCATATTCGTTCTCGGGGTCATAGATGATAATGCCCTTCCAGCCGCCCGTCACGGCATCAAAGTCCCTGATGAACTCAGCATCGGCCGGGACGCCGTCATAAAACACTTCCTCCGTATACCACAGAAAATCCTCTGAATCAGGTCTTTCCCCAGTGGAATAAGCGCTGGCCACCGCTGATCCCTTCGCCCCAGCAGGCGCTCCTTCTGTACTTACTCTGAGATTGGGTGGTATTGCAATAATGCCTGCCGCCAGCATCAGCAAGTTGGCTGCTATGAGGATTGCGGTCAGAATCATTTTTCCCCTGCCCGCAGGGTTAGCGACATCTCTCATCCTGGATTCCTCCCCTTTTTTGGGATCGTGGCCCCGCATTGAGGGCTATTTATATGCGCTGATGGTTCCCCAGGCTTTGTTGTTGAAATCCAGCATTGTGGCGGAAAAGGATTGCCCATCTCCAGAGAAGGTAAAGACTGCGCCGGCAATATTCGCTTCGCCTGTGGACCGCACAAAATAGCTGTTGTTGATGTACGTGCTTCCCGTCGCGTCATTGGAACAGACAATCTTGTAGTAGGCTCCGTCGCCGAAATCCCTTTCGAAGGTAACCACCGTTGTCACATCAATATCAGCGCCGGTTTCCGTTACCTGGAGAACGCCGGTATAGACTCCCGAAAAATCTATCTTTTCTTCGGGGAGTATAATCTTGACGTCAAAGCTTTCGGAGACCCCCGCTCCCGCCTGGGAGGTAACAACCACCAAGTATACGGCCTTGCTGTCGGCGGAGCCCTTAAGCCCGGACAGTGAGCTGCCGCAGTTCTTCACGTTACGGCCCTCGGCCGAAATCACTGTGACGGAAGCACCCTGGCATTCCACTTTGGGATTGACTCCATCGGGGAGTTTTTTGAGGTCATCGGCGTCAAAGGTAATGGCCACCAGTCGGCACCCCTGACCGTTGATGGTAACAGTTGCCGAGCCGAGGACAATCTCCTCTCCCTTTGCCTTCTGGGCCAAATCATTGGCATTGGGGATGCGCAGCTTCAGGGTGGTGCCCACATCGGCGCCATAGACGCCGGTGCTGAGGTTCTTATGCAGGATATAGGCCCCTTCCTGGCCAACCTGTCCCGAAGCCAGGGCGGTATAGTATTCGTGGGCCCAGCCGGAGGGGTCGCCCACCGCGGCAATTAGCGCCTCTTGGGTGCCGCCCTTCTCGTATACTGTCTTAATCCAAGCGTCGCCCCCTTTCCTTTGGCAGAGGAAGGCTATCAGCGGAGAGCGGGCGTAGCCGTCCTGGGC
>JAAYHI010000100.1 GCA_012727415.1 Bacillota bacterium
ATCATTCCAGTACCAATTACTGCATTGCGTACGGGGTTTCCCTGTCGTTGACGTTCTTTTAACAGCTGGTTTAGTTTCGCCAATATCCTTCCTCCTTTAGTAACTAGATGCGAACAACTTGAATCTTCATGCCCTCTTGCAGAGAAAGGTTGCCATTGAACTCAACCAAAACATCACCAGGTAGCATATTTTCAATATCATCGCGTTGCCTGAACTTAATGCTGAAGTGACCCAGTTCCTTAAAGGTCTTCATTGCAACTTTTCCGATTGCGAGTATTTCCAGTTCTTGATCGCCAATCCTGATAATATCCCGACTGCGGAAATTATACCAAGGCGGTTTTTCGTGGGTATGGCAAACGCTTATTTCTTTCAATTCTTCCGGGGCATTCTCCGCAAAAAATATGCATATTTTTTCGTCCAGCAAGCCCTGAACACTTGAGCCGATTGAAGTTATAGTAGACTCGTATAGAATTCTCATGCTCCCCTCCATAATTTCATCAATCATGTTTGCAGCCTCATCCTGCCGCTTTCAGAGGTGAGACCTTTGAAACAAAATACGATTTGCCAGGGTGCCGGATATTCCCGGCACCCTGGAGGGGGTTACTCATTGTCTTCAACAAGAGTGACACATTTTGGGCTATTGATGCCAGTAATCAGTAGATCGTTCAGCTTATCCCCCAATTTCGAAGTTGCAGGAGGACTAATCGGGAAGACACAGATGGTGGGAACATCTTTTGACGGATACATTTCACATCTTGCAGTGCCACCACAGTCAGTAACCATACATGCCATTTGCTCAAAGGGAGGCGGGTTGCGGAAGGCGTCGCGCAACTCCCCGCCAGTCAGTTTGGCAATTTCTTTTGCTACCTTGTGAATTGCCAACCCGGTGCAACAGGCAATGTACGGTTTTTCAGCAGTAGGGGTAATATACATGGGACCACCCCAACCAGCACCACGTCTTTCAATCTTTACGGTCTTGTACTTTGTCATCTAAGGTCCCTCCCTTCAATTTTTGCTGCTGTTAATAGATATCTCAGTTTTAATACATCCCGATGCTGGCAAAATATGCTATCACAGTAGCAATAGGCCCTGTAATCCAGCGGGAAATGAGGACCGCCGGGATACCAGCTGTCATGGCTTCAATTGAAGGATCCTGCATGCCAATAGACAGAGGTAAAGTGTCGCACCCAACCTGAGAGTCCATTGCAAAGAGTGCAGGCAAAGCCCATGTGGCAGGGATAGTGCCTGTAGCGATTTGCTCACCAATTAAAGCACCGACAATTGCTGCAATAACTGCCCCTGGTGCAAGAACTGGAGAAACAATCGGGATTGTACAGATAAAGGACAATAACAGCAAACCAGGCAGAGAACCAGCCAAAGGTGCAAGAACGTTTCCCAGCCAGGAGCCAAGACCAGAACCGTTAATTATCCCAATGAGAAGGGCGATGAAGCACAGAAAGGGCAGAAAGCGTTTCGCTGTCATTTCCAGTGCTTGCGAGGCACCCTGCTGAACAACAGATACAAAATATCCAATCCCGCCGCCGATAGTCGAAATGAACTCGTTTATCTTCTCAAACATCTTTTTCCCTCCACTCTTTCTGTTCTATGCCAGTGCTGCTTGCTCAGCCATGGCCTTCTTCTTTTCGGCCCTCTTGAGCAACATAACAGTGATGCGTTCAGTAACAATACCCCTGATGAGCATAATCGGGATAACTACCAAGAAAGCGCGAACAGCAAACTGATTGGCATTCAGCCCTGCATTCATAATTCCCGTAGCCAGTCCCATATACACCCACACTTCAGAAGCGTGAACGTGAGGGAACAGGCCGGCACTGGGATGTAAGAAAGTTAAATACGCATCTGCATACGCTGGCTTACAGTGATCTGGAGTAAATTTAGCAGAGATAAACAAGGAACCCGTGGTTGTCAGGATGCCAAGTATTACAGGCATAACAGCGTAGCGGAGAACTGCATTTTTGGTGAGGACCTTGCCGAGTTTCTCCATTCTTTCTTGTCCAATAATGCTGGTCAGCGCATTCATAAAGGTAAGAAAAACCAAGAGCAAGGGAATGACACCACTTATTAATGCCCACAGTGTGCTGGCTCCTGTTGCAAATAAGCCAATAAACCAACCTGCGCCAGCTGCAATTGCATCAAACATCAGTTATTCCTCCTCGTTATTAAATCGCTTTAGAATTTGCTTGCACGCTCCCTGAGCAGCCAAGGCTGTACGAGTATCGACTTCCGCGGGTAACTGTCCGCCGTCAGCAATGAATTCAACATCTAAGTTATTTAGAGCGGTATATGGTTTATAGCGGGCGAACATAGTCAATCCGGCCAGCCTTTCACAGTGTGAGATGCGCAAATTGTCGTCGGCGCACACTAACAGCCAAACTCGCAACAGTCGCTTCTTCCCTTGTCCCAGACCAATATGAGGATATTTTTCCCTGCAAGCGGATATCGTTTTTTGCATCGACTTCATCTGAGCATTAAGGGTAAAGAAACGCAGGCCTGTTGCCACGAACAAGATAAAGGCGAATGCTAAAAACCCGCTGTCGAACTCGAACATTCTTTGTCCCCCCTTTCATTTAAACTAGCAGCGCGAAGGCTTCCGGATATATTATTACTCCACCCTAGTCCACACATTCTCTAGGGGTTCACCCTTGCAATACCGAAGGATATCCTCGGTGATTATGCGGCTTTGCCATGTGCGCATATCCATTGTCACACCGGCAATATGGGGAGTAATAACGACATTTTCCATTTCCCATAAGGGATGATTTATCGGAAGAGGCTCAAGCCAAAATACGTCCAGGCCAGCCCCGGCAACAGTTCCGTCTGCTAACGCATCCATAAAGTCTTTCTGATCGAACACTGCAGCGCGGCCAGTATTGATAATGTAGACACCTTTCCGCATTTTTGCATACCAGGTCTTATCAATCATGCCTCTGGTCTCGGGAGTAACCGCCATATGGTTGCTGATAATATGGGAATTCTGCAGTAAATAATCCAGCTCAACTTTCTTGCCGCCGAACTCAGATACTGTTTCTTCTGAAACATAGGGATCATAAACGAGGACTTCCATATTAAAGGCAATTGCCAGACGACACACCTCACGACCAATAGGGCCGAATCCTAGCAAGCCTAAAGTACGGCCGTATAGCTCAAAGGACTTCGCCCCATAAGTGAAAGCAGGGTGTACGTACCCCTCGGGAACGTCACTCTCGATATTTTCTTTATACGCATAGATGTCTTCTACAGGCGGCCGACTGTATTTTTTGCCAAGCTCTGTTGCACCTGACAAAGCCACCATGTGCCTGGTAACAGCAATCATCAAGCCGATAGTGAATTCAGCTACCGCATGTCTGCTGCGCCCGGGGGAATGGATCAAGGGAATGTTAAACTCCTTAATTGCCTTCCAGTCGACATTCACTGGGGTACCCCTGGCACAACCCATGAGCTTCATGCCGCTATCCTGCAGCTTTTTGAGCATATCCCTTGTTACAGTCTGTTCTCCAACGACAACAATTTCTGCCCCGGAACAGAATTCTAAAAATTGTTCCTCAAAACTGGCGTCACCAGCCAGTTCCTTAATACGCATGTCACAATAGTCTTTTAGCTTGTCTACACTTTCAGGAGCAAATGGTGTTACTGATGCCAGCTGAACCTTTGTCATTTCTGTACCCCTTTCTCACCAATAGTTAATTCAGGATTCAGGATTACTTTAATGGCTTCCCTGTTCATAACCATGCCAAAGCCTTTTTCCCATTCTTCTAAAGGTAAAGTGTGAGTAACTAACTCCTGGACATGCATTTTTTTCTGTTCCACCAGCCGCAAAGCCATGTTCCATGCTGCCGGAGTAGTACTGCGGGCACCAATTAATTTTAGTTCTTTGCCGCCAAATAATTTATTGTATTCAATACATAACTCACCATTATTACTGCTCATCCCGCCAAGCCAAACGTACGTGCCGCCGAACTTCAGGGATTCCATACAGGCGTAGATTGCTGACTGAGCACCAGAGCACTCGAAGGCAACATCTACACCCCTGCCCTTGGTGATCTGATTGACAACTTCTGTTACATCTTCAGTGTTGCTATTAATGGTATGATCAATTCCGAAGCTCTCAGCCAATTTAAGCCTTGGCAAACCACGGGTCGTCCCGCTCAAAATAACTGTGGCGCCGCAAATCTTTGCTGCCTGGGCAGCAAACAGCCCTATCGGGCCGGGGCCTGATACCAGAACGGTATGGTAGGGGCGCACATCGGCCTTCTCCATAACGCCATGGATTGCACAGGTCATAGGTTCTAACAATGCCGCCGCTTCAAAGCTAAGGTGATCGGGAATCTTATGAACGCTCCTGTCCAGGGCAACGACGTATTCGGCAAAAAAGCCGTTTGCAGATGATCCCAGTCCTTTCCGGCGGGTACAGTTGTTAAACTGCCCATTCATGCAAGCGTCACATTCCAGACAGGTTTCGATGGTGGTTTCGGCAATAACCCGGTCACCAGGCTTGACGTGATGAACCCCTTCCCCTACTTCCACCACAACCCCAGATCCTTCATGCCCAAGAATCACGGGCGGGTTTAGCCGGTAAGACACGCTCTCAGACAGCCAATAGGACATATCAGAGCTACAAATGCTTGCAGCCTTCACTTTAATCTTAACTTGATTAAACAGTGGTTTTGGTTCGGGCATTTCTTGCACTCGCAGCTTTCCTTTTCCCAGTTCGTATTTCACTAGTGCTTTTATGTTCCTCACCCTTTCTGATTGGCAGGGAAAGGTGTCCCGAGTGGAAAAATGTGCTAACCTTTTCCCTACTTGAATATTTTTCGGTCAAATGTCAGCACAATTGTCCCATATTGCCCCGGCGATGTCAAGGGTTTTTGAAAAAAATTTCGGTCATTTGTTCAGTTTTTTTTTTACATTCCCTTGAAAACCTGGTATCATAACTTGTACACTGGTTGGGGAGGTCTGGAATGTTTATGGGAAAAAATAAAGATGTCGCTTTTTTGTATCGTGTTGCCAAGATGTATTATCAAGAAGGTCTGTCTCAACAGCAAATTGCCGAACAATTAAATACTTCACGGACTCAGATATCCCGATCCCTAGACAAAGCGCGGAAACTCGGAATCGTTGAAATTAAAGTTGCTCCTCCGAGCGACCAATATAGTACTACCCTTGCTCGCTCTATTGAGGAAATGTTTGGCCTTGAAAAAGCACTGATTATGCCTTCGTATAATCATCTGGATGAGGACCAGCTCATCGATGATCTGGCCAGTTTCAGCGCCAGCTATTTGCCCGACTTGTTGGAGGGGTGCAATTTTATTGGCATTGGCTGGGGGCGGACCCTTTACAGAATACCGCAGCATCTCCCTGAAATGCCTGCCTACTGGGAAAGGACCTTCGTTCCCCTGCTTGGCAACTCAGGACGCAAAAATCGCTACCTGCAAACATCAACGATTGTCAACCGCTTTGGAGATAAATTTCAGGCAGAATGTTTCTATTTAAATATGCCGGCAGTGCAAAGCAACGAAACACCTTTATCAGAGTATGCAAAGGTCGTCCTGGCTGAACTGGAACAGTATTGGGCTAAGCTGGACGCCGCTATTTTCAGCACTGGTCCTGCTCTGAGGCAGAGCTACTTTTATATAGACGAGATTACTCCCCAAGTGGCCAAAGAATACAATTATGATTTCAGTGCCTGCGGTGAAATCTTTATCCAATCCTTCTACCAAGACGGGAGTTCCAGGCAGTTTGAACCCGGGTATAATATGATTGCCCTGGACATTCAACGCCTTAAAGAAATACCCAACACCATTTTAATAGCTGCGGGAAAACATAAGCGGCACGCAATCTATTGGGCGGCAAAACTTGGATTCTGTAAGATATTAATTACTGACAGCATTACGGCAGAACTCCTGATAAAAGAATAATGTCTTATGCAGCCTTGAAGCAGAAAGGCCATGGGGCAGTAATCCCATGGCCTTTTAGTTCCGCCTGATTAATTGAAAAAGTATTTAAAATATGTTTATGCTTTTTCGTTTACGCTAAGGCCCTTCCCCGGCCTTATCCCCTGTCAAAAAAGATGTTCTTGGCAGTGATTGATACCGGAATCCCCACGGCAAGGGGGCCGTCAATCCAGCCGTACTTACGAGCAACTGGCCCCACGCGATACATGACGCGGTTATCTATGTTCAGGATGCTGGCCATTTTTACTGCCGAACCAACTGCAGTGCCCAGGTCAATACTGCGTATGGCACAGACAGGCCCGTCAAATTCAGGCCCCTGGCGCAGATGAAATTCTGCGCAGGTGTCATATCCGCAAGCGCCACAATTCAGGCTGGCACGGTGTTCGCCGTTCAAAAATATAATCAGCAGCGCATCTGAGTTCAGTACGTTATTCCCGTCCCTGTCATAATTTTTGCGCTGGCTTTCCTTTCCATATTCTATCATTTGGCGGCCAAACTCCTGCAGTTGTTCTCCATGCAAAATTCGATAGCCTATTACATTGTCGCCTCGGGCCTTAGGGGCAGTGACAGCAGCGGCTGCCATCATTTCGGTCATAGTAATAATTGTTTGTTGAATGCTCAACGTATTCCCTACCTTTATTAAGCACTATTCAGGTGTCCACAATACAACGGGGAAACAAAACGCGCTTGCATAATGGTATTTTACTAAACCCAGATGGTGTTTCCGGATTTCCCTTTGATTATCCCCCTTTTCCCTTAATTATTTTAGTTTCCTCCAGCAGATATTTTACCCTGGGGATTTGTCCTGCCCAGGCGCAGATGCAACCCATTGCCAAGACTTTATATAACCAGCGTTGACCGCCAAAATTAAGACCGCAGACAAACTGCTTATAGCCGCAATCCATTGAAACAGCCCGCACAAGCGGGCTGTCAGCTGTTATGGTTTCAGGGATTCGCGCATCTTGTTGATTGCATCCACTGCACTTTCATAGCGCTGGGGATTAAAGACCCATTCAAATAATCCCGGAGCAATTTTAAGCAGGACTGGAGCCAACAGCGAGGCTTCCATAAATTCCATGACCTTGGGAAGGGGCAACAGACTGAGAACCCACATGACTACCAGAGTTATAACTGCTCCCTTGAGAAAGCCAAAGAGGATTCCTCCCCAGGTGTTCAATTTCCCGAGGACAGGCACTTCGTTGAGAGACTTAAACAAAGAGGACAACAACTTCACTGCAATGAGGGTAAGGAAAAACAGGATGACATACCCGAGAAGATTTTGCAAAGCGGCAACCACGTCGGGAATTACCCCCTTCAAAGTGCCCACAATCAGATTGGATGCCCCCTGACCCTCAGCCTCGGCAACGACTGCCTTCGTGGCAAACTTCTCCAGGTTTAAAAAGCCTGCAAGCCATCTGCCGACAGTTTCTCCGTACCTGGAAGCGATAAAAAACGCAACCAGCACCCCGGCAAAGTCAAGTACCTGGCTGACAAAGCCCCGCTTCCAGCCGCGAATGATGCAAAAAGCCAAAAAAGCAAGGATCAGGAAATCTAAAATATTCATCGTTTCTTAGCCCCCCGTGTCGCCTTTTCTTTGGCGCTGTGGATTTCATCTGCTAAATTAATCGCCGTCACCAGTGCCAGCTGGCTGATACTGAGCTTAGGGTTTTTCTCTGCAAGGGATTTAATCTTGTCATCAACATACTGGGCAAGCTTGTTGATGTATTCGGGATCATTCTGGGTCCTCAACACAAGGGTATGACCGCCAATCTCAACAGTAACGCGATGATATTCCCCCATGTTTCCCCCTCCCTGGATTTGAAAATTCTTTCATTTCATTCTACCCGAAAAAACGTGGCAGCACAAGCATCAGCTGCGCAATCTTGCCCCGGCCTCTTCCAGGCGACAGATTATTTTCTCCACCAGCTTTTGCACCTCTTTTTCTTCTAAGGTCCGCTGCGGGTGCCTGAAGGCCAACGAAAAGGCCAGGCTCTTACCCTGGGGATCCAAATTGCCTCCGGTGTAGACATCAAAGCATTCCAGCTCCTCCAGCAACTCTCCTCCAGCCCCCCGGATAACAGCCAGTAAAGTTCCTGCCTCTGTCTCGACATTGGTCTCCACCGCCAGGTCACGGCGAACCGCGGGGTAGCGGGAGGGCGGTGCAAAGCCGCCAATTTGCCGGGAATGTTGGACCAAGGCAAGGAAATCCAAATCAAAGACCATTACTTCTGCATCCAGCTTCCAGTTGGCAGTGATGGCGGGGTGTACCTGACCGAAATGGCCCAAACAAATTCCGCCGGCATACACTGCGGCGCAGCGGCCTGGATGCAGCTGGCAATGGGGCTCACGGCAAAACTGTGCCTCAATGCCCAGGTCGGCCAACAGCTGCTGGACAACACCTTTGACGGCAAAGAAATCGTAGTCGGCGCCGGGCTGCTGCCAATGCCGGGGCTCTTTCCCTGCCAAAGCGCCTGCAACCCTTAGCGTCTGGCTGGGCAGGGGATCGCCCCCTTGAGCCTTGTAGATATTGCCAACCTCGAAGACAGCCACTGACTCCAGACCGTGGGAAATATTGTAGTTAACTGTTTCCAGGAGAGAAGGCAACATGCTGCCCCGCATTTTTGAGGCCTCCCTGGTCAGGGGATTGGATATTTCCACCCCATGTTCTGCCCGGCTCTTTTCCTCCGCCTCGGGACTTATAAAT
>JAAYHI010000101.1 GCA_012727415.1 Bacillota bacterium
AGCAAGTTCAAAAAACAGTTTGCGGAAATCAACGTCCGGGATCTCAATCGCTTTGCAGACAATACCGTCGTTACCCCGGAGCTTCTTAAAGAAGCCGGATTGGTTAAGAAAATCGGCGATGGCATAAAAGTTCTCGGCTCAGGCCAGCTCGAGTCCAAACTGACCGTACATGCTCACCGCTTCAGCAAAGGGGCAGAGGACAAAATCAAAGCTGCCGGCGGCAGCGTCGAGGTGATATAGCATGCAGCTCTTTGCCACATTGCGCAACGCCTGGCGTATAAAAGACATCCGTCGGAAGCTCCTCTTTACGCTGGCCATGCTCTTGGTATATCGCCTGGGATCCTTTGTTCCCATTCCCGGCATAGACAGCAGCTGGATTCGGGAAAACATCCTGGGTGGTCAGCAGACCGGAGGCGGTCTGTTTGGCCTGTTTAACGTCTTTACCGGCGGCGCCCTTTCAAACTTCTCGGTCTTTGCCATGGGGATAATGCCCTACATCAACTCATCAATTATCGTGCAATTGTTGCAGGCAGTTATCCCCAAGTTTGAAGAGTGGGCCAAGGAGGGCGCCGAAGGCCGGAAGAAGTTGACCCAGGTCACTCGCTACGGCACCATCATCCTCGGCCTCATCCAGGCCATCGGCATGTCCCTGGCTTTCAGACAGGCCATCAACATCAGCAAGAGTGCTAATCCCACCGGCTACTATGTGACCCTGGTAATCATGATCCTGTCCTTGACTGCAGGCACATCCTTCCTCATGTGGCTGGGAGAGAAAATTACCGAAAAGGGAATTGGCAATGGCATCTCGATGATTATTTTCGCCAGCATTATTTCCCGCCTGCCCATGTCCATCATTCAGGCCTATGCACTTTTGAAAGCCGGCGAAATATCCATCATCAACATCCTGGTCATCGCGGTTCTCGCAATTCTGGTCATTGCCGGCATGGTCTATGTCTCTGAAGGGGAACGCCGAATTCCCGTTCAGTACTCCAAGCGAGTTATTGGCCGCAAGATGTATGGCGGCGCCAGCACCCATATACCCCTCAAAGTCAACCAGGCTGGAGTTATTCCCGTCATCTTTGCCACCTCGCTATTGATGTTGCCTCAGACCATCGGGCAATTCTGGGATAACAAAACTCTGCAAAAGATAGCTGCATTCTTCTCTTTGGAATCAACCTGGTCTGGCAAGATTCTGGCTACCATCCTGATAATTTTCTTCGCCTATTTCTATACAGCGATTACCGTCAATCCGGCGGAGCTTGCCGACAACATCCGCAAGAACGGTGGGTTCATCCCCGGCATACGCGCGGGACGCAGTACGTCTGAATACATCTCGCGCATTCTCAACAGGATTACCTTAGTAGGGGCATTATTCCTGGCGGTTATCGTCGTCTTGCCCTATATTTTCGAGAAAATAGTTGGGATGAATATCGGTATCGGCGGCACTTCTCTGTTGATTGTCATCGGCGTCGCCCTTGAAACCATGAAGCAGATTGAAAGCCAGATGCTGATGCGCCACTACAAGGGCTTTATGTAGGAGGCGAGGGCTATGCGTCTAGTCTTATTAGGCCCTCCGGGAGCCGGCAAAGGCACTCAGGCAGAATTAATTGCCCGGCATTTTCAAATACCGCATATTTCCACCGGCGATATGCTTAGGGCCGCACGGCAACAAGGGACTCCTCTGGGCCTGGAAGCAGCACAGTACATGGAGGCAGGGGACTTGGTGCCCGACTCCATCGTCATCGGTATTGTCGATGAAAGGCTTGCACAATCTGATTGCCAACGGGGTTTTCTCCTGGATGGCTATCCCCGGACGGTAGATCAGGCCGTTGCCCTGGAGCATGCGGTGCTCACTGCCGTCATTAGCCTGGAAGTTCCCGAAGAGGAGCTCATTCGCCGTTTAAGTGCAAGGCGGATCTGCCGGCAATGTGAAAAGGCCTGGCACCTCGTCTTTAACCCTCCGCCCCAGGAAGGAACATGTCAATGCGGCGGCCAGCTCTATCAACGCAGCGATGACAGCGAAGAGACTGTCCGCGCCCGTCTGGAAGTCTATGCTGCTCAAACCAGTCCCCTTAAGGAATGGTATGCCCAGCGCGGCTTGCTGTTGAGCATCGATGGCAACCAGGGTATTGACAAAGTCTTTGCCGATATTTTAGTTGCCCTGGGAGAGTCAAAATGATCATTCTCAAGTCACCCCGGGAAATAGAACTGATGGCCAAGGCGGGCTACGTTACCGCGGGAGCCCTGCAAGTGGTCAAAGAGGCAATTGCTCCGGGAATATCTACCGGGGAACTGGATAGATTAGTTGAAGAATTTTTCCAAAAACAGGGTGCAATCCCGGCCTTTAAAGGTTACAGGGGGTTCCCAGCCAGCATTTGTACTTCCCTGAACAACCAAGTAGTGCATGGAATACCCTCAGATAAAGTAATTCTTCAACAAGGAGACATTCTCAGTGTCGACGTAGGCGCCATTGTAGACGGCTATGTCGGCGATGCAGCAGTTACCTACCCCGTGGGAGAAATCTCTCCCACAGCTGCCAAACTCATTGCCGTTACCGAACGCGCCCTCAGCGAGGGCATTGAGCGGGCGGTGGAGGGTAACCATCTGTCTGACATTTCAGCAGCAATTCAGCAATGGGTGGAAGCCAACGGCTTTTCGGTGGTCCGGGATTTAGTTGGCCACGGTATTGGCCAAAACATGCATGAAGAACCCTCAATTCCCAACTACGGGCGCCCCGGTTACGGTCCGCGGCTGCAGCCAGGGATGGTATTTGCCATAGAACCTATGGTCAATGCAGGCAAGTACCATGTAAGAACTCTGGCTGATGACTGGACTGTGGTGACCGCAGACGGAAAATTGTCCGCCCATTTCGAGCACACTGTGGCGATTACGCCCCAGGGGCCTCGAATCCTGACAACCTTGGACTAGGAGGGACTAAGATGCAATTATCACCGGGCAACATTGTTCGCTCCACTGCTGGTCGTGACAAGGATCGTCTGTACTTGGTGGTTGCTGTAACCGCTAATCGGGTTATGGTGGCCGACGGGGTGAAGCGCACCATTGCTGCGCCTAAACCCAAAAACAGTTTGCACTTGCAATTAATTGGCAAAGCGCAAGCTGCGACCACAGATGACGACATCAGGCGTATTCTGCAGAACTCAGATTTTATGGATAAAAAGGGGGGTAACTAATATGGCCAAACAGGATGTCTTAGAAGTTGAAGGCCGTGTCATTGACGCCCTTCCCAACGCCACATTTAAAGTGGAATTGGATAACGGTCACGTTATTATGGCTTATGTTCGCGGAAAGCTCCGTATGAACTATATCAGAATTTTGCCCGGAGACCGGGTTTCGTTAGAACTGTCACCATATGACCTCACAAAAGGGCGAATAACTTACCGCCATAAGTGATTCTTCTGCAAAGGAGGCAGAGCCATGAAGGTCAGACCTTCCGTAAAGCCTATTTGTGAAAAATGCAAGATTATCCGTCGCAAAGGGACGGTAATGGTTATTTGCGAAAACCCCAAACACAAACAAAAACAGGGATAAACCAGGAGGTGTAACGCGTTTGGCACGTATAGCCGGCGTTGATTTGCCCAGGGATAAACGTGTGGAAGTAGCCCTGACCTATATCTATGGCATCGGGCCCACGTTGTCCAAGCAAGTACTTGAAAAAAGCGGTGTCAACCCCGATACCAGGGTAAGAGACTTGACTGAAGACGAAATCGGCAAGCTCAGAGAAATCCTGGACAAGGAATACCATGTCGAGGGTGACCTGCGTCGCGAAATCTCACTGAACATGAAGCGGCTGATGGAAATCGGCTGTTACCGCGGTATTCGCCATCGGCGCGGGCTCCCCGTCCGCGGCCAGAATACCAAGAACAATGCGCGCACCCGCAAAGGAGTTAAGCGCACTGTTGGCGTTAAACGGAAAAAGAAGTAAGCGCGAAGGAGGGAAAGGAATATGGCAAGGAAATCCAGTAGGCCTAAACGCAGAGAGCGTAAGAATGTCGAGCGTGGCATTGCTCATATACAATCTACCTTTAACAACACCATTGTCACCATCAGCGATGTCAATGGCAATACAATAAGTTGGTCCACAGCAGGCGCCAACGGCTTTAAGGGTTCCCGCAAGAGCACGCCTTTTGCAGCTCAGACCGCAGCCGAGGCAGCTGCCAAAGCTGCTATGGAGCATGGTATGCGCAGCGTGGAAGTAATGGTAAAGGGGCCGGGTTCCGGCCGGGAAGCCGCCGTCCGTTCTTTACAGGCTGCGGGCTTGGAAGTTACCACCATTAAGGATGTTACTCCCTTCCCCCACAACGGGTGCCGCCCGCCGAAGCGGCGCCGGATGTAAGATATTGGAGGTGTAAATAATATGGCAAGATATACAGGACCAGTTTGTCGTTTATGCCGCCGGGAAGGGATGAAGCTCTTTCTCAAAGGAGAACGTTGCTATACCCCCAAATGCTCAGTTGACCGGCGCAACTATGCTCCGGGCCAGCATGGTCAGTCCCGTCGGCGCAACCCGTCGGAGTATGGACTGCAGCTCCGGGAAAAGCAAAAGGTTCGTCGCATCTATGGTGTTGGCGAGCGGCCTTTCCGCAATTACTACAAGGAAGCTGCCCGCCGCAAAGGTGTTACCGGTGAAATTTTGCTGCAGCTGTTAGAATTGCGGTTAGACAATATTGTTTTCCGCCTGGGCTTTGCCTCGTCAAGGCCGGAAGCAAGGCAGCTTGTACGCCACGGTCATTTTGCCGTCAACGGCAACAAGGTGGATCTTCCCTCCTACCAATGCAAAGTTGGGGATGAAATCACGGTGCGGCAGCGCAGCTCCGGTTCAGAAAAGTTTAAAGCTATTCGAGAGTTAGCCGCCCAGCATACATCGCCTGCATGGCTGGAGAAAAATGTCGAAACTCTGTCCGCTAAGGTTGTCACCATGCCAAGGCGCGAAGATATCGATGATATCCCCATTGCAGAACATCTGATCATCGAGCGTTATTCAAGATAGGCCTCTCGTTGAACAGCAGTAAAAAGGGAGGGTATTATGTGTTAGAAATTGAAAAGCCTCGCATCGAGTGTGTGAAGTCTTCAGAGGACAATACCTATGCTCAATTCACTATTGAGCCCCTGGAACGAGGGTTTGGCAATACTCTCGGCAACTCCCTGCGCAGGGTATTGTTGTCTTCTCTGCCTGGTGCCGCTGTTACCAGGGTGAAGATTGAAGGGGTGCTTCATGAGTTCTCAACCATACCTGGAGTCATTGAGGATACCACCGAGATTATCCTCAATCTGAAAAAACTGCGGTTTAAGATGCATCAAAATGGAGAGGCGACTTTAAGACTTGAAGCCACTTCGGAAGGGGTTGTTACCGGCGCAGATATTGTCGCAGCTGACGCCGACATCGAAATTCTCAATCCCGAGCAGGTAATAGCCAATCTGGCTGAGGGCGGCAAGTTAATTGCCGAGATTATTGTTGCTTCTGGCCGCGGTTATGCCCCGGCAGAGCAAAACAAAACTGAGGATCAGCCCATTGGCGTCATCCCCGTGGATGCGAGCTTCTCCCCGGTAAAAAGGGTTAACTTTCAGGTTGAAGACACCCGGGTGGGCCAGGTGACCGACTATGACAAGCTAACCATTGAGGTATGGACTGACGGCAGTACAACTCCTGACGAGGCCATAAGCTTGTCGGCAAAAGTCCTCATTGAGCACCTGGAACTCTTCAAAAATCTCAGTAAAAAATCTGAGGAAATAGAAGTGATGGTTGAAAAAGAAGAGGATGCCAGGGACAAGACCCTGGAAATGCCTATTGAGGAGTTGACCGATCTCTCCGTCCGATCCTATAACTGCTTGAAACGGGCTGGGATTAATTATGTTCACGAGCTCACCCAAAAGACCGAAAATGATATGGTCAAGGTGCGCAACCTGGGCAAAAAATCCCTGGAGGAAGTAAAACGAACCCTTGCCGCCCTAGGCTTAAGCTTACGTAAAGAAGAAGAATAAGGAGGGGAGTCCCATGGCACTTTCCAAATTCGGCCGTCCCACCAACCAGCGCAGAGCCCTTTTGCGAGGGCTGGCTACGGCGGTCTTAAAAAACGAGAGAATTACCACTACTGAAACCAAAGCCAAGGCCATCAGGCCCATAGTAGAAAAGATGATATCCCTGGGCAAAGACGGAAGCCTTCATGCCCGCCGCCAGGCCTTGAGCTACTTGCTGGAAGAAGATGTAGTCACCAAGTTGTTTAACGAAATTGCCCCCCGCTATGCAGACCGGGACGGCGGCTACACCAGAATATATAAAGCCTCCCCCCGGCGTGGGGACGGGGCGCCGCAGGCAATTTTGGAATTAGTATAATTCAACTGAGGACAGGGTTGCAGTTGGGGACCTTAGAGTAGCTGACTGTTTGTCCTGTCCTTTTTTAGGGGGGGGGGAATCGCCATGATCCAGCTTCAGGATGTCAGCTATTCATATCAGTTAGATGAAGAGCACGTAATTCATGCAGTCAGCGACATTAATCTCACTATTGAACAAGGAGAATTTCTGGCGATAATTGGCCACAATGGTTCAGGCAAATCTACCCTTGCCAAACTCTTAAACGGCCTCCTCCTCCCTGATAAAGGTGTGGTTTCCGTTGATTCCATGTCCACCTCTGACCCGGATAAATACTGGCAAATTCGCCAGCAAGTCGGCATGGTCTTTCAAAATCCCGACAACCAGCTCATCGCCACTATTGTCGAGGAAGACGTGGCTTTTGGGCCTGAAAACTTAGGCATCCCCCCGGCAGAAATCGTCTCTCGGGTGGAAGAGTCTCTGTCCCAGGTGGCTATGCTGGACTATCGGCACCATGCCCCTCACCTGCTGTCAGGTGGACAGAAACAGCGGATTGCCATTGCCGGCATCCTCGCCATGCGGCCCCAGTACCTGGTTCTCGATGAGCCCACTGCAATGCTGGATCCTCAGGGCCGCCGCGAGGTCATGGACACAGTGTCCCGCCTCAATCGCGAAGAGGGAATTACCGTTGTCTGGATTACCCATCACATGGAGGAGGCTGTCAGGGCCCACCGGGTCATGGTCATGGAACATGGCCGCATGGCTGTACTCGGAACACCCAGGGAGGTGTTCCAGCAAACGGAGCTATTGCAGTCCTTGCACCTGGACGTGCCTGTCATCACTCGCCTGGGGCAACTCCTTGCCCAGGATGGCTTTAACTTGCCTCCCGACGTGTTGACGGTAGAAGAGATGGTGAGCCACTTATGTCCATAATTGCTGTTAATCTCACCCATGTCTATTCCCCGGACACTCCCTGGACCACCAAAGCCCTGGACCAGGTCAACCTGGAAATCCAGGATGGAGAGGTCATAGGTCTCATCGGCCACACTGGTTCCGGCAAATCTACACTGGTTCAGCATTTTAACGGTTTATTAAAACCCACCGCCGGTACTCTCCATGTCCAGGGCATTGAGGTGACAAAGGGCGTCAATCTCCGTCCCTTGCGCCAGAAGGTGGGTTTAGTATTTCAATATCCCGAGCACCAACTCTTTGAAGAAAATGTCGCCCTGGATGTCGCCTTTGGCTTAAAAAACATAGGCCTGCCTAGGGAGGAAATTCAGCAGCGGGTGGAACAGGCACTTTCAGCTGTAGGCATTGATTACCAGAGGTTTAAGGATCGCTCACCCTTTGAGCTCAGCGGCGGCCAGATGCGCCGCGTGGCCATTGCCGGCGTTCTCGCCATGGAACCGGAAGTCCTCATCCTGGATGAGCCCACTGCCGGCCTTGATCCCCATACCCGGAAAGATCTTCTGGAACACCTGCGCCGTGTGCAGAAGGAGCGGGGCATTACCCTGATTATTGTCTCCCACAGCATGGATGACATCGCAGCCATGGTCAATCGCATCCTCGTCATGGATAAGGGGAAGATCGCTGCCCAGGGTTCTCCCGGCGAAATTTTCAGCCAGGGAGAGAAATTGCGCCGCATCGGCCTCGATGTCCCTCCCCTCACCCAGCTCCTCCTTGCACTCAGGGCCAGGGGAATAGATCTCCCCGCCGACATTCTTGACCTGGAGGAGGCGCGGGCAGCCATTGGCCGCTGGCTAAGGGGAGGTAAGGGAAATGTTTAAAGCAGCTGCCATAGGCCAGTATTATCCCGGGGACTCGTTCTTTCATCGCCTGGAACCCCGGATCAAAATCGGCCTGATTGCTATTTATGTTATCTCCTTATTCCTCTTCAACACCTACCGGGGCTACCTGGCAATGTCTCTGTTTACCCTGGCAGTAATCATTACTTCCAGGCTGCCTTATAAGTTATTGCTGCGGGGACTTAAGCCCTTATACTTCATTTTGGCCTTTACCCTTGTGCTCCATATTTTCCTCACCAAAGGAGGCACAGTCCTCTTTCAATGGAGAAAAATCTCCATTGAATCCCAGGGAGTCATTTCCGGTCTGATGATGGCCTGGCGCTTGGTCTTGCTGGTGATGACTTCTTCCTTGCTCACCCTTACCACCTCTCCCATTGCCCTTACCGACGCCATTGAAGGGCTTTTAAGTCCCCTAAAGCCCATCGGGGTGCCTGCCCACGAGCTGGCCATGATGATGACAATTGCTCTGCGCTTTATTCCCACTCTTCTTGAAGAAGCAGAAAAGATTATGAAGGCCCAGATGGCCAGGGGAGCAGATTTTGAAAGCGGCAACCTTATCCAAAGGGCGAAATCTATGATTCCCCTTTTGGTGCCCCTGTTTATCAGCGCCTTTCGCCGGGCTGACGATCTGGCCCTGGCAATGGAAGCAAGATGTTATCGGGGGGGAAAGGGAAGGACAAAGATGAGGGTGCACAAAATTACCGGCAAGGACTGGTTCACCCTGGTGGCCTTTGCCGGTACAGTGGCGGTATTGTTATGGCTGAAATTTTAAGCAAAGTTGCCTTGACCCTTGAGTATGACGGTACTGCCTATGCAGGTTGGCAGTACCAGGAGAATGCCGATACCGTACAACGGCAAATAGAAATGGCCTGCCACAATCTCTTCGGCGAAACTGTCAGGGTGAGGGGTGCAAGCCGTACCGATGCCGGTGTCCATGCCCGGGGGCAAGTCGTCGCCTTTGACTCGCCGCGCCCCTTTCCGGCCGACAAATTGCCCTCTGCCCTCAACTGGCACCTGCCAGGGGATATTAGAGTGTCAAAAGCCTGTCTCGTCCCCGGGGATTTTAATCCCGTTACCTGGGCCAAGGGGAAAATTTACAGTTACTATATCTTTCACCGCCGCCAGGCCCCTGCCATCGGCGGCAAGTACTGCTGGCATATTTCCCGGGAATTGGACCTTGCAGCCATGAACAAGGCCGCCAGCTATCTGCTCGGCACCCACGACTTTGCAAGCTTTCAGGCTGCAGGTTCAGCAGTTGTCAATACAGTGCGCACCCTGCGCCACCTGTTTTGCCGCAAGCACAAGGACTGGCTGGTCATAACCTGTATCGGCGACGGGTTTTTATACAATATGGTTCGCATTGTGGCGGGAACCTTGGTGGAATTTGGCATGTGGAAATACCCCCCTGAACACATGGGTACAATCATATCTGCCCGGGACCGCTGTGCCGCAGGCCCTACCGCCCCGGCAAGGGGCCTGTTTCTGCAAAGGGTTCTTTACCGCCCGTCTCTTGACAGTTATCAACGGCTGTAATAGAATAATTCAGGATAATGTTAATCCGAGCCCCGGATATAACAGTATCTTTGCAAGGAGGATATTAAATGCAATCCACGTATATGGCCAAACCCGCTGAGATTAAGCGCAAGTGGCTGCTTATTGATGCCGAGGGCAAAACCCTTGGCCGCCTGGCCAGTGAAGTCGCTGCTCTTTTGCGGGGAAAACACAAGCCCACATATACCCCCCATGTAGATTCCGGGGATCATGTAGTTATAATTAACGCCTCCAAGGTGGTTGTAAGCGGCAACAAAGCCCAGGACAAATTATACTACAGATACTCGGGCTATCCCGGCGGCCTCAGGGCTGTCAACTTTGCCACCTTAATGGAAAAGAAACCTACTGAAGCCGTTTATCTTGCTGTAAAAGGCATGCTCCCCCATAACAAGCTGGGTAGGGCCATGCTCAAAAAGCTCCGGGTCTATGCAGGTCCTGAGCACGAACACGCTGCCCAGCAGCCTGAAAAATGGGAACTCAGAGGTTAAGGAAAGGGGGAAGCGATAATGGCTAAGTTGCAGTATTACGGAACGGGCCGCAGGAAAAAAGCAATTGCCCGCGTCCGCATGGTTCCTGGCGACGGCAGGATAACCATCAATAAGCGGGACATCGATGACTACTTTGGCGGCCTTGAGACTCTCAAGCTCATAGTTGCCCAACCCTTGGTAGCCACTCAGACCCAAGGCAAATTTGATGTCCTGGTCAATGTCCATGGCGGCGGGGTCAGCGGTCAGGCAGGCGCAATTCGCCACGGCATAGCCCGGGCCCTGCTGAAAGTCGACGGCGAACTTCGCCCCATCCTGAAGAAAGCCGGCTACCTGACCCGGGATCCGCGGATGAAAGAGCGGAAAAAGTACGGCCTCAAAGCCGCCCGGCGGGCACCACAATTCTCCAAACGTTAAGCTGGCAACACCTGCCCTTGCAGGTGTTGTTTGTGTACGTCTCAGGGATACTGCCTCCGGCATATACTGAAAGGGCCGGGAGGTGGCAGTATGGCTGGAAACTTTCTTGTGGGCGTACTAATTAGCCCGGTTCGCGTCAGGCGTTTGCGGGAAAATGAGGTCTCCAGGTCTTTATCGCTGTTACTAGCCGCCAGCAAGGTTGTCGGCACAGCCTTGATCTTTTTCTCTATAGACGGTATTGACCTGAGGAAAAGGAAGATAGAGGGCTGGTCATTGCATGGCGATACCTGGGTGCGGCGGGTTTCCCCCTACCCCCAGGCAATATATCTGCGCAGCAGTTATTCCAGCCGCACCAGAAAGCTGTTGGCAGACTTTTTCCTGCAGCTGGAAAGACAGGGAACTGTCTTCATTAATTATCCCTTGCGCATGGACAAATGGGAAATGTACAAATGCCTGGCCGCTCAGCCTGGCTTAAGGCAATATGTACCTCCCACCTGGCCCATTCGCACCCTGGACGACATCGCCTCGCTCCTTGAGCTTCACCATGTCCTGTATTTAAAGGCCTGTCTCAGCGGTCGCGGTAAACTGGTGATGCGGGTGGAAAAAATCAATACAGGTGAGTATTACTTCACCCGGTATGACGGAGGCTTAAAGACCGGGAAACTGCACTGGGGGGCCTTGCGCCAGGAGATAAGGGCGTTTTTTGACCAAAGCAAAGTTATTGCCCAAAAGGAAATTGATCTCATCCAGGTGGGGGGCTGCAATGTAGATTTCCGGGCAGAGCTGTACCGGGATGGCAGTGAACTGCCAAAATTGATTGGCATTCCAGTGCGCATAGGGCTGCCCGGGTCACCGATTACCACTCATTCCAGCAGCATGTCCCTGGAGGATTTTTGCGCTCAGTACTCCCTGGTGGAGTATAAAGAATTCCGGGAACGGGCAGAGGAATTTTTAACAAAGACCTATGTGGCCCTGGAAGATTGTTTTGGTGAAAGCGGCGAGTTGGGAATAGACTTTGGCCTTGACACCCAGGGTAGATTGTGGTTTATAGAGGGCAACTCCCATTCTGCCAAGGTCTCTTTGTACAACAGCTACAGCGATGAAGTTTTAATTAAGCTGTATCAGGGGCTGTTGGCCTACGCCGCCAAGCACAAACTGTCGCCCCCAAAATAGCCTCCCTGGGTATACCTGGCAGCAAAGAAATGCTAAAATAAAAAATAAGTGTGCACCAACTAGATAAGGGAGTGTATGCCCATGATTGAAATCATGGAATTGAGCAAGAGATTTAAGAAGGTTCTTGCCGTAGACGTCATTAGCTTCCATGTAGCCAAGGGAGAGATCGTCGGCCTGGTGGGAGAGAATGGCGCCGGCAAAACCACCACTCTGCGCATGCTGGCAACAATGTTAAAACCCACTGGAGGCACAGCTGCCATTGGCGGCTATGACATCCTTAACCAGCCCGGAAAGGTGCGGGGAGAGATCGGCATCCTCTTTGGCGGCGAAGTAGGCCTGTATGACCGGCTCACCGGCAGGGAGAATATCGAGTATTTCGCCGCCCTCAACGGCATGACAAGGGCCGAAACTGATGCAAGTGTAGACAAGCTTATCCGGTTACTGGACATGGAGGAATATATCGACCGCCGTGTCGGCAAGTTCTCCAGGGGCATGAAGCAAAAGGTCGCCATCGCCCGTTCCATTGTGCACCAGCCCACTGTCATGCTCTTCGACGAACCAACAGCTGGTTTAGACGTATCTGCCGCCAGAATCGTTCAGGACTTTATCCTTCATTGTAAACAGGAAGAAAAAGCAATTATCTTTTCCAGCCACAGCATGGCTGAAGTGGAGAAACTCTGTGACCGCCTGGTAATAATCAACAAGGGCAGAATTGTCGAAGACGGCACAGTGTCAGAGCTAAAAGC
>JAAYHI010000102.1 GCA_012727415.1 Bacillota bacterium
GCGTTGTAAATGTTGTGCAGGCCAAGAACCTTGAGCTTAAATGCCAAATTACAGGGGGAGAGGGTAAAGTTACGGGAAACGACAGGTTCAGGAATTATATAGCGAAAGCTGCCGGAACCAGTACTTAGATCAATATCCTCAACCTGAATGTGGGCGGGATTGCCCTTGAGGCTGTAAGTAATGTAATCTGCCTGGGTTTGGTGACACAGTTCCAGGATTAAGGGCTCATCGCCATTGAGAATTGCCGTGGAAGCAGGAGAAAGGTTTTTCACCAGCTTTGTCTTGTGCTGCCAGTACTTTTCAAAGCTGCCGTGGAAATCGATATGCTCGCGGGTGACATTGTTAAAGGTGACAATATTAAAATCGATGCCATGGACGCGATGCAGTTCCAGGCCAGCTGATGACACTTCCATAGTCACGTGGGAACAGCCATTGTCCCGCATTCTGGCGAGAATCTCAAACAGTTCTCGGGAGTTAGGGGTTGTCAAGCCTGCTCCTTGAGTGACACGGCCGTCTTTGACGACGACAGTGCCAATAAGCCCTGTTACAGGATAATGCCTGGAAAGAACGCTGTCAATCATAAAAGAAGTGGTAGTTTTTCCATTGGAAGCTGTTACCCCGATAATTTTCATGTTTTTTCCGGGATAGCCAAACCAGGCATTGCTGAGTTTGGCCAGGGCTATGCGGGAATCAGGGACAATAAAAAGGGGAACCTCAGCAGTTACTCGCCTTTCGGCGATAACAGCTGCGGCTCCCTGTGCTATAGCTTGGCCAATGTAATCGTGACCGTCAAACTCATACCCTTTTATTGCCACGAAGATGTTGCCCGGCTTTACCTGGGATGAGTTGTCGCTGATGCCGGTGATTTTTAATTTTGGAATGGGAGGTATGGGTTCGAAAACCTCCAACAGAGACAGCAGGTCGGCAAGGTAAGTCGCCATTTAACAACCTCCGGTAATTAATCGAAGGGCGATTCTAAAATTATGCCGAGTATTCTTAGTTGACAGGGGGACCTTTTAAGGCTCGGAGCTGTTCGAAAAACCTCTGCCAAATCTCCTTGTTAAAGATATTGGTGCCTGGAGTTTTTGTAATAAATTCGTAGCCTAAAGCGAGGCCAATAACAAGAGCAAGGATTAAAAGGGCAGGAATCCAAGCGACCTTTAATACTTTTATGAGGATTTTTAGTGCCTTTTGAGCTGTATCTGGCGATTTAGTTTTTGGGACAGGACTTTCCGTAGTCATAATATCTTTATTCCCTCCTTCGCCCTTAATATTACTATATTGTAACCCCGAAATCCAGATATACTAAAAAAGACGCCAGTGGCGTCTTTACAGTTGTTAAAGGTTGCTATTCTCCGCCATCATCTTTTGCGCATTTCTAATCATTATCTTAACCATATTGCCGCCGATTCTTCCCCCGATTTGGCCAACTTCCCGGGTGGTCATATTCGCCCAGCCCTGAGTGTTGATTTTATTGCTAAGGCCAAGTTCGTCTGCAATCTCATATTTAAATTGATCAAGAAGCTTAGGATCAATAAGATTTTTGCTGCGATTGTTTCTCGCCAAAGTCTCACCTCCCTGCATATATTTTTTGCTGCCGGGAAGCAGACTATGTTATTAGAAATGTGGTGCTGCTGGCCATATAAGAGATTGAGTCCAAGGTCTGTTAAGAAATTTTTGCAAAAACAAATGTCCCTTATTAGTATTTGCGACCCCAAAGAAAATAAATTTCCAAAAGGATTTCTCTCGCAGCAAGACGAATAAAGGAAGTAAGCTAAAGGTTTCCGGTATGTTTCCATTTTTTAAAAATAGAAAAAGGGGTTGAAACCAGTGACAAGTATTGCGAAATATATCGACTATACTCTCTTAAAGCCCACTGCAGTGGCGGCAGATATTGAAAACATGTGCAGGGAGGCCCTGGAATATAAATTTGCTTCCATCTGCATTCAGCCCGTCTTTGTTAAACTATGCGCCTCGTTGCTGGCGGGGTCAGGAGTGGGAGTTACAACTGTTATCGGCTTTCCCTTTGGGGCAACAAAGCCAGAGACCAAGGCCTTTGAAGCCGCCCAGGCTGTTGCCGACGGTGCCACTGAGGTGGACATGGTGATGAATATCGGGGAGATGCTGTCGGGGAACCTGGCGGCAGTTCAGGAGGACATTGAGGCTGTAGTTGAAGCTGTTAAAGGCCGGGCAATTGTCAAGGTAATCATCGAGACCGCCTATTTGAGCCCTGAGCAGATTGCCGCCGCCAGTAAAATTGTCAAGGCGGCGGGGGCCGACTTTGTCAAGACTTCCACCGGCTATGCCCCCAGCGGCGCCAAAGTGGAAGATATCAGGATTATCCGGGAAGCCGTAGGCCCTGACTTTGGCATCAAGGCCTCGGGTGGCGTTTCCAGCTACCAGACTGCTGTGGAAATGATGGCAGCCGGGGCGACGAGATTTGGCGCCAGTGCAGGGGTAAAAATCGTGGAGGAAGAACAGGCCTCGCGGTAATAATACAATGGCACGGCCGGTTGCGCAGCAATTCTTTTTTGCAGACATCTATGGTAGAATGATGTATGGGATGTGATAATAGGTGTACTATATGCGCTACTCTAAGAAAAAAAAGAGGAAAAAAAGGCGTACCTTTTTTTTAACTTTCGCCTTGGTCTGTATGGGGCTGTCTGTTGCCATGGCATTCAGTATGGGCAAGCAAGCTGATGCCCCTGCCATACTTAACAGCAAGGCGGCAAATACAGCGCTGCCCCTGATTTCGATACATCGGCAGCGGCATCTTCGGATATATATAAATGTTCCCATTGGCGAAGATGACTCCTGGCGGGTGCAGAACAACATATTGGAACTGACCTTGTCCCACGCCGACGCTTCCGCTGCCTTCCCGGCTGAGGAACAGCCCTTGGACCAGCACATTGGTTTTCGCAGGCAAGGGGGGAGGGTAGTTGTCGAGCTGGAGCTGGACAAGCTGCCTCCTGTTTTTTACTTCATGAAAACTGAAACCGGCTATGCCATTAAGTGGCTGGACGCGGGCCTGGCGGGAAAACGCATTGCCATTGACCCCGGCCATGGGGGCCATGACCCCGGGGCGATAGGACAATACCTCCGCCTCGAGGAAAAAACCGTTACCCTGGCCATCGCCCTTGAATTGAAAGCAATGTTGGAACAGGCCGGGGCCGAGGTCTTTATGACTCGCTCGACCGACACCATCGTCGACACGACCCTCCAACCGGGCAGACATATTGGCCCCGATCTCTGGAAGCGCTATGAGCTGGTCAGCGAATATTCTCCTGACTTCTTTATTTCTGTGCACAATAACTCCTGGTCTGACAGATTTGCCTACGGCATTGAAACCTATTATAATCCCAACTCCCTGAACGCCTATCACAGCAAAAGAGCGGCAAAGGCGGTCCAGGATGAGCTTATCAGGGAATTACAGCGCTATAATCGGGGCATAAAGCGGAAGAACGATGCGGTATTGCAGGTGGATGCGCCAGCTGTTCTGGCGGAGATTCTTTTTATCAGCAATAAGGAGGAAGAAGCAATGCTGGCCGCCCCTGACTTTGCGGGCCGGGCAGCAATAGCACTGTATGAAGGCATTGCCGCTTACTTTCTCGATCCTGGAGGTGAATAGGCCCTGAAAATTTCCCTTCAAGGCAGCATTCAGCTGACGACAATTCCACCAGAACTGATCGAGATCTATCAGCCGATAATTGGCTTTGAGGCCATGGCTGTGTGGATTAATCTCTACCATGCTGTCGTCAACGGCCATAGCTTTACCGAAAGCGACATTCAGCAGCAGATGAATATCACCCAGAGGAGCTTTAAGTTAGCCCTGAACACCCTTGTCAAGTATGGCTTGTTGCTTAAGGACAACAGGGAATTCATCATAATTCTTCCAACCATGGCCGACTTGCAGGAGAAGATCAACAGCAATGCCTTTGCCTATGAGCAGGAGCGCAGGTTTGTTACTTTGTTGGAAACCTTTCACCTGAAAAGAGGACAGGCTCCCAGCCAGGTTGAGGTTGCCGCTGCCAATTCCGATGCTAACCAGCTCACGCCGCAAGTAGCAGATGAGTTTGCCACCAGATTCATTACCGAGTGCAATTTCCGCCCCAGCCGCCAATTGCGGGATCGCTTTGACGATTGGTTTTCCCAGATTCAAGACCAGCGCCTGCTGGAAGAGCTGCTGGAAAGAACCAAGCACAAAATCGATATGGACGGTATCAAGGGAGGCTGTCCCAGCCGCTACACCGACAAAATAGTGAGTCAATGGGTTACCCAGGGGATAAAATCCTACGAGGACCTCCTTCGCCTGGACAAGGAATTTCAAGCCCGTTGCCAATTCCACCGGGCGGTGGAAAAAGAGCTGGGACGGGGGTACAATACCTTGACCCCGGCAGAAAAAGAAGTAATTGATAAATGGGCCGCCCAGGTGGAAAGCCCGGCGCAACTTGCCTCCCTGGTGAGAGAGGCAATCCTTTCCGGCGATTACCAGGGCAAGGGCGCGCCAACCCTGGGCTTTATCGATGACTGGCTTGAAGGAAAAAACCGTAAAACGCAAGGAGAAACACGGAAAAAGGGATTTACCCATGAACATAAAATATCTGACCTGGAGAAGCTGGTGCAGCGCAAGACGATGAAAGGTCTGGAGGATGAGGTCAATGAGGGATGAACTTTCCCACATCCGCAACCAGGAGGATGAGGAGCGCAAAATTATTCTTGCAGAACATAAAAAGTATATGGACAACCTGTTTGCCCGCTATCCTCAGCTGAAAGAAAATTTCGAGCGGGCAGATGATGTCCTCAAGCAGATCATCAGCGCGACTTTCCGCAAGTTCAAAGGGGAATCCCTGGAGGAGGGCATTGTCGCCCTGGAAACCCGCCTGGACGAGCTGATGGCAGAAAGGCGGTCCCTGCTCAAGGAATACAATATTGATCCCTTATCCCTGCAGCCAAGGTGGAACTGTGAACTTTGTCAGGATACCGGCATGATTAGTAAAGAGGGCTTGTACTTTGCCTGCCCCTGTGCCCAGGAGAAGCGGATCCGGCTGTATCGCAAACATGCCAATTTACCTTCGCGCATCGCCAATGCCACTTTTGCCGCTGCAAATTTTGACCTCTACCAGCCGGAATTTCGCGAGCAGGCGAAACAGAATTATGCCTATGTGCAAAGGTTTTGCGAGCACCTAAAAAGGGATTCTGGCCAGGGGTTGTTTATACATGGCACCACCGGCTCGGGAAAATCCTTTCTCTTGGGCTGTATAGCCAACTATCTCCTTGAACATATGTCAGTACGCTACCTGGTCTATGCAGATTTTCTCGATTCCCTGCGGGCCACCTTTAACCGGGAGGCGGAGCAGTCGGAACAGCAGCTGGTGGATGAGGTCAAAAATGTCGATCTGCTGCTGCTGGACGACCTGGGGCTGGAGAAGCCCACGGAATTCTCCCTCAAGAACCTGGCGCAAATAATTGATTACCGCTACCGCAATCTCAAGCCCCTGGTGGTGACTTCCAACTTTACCCTTCCGGAACTGGTCCGCCGCTTTCAGACGGATTTATATGGGGAACGGATTGTGTGGCGGTTGGGGGAAATGTGTTCCAACATCTTGGAGCTTAAGGGCAATCTGCGCATGATCCTATAGAGGAGGGGAAGGGATGGATTACCAGCAAGTTGTTGACGAATTAAAAAACAAAATCGACCTGGTGAAGTTTATCGGCCAGTATACCCAGCTGAAAAAAACCGGCCGCATCCACCAGGGCATTTGTGTGCTTCATCCTGACAGCAGTACGCCCTCCCTGACTGTCTACCCCGATACCCAAAGCTATTATTGCTTTGGCTGTAAGAGCGGAGGCAGTATAATTGAATTCGTCAAAGCCCATTATAACTATGATTTCTTTGAAGCGATTAATTTCCTCGCTCAATATGCAGGCATAGATATAAAAGCAGAAGACACCCCCCAGGCAAAGGCCCGGCGGGAGCGGATAAAGACCAATGAGCGGGCGGTGCTGGCTTCCCAGAAGCAGTTGCTCAGTGCCGGCCTTGCCCGGGAATATCTCAAAAGCCGCGGCTTTAGCCAAGAGACTATTGATGCTTTTGACATTGGCTACGACGCCTCGGAAAACAGCATCGTCATCCCCTTAAAAGACGGCTATGGCAAGACGGTGGGATTCAGCAGAAGGTTTTTGGAACCCGGCCAGGGGCCCAAGTACAAGAACTCCAAGAATGACGAAGTGTTCAATAAGGGACGTATCTTGTACAACCTGGATAATGCCCGGAAGCACGCGGGCAGCTCCCTCCTGGTACTGGAAGGGTATTTTGATGTCCTCAGCGCCTGGCAAAGCGGCTATAAAAATTCTGTCGCCATTTGCAAGGACACCCTGACGGAAGATCAGGCCAGCCTCATTACCAAGGTCTGCAAGGGCAAAAAGGTCATCCTGGTGCCCGACAATGATGAAACTGGAATACGCAGTGTCCTCGCCAACCGGGATTTGCTGCGGGCCAGGGATCCCAGCCTGCACATCCAGGTGGCACCCCCTCCCGAGGGCTGCAAGGACTTGAATGACGTGCTCCTGACCTCCGGCGAGGAAGGTGTCCGAAAGACTATCGACAATGCCTTTTCGGTAGACATCTTCGCCGTGCGCCAGATCCTGGCTACTGAAGCCGATGCCGAAAAGCAGTACACCCTGGTTCGGGACTACATGAAGACGATAGACAACATATTGGTTGTTGAAGATATAATTCATGAGCTCGCTGCCAAATGGAACCATTCCCAGGGCAGCATTCGCCAGTTCCTGGATTTAGGAGGAGGCAAGGCCAGCTATTGGTTTCCCCATGATACCGTCCTGGAAAGGCGGATGCTGGCCAGCATCCTGGCGCAACCCAAGTTCCTCGACATTGCAGCAGATAAACTAAACGGCGACTGCTTCTATATTCTTGAGCACAGGATAATTTTCGAGTCCATGCTCAGCATCTACCAGAGTACAGGCTCCTTTACCCAGACGGATTTATACATGGCCCTCAAGGCCAATGGCCGCCTGGACAATGTGGAAGCAAAGATCGCTGACTTGGGTGTAGGCACTTCCGATGACCTTGAGCTGGAAGCCATGTGGAAAAACCTCCTCGACTTTTACTACCAGCGCAAGTTGCTGACAGCTGCCCTGGAGATTGCGGAATCGATTTCCCACAACAGGGAAGATAATTTCGACCGCATCCAGGCCAGGGCTCAAGACCTGGTATTCAGTGCCACCGATGCCAGTACAACAACCCCGGTTCACCGCATGAATGATTTATTGGCCAATCGCTGGGAAGAATACTTGCGACGGGCCGAAGGCATTGCCCCCCGGGGATTGCTCACTGGCTACTTTTGTCTGGACAATATCATCGGCGGGTTTCAAAATAAACACTTAATTGTCCTCGCTGCCTCTACCTCCACAGGTAAATCGGCTATGGCCCTGAACATTGCCCGCAATGTTCTCAGCCGCGACCCGGCGGTGCCGGTGGCAATCGTCAGCCTGGAGATGAGTGCAGAAGAAATCATGGACCGCCTGATCATCTCCGAACTGGAGGTGGACGGCTTTCGCTACAGCCAGGGCAACCTGACTGAGGAAGAGCTGTTAAAATTCCAGACCAATATCAATAACCTCTACAATAAGCCTTTGTTAATCAGCGATGAGCGGGGGCTTACAGTAACTCAAATCAGGGCTCGTTTGCGGCGCATGCGCGCCGAGCTGGGCTCCCTTGGATTGGTGGTGGTAGATTACCTTCAGACAATTCAGCTGGAGGCAAGTAATAATATCTCCACCGCCCGGGCCACTGGCGACGTGGTCCTGCAACTCCGCAACCTGGCTTCGGAATTAAATGTCCCCATCCTGCTGATCTCACAAATCAACCGCAGTTACAGCCAGCGGGCTGACAGGCGGCCGCAGCTCTCCGACCTGCGGGAAAGCGGCAATATTGAGGAGTTCGCCGACATGGTCATCTTCCTGTACAACCATTCCCGGCAAAGTGCTGCCGCCTATGAAGAAGCGCTGGCCAATGATGCCCTCAACGTAGTTGATGTAATTGTGGCCAAGAACAGAACAGGCAAGACGGGGATTACCAAGCTCAAATTCCTGGATAACCATATGCTTTTCACTGATCCCTACACTGATTCTCTGGCAGAGTCAGCGCCAGGGACTTCACCTTTTGACGATCAAGGAGGCAGTTAAAGTGTCAACAGTCTTAATCAAAGATATAGGACAGTATAAAGATGATAAAGTTACCCTGAAGGGCTGGCTGTATAACCGGCGCTCCAGCGGCAAGATACAGTTTTTAATTATCAGGGATGGCACCGGCTTTATTCAGGCTGTAATGGTCCAGTCTGAAGTCTCCGCCCAGGACTGGGAACTGGCAGCGGGCATCACCCAGGAGTCTTCGCTGGAGGTCACCGGCACGGTAAGAGAAGATAAACGCTCTCCCCTGGGTTACGAGCTGGCGGTGGAATCAATTGCCGTCATCCACCAGGCAGAAGATTACCCCATCAGCCTCAAGGAGCATGGGGTGGATTTCCTTCTGGACCACCGCCATCTGTGGCTGCGCACACCCCGCCAGGTGGCCATTATGCACATCCGCAATACAATTGTCAAAGCATTGCGGGACTGGCTGGACAGCGAGGGCTTCACCCTGATTGACGCCCCCATCATGACCCCCGCCGCCTGTGAAGGGACTACCACCCTGTTTGAGACGGAGTATTTCGGGGACAAAGCCTATCTCTCCCAAAGCGGCCAGCTCTATATGGAAGCTGCCGCCATGGCCTTGGGCAGGGTTTATTGCTTTGGCCCGACTTTCCGGGCAGAAAAGTCCAAGACCCGCCGCCACCTCATCGAGTTCTGGATGATGGAGCCGGAAATGGCCTTTGTCGATCATGAGGAAAATATGGCCATGCAGGAAGCGATGGTCAAGTATGTGGTCAAAGCCGTTCTGGAAAAACACCCCGCGGACCTCAAGCTCCTGGAAAGGGATACCGCCAAATTAGAAGCTGTTCTGGCCAGGCCTTTCGCAAAAATGTCTTATGACGCGGCCATCGAGTACCTGCAAAGTCAGGGCCACGAAATCCAGTGGGGGGATGACTTCGGCGCCCCCGATGAAACAGCCCTGGCAAACTTGCATGACGGTCCTGTGTTTATTGAACATTTTCCTGCTGCCATCAAAGCCTTTTACATGAAACCTGTGCCGGAACGCCCGGAGGTCGTCCTGGCAGCAGATTTGCTGGCCCCTGAGGGTTACGGCGAAATCATCGGCGGCAGTCAGCGCATAGACGATTTGAATCTGCTGCTAAGACGCATTCAAGAGCATAAGCTTCCCCAGGAAGCTTTCGAATGGTATCTCGACCTGCGCCGCTACGGCAGCGTCCCGCATTCAGGTTTCGGCATCGGCCTGGAACGCTTTATCTCCTGGATATGCGGCCTCAGCCACCTCCGGGAGGCCATTCCCTTCCCGCGGCTGCTAAACCGCATCTACCCCTAAAAACCAGCCACTGGGGACGGTTCTGAATGGCTGATATTTGGGCAATAAAGACAGCATAATAGAGGCTAAACAAAGGCAAAGCAGGGGAATCTGCAACTGCAGCACTTCCCCTGCTTATCTTATGGTATGACCCAACCGCCGGCCAATGGTCAAAAGCAGACTAAGGATAATAGCGTATAACGCGGGGTCATGGTATTAAACGATAGAAGAAATCAGCACGCCAAAAATCAGTTTTTTAAAACTGCTTATTTTTTATGTAAACGCCGGGATATAATTGACCTATAACGCCGGGAAGAAATTGACCCACACCAAACCAACGGTTACCATAAAAGTGAGAAGAAAGCTTTTATGGGGGTTGACCGTATGATAAGGAGTGGGCTA
>JAAYHI010000103.1 GCA_012727415.1 Bacillota bacterium
GATTTTCCCGGCCGACCAAATCAATGAGGTTGGCAGCATTGACGTAGACTCCCAAGTCTCCCTCCACAGTCCGCTTTGCCAGGGGCTCGGGGCTGATGAGGATGGCATTGACTTCCTCGGAACCAGGGGTGACGGAATGCAAATCCGTCGTCGCCCCTCCCACATCAAAGACCAGCAAATCCCCCAACCGGCCATAGAGAGTAATGGCTGCGTTGAGCACTGCGCCCGGAACCGGTTGAATGGGGCCATCTACCACTTCCCGAATCTTGCTCATTCCCGGGGCGTGAATAATATGTTCCTCAAAGGCTTGCTGAATGGCCTTGCGGGTGGGTTCAATATTGAGTTCATCAATACGTGGATAGACATTTTCCACAGTATTCAGGAGAAAGCGGGTGCCGGCAAAAATGTCCGCTATCTCCGCCTGGATTGCCACATTGCCGGCGTAAATCAAGGGAATGGGCAAGTCCAGTGTGGCCAGTTTGCGCGCATTGTCGAGAATAATGTTGCGCTCGCCATAGTCTACTCCCCCCGCCAGCAAAATGATGTTGGGGGATATCTGTCGGGTCTTTTCAAGATCGTGAGGGGAAATTTCCCCGGCGGTAACTTGGTGCAAAACGGCTCCGGCTCCCAGGGCTGCTTCCCGGGCCGCCCGGGCGGTCATGTCGTAGACGAGACCGTGAACGGTCATCTTGAGGCCACCGGCAGCACTGCTGCAGGCGTATATGTGCTGCCATTCCAAGTGGTCGCATCCCAGATTGGCGCGAAGGTCCGCCAGGGCCAGCTTCAGGCCCTGGCGAACATCCCCGGCTTCAACTGTGGTAGGACCCTGACCCTGGCCAACCAGCCGCGGGGCAGCGTCCAAATCGGAAAAGCCGCTGACCACCGTAGTCGTGCTGCCAATTTCCGCCACAATTATCTCCAGTTTCAATCCTACACCTTCTTATTTCAGGCTGCGGCGTTTTTCCACCAGGAAGCTTGCAACGGCGTGGCCGTGAGTTCCCCGGCCAAAGCCGGCATCCATGCCTTCTTCCACGGCAATGTCATTGGTAACCTGGGTACCTCCGGCAACGAGGATGACTTTATCCCGAATGCCCTTTTCCTTGCACAGTTCGTGGAGTTTGCGCATGTTGATGCGGTGAATATCGGCATGGGTGATAATGGTACTGATAAGAATGGCATCGGCAGCGGTTTCGATGGCGGCGTCCACTACCTTTTCGATAGAAACAGAAGTGCCCAGGTAGTGGCAAGTGATGCCATAGCCTTCGATGCCTCCGTGTTTGATGTCGATGATTTCTCTCATCCCGACGGAGTGTTCGTCTTCGCCGACAGTTGCCGCCACAATGGCCATGGGCTTGGCCTTGATGTCGGCACGAATTTCCTCCTCGGAGAGAAGGGGTACTTCTTCAGGAATATCCAGCGCGGCAGGATCGATATCGATATTCACCTTGCCCTTTAATTCCAGGAAGGTCCCCTCAGCAGGATGCATGGGCAGGCGGTTGATGACCTCTGCCTCTTCAATGCCCATCTTCTCTGCCAGGGCCAAAGCGGCATACTCAGCCACCCGGGCGCTGGTGGGATAGAAGAGCTGCATGCTGATGACGCCATCTGCATACCACTCAACTTCGGGGCGGAGGAGGCCTTTTTCCCGATGCTCTGCCATAGCCTCAAGGCGCTTGGCGGCGTTGTCCTCTTCATCCAGCTCGTCGATGTAGATGATTTTTTCTGGATGACACAGGGTGCAGCCGTCGATGAGGTCACAGGCCTTATTGATGCTTGCGGGCAGATTGTTGTTGCCATAGTGCTCACATACCGGGGCCATGTAATCCTTATCCCGGAGGAGGACGGAATCCTTGGCGACGCCGCCGTCAATGTGGCGAACGATGCCATCGTAATTGCGGGCAGGATATTGGGCGGAATCGACAAAGAAGCCTGCTTCCACAGCCTTGAAGTAGCCGCCGACTGCGATAATCTCTTCCAGGAAGAGGATTGCCCGTTCTTTCAGCTCCCGGACCTTTTCCCGCAGGGGGCCTTCTTTTTTCAGCTCGACTAAATCCATGATGCCGTCGAGGCCGATGAGCATCTGCTTGGCAGTGTTGGTGGCAGCTATGTTGTTGTAGTGCCAGGGGATATTGCGGCCTTCGTCGGGGGTAATGGTACTTTGGATGTCGACGCTGGTCAGGCGGGAGATCAACAGGTTCATGGTATGGTTGACGGTTGCCTCCCGGGGATCTGCTTCCATGTACTTAGAGTTCATCTGGGCCCGCATCTTGAAGCCCTGGAACAGCTCCCGCAAGGCGACGGCATAGGGAAGGTCCAGGTAAATCTCCGGTGCCGGCGTAGCCGTTGGCGGAACGGTTGAGAGGCTGATATATTCCTTCTTCATGCCTGCCTTGAGGGAAAAAGCACAGTTAATGCCATGCTGCACCAAGAGTTCGGGCATGACCTTCCATGCTTCCCTGGCGGTGGCGTTGGCATTGTGGGCGCCGTCAATCTGAAGCATGTTTACGCTGGCCATGAGTTTTTTAGCTTCAGCAGCATCGACAAAAGAACGGACCATGTTGACATTGCGGTACAGGACATTGTATTGGGGGTCCTGGTGAGCCCCGTTTACTCCTTCTTCAGCGAAGAGGACGGCAATGTCGGGGCCTGCAACGCCGCTGACATAAGAGTGGAAGTTAATGGGGCGGCCAACTTCGTCTTCAATTATATCCAGGGCCTTGCGTGAAGCGCGCAGCTGCTTGCGGGTGATGGGCACGCCGCCGATTCCCTCGGGGGAACCTTCGATTAATCCATCGTAATGGCTTTGACCGGCTGTGCGAATGACCATAATGTGGTCTGCACCATGCCAGGCGGCCATGCGCATGCGGCGAATATCGTCCTCAAAGCGTCCGGAAGCTATTTCAGTAGTGATGATGCAGTCCGGCTGGGGATCGATATTGCCAAAGTACTTGGCAGCTGGCAGCGGCACATAATTTTTCAGAGACTCGGAAACTTGCTTGTATTTAAAGGGCCCTATCTGGGTATCCCGGGGCAGGGGTTTCCGCCAGGTCCAGCCTTTGCGGCGGGGACGGTAGTTTTCCAAATCCTTCAGCAGTTCGGGTATATTGAGCTTTTCGTTGACATCCATTAGTTAGCACCTCCCGCAAACTCTGCTTGCACTTCGGACCAAAGATTGCCCTGGGCCAATTCCAAACCGGCTTCACGATAGGGGCGGCCGGATATTGCTGAGGCTTTGAGGACGACATTCCCGACACCCTTTGCCAGGAGGCCATGTTGCTGGCATTTCTCCACGATCGACTTGGCCTCCAGGCTGCTAAAGCCCATCCTCAAAAGGACTGAGCGTTCTATAGCCGGTGAGGTATGGGTCCTGGCCAACTCTGCCAGGGGGTCGACGACCTGGTCCAGCAATTCCCAGAAGCGTTGGTTAAGTTGCTCATCGCTGAGCCCTTCCAGGTGCTTGCGACGCTCTTTGAAATCATCTTTGCGTTCCATTGTTTCACTCCTTGATAAATGATTCGATATATTCAGGGGTGACGCGACAGTCTTCAGCCAGGAAGCTGATGTCTTCAGGCAACGGCTTGGCGCCCTTTAAAGTTTCCAGAGCCCGTTTCAGATAGGAACGGCGCAAGTCGTCCATATCCAGGTCCACCGCTTGAACCAGGCCGGGATGCTCCGGCAAAATGATGGACTTGCCGGGAACGCTGTCCGCCGGGTTGCCTACTGAAATCTCAATGCCATTTTTACGGGCAAAACTAAGCTGGGCGTTGACATGTTTGCCGGCGCCGGTGTACTCAGTTTCCTGAACCACCAGGACTTGATCCTCATCCAGTTCTCTGGCCAGGGACATGGCAGCGGCTAAGGAGACATTGCCGGCGGGACCGCGCTCAAGGCCTTCAAGCTGAGCTAAGAGCTCGGTGACATAGAAGGCTTCGCCTTGAGTGATGGTGACGTACCTGTCCAGATAACGCAGGGGGCGGGCGGCGTTTCTGGGAACATCTGCCCGGTCGGGCCAGGTGGTAAAGGGAACGCCGAAACCGGTGTGGCCGGTGGTGAATGATTTGCGGTTAAAGTCCTGGTCGCTGGCCATGTGGAGGCCCTTGAGGTCGACACTGGCACCAACTACCACTGCATCGGAACCGGCTTTGCGCAGGCCTCTGGCAGTGCCGGTAAGGTTGCCGCCACCGGCGTTGGTGACAACAACCATATCGGGTTTTACCGAGTATTGGTCCTTAAGCTGCTGAACTATCTCCCAGCCCAGGGTCTCAACCCCGGCAATGGCATAGGGAGTGTACAGAGAGGCGTTAAAGAAACCAGTGTCCTCCAGCACCCGGAGGAAGACGTAAAAGAGTTCGGGGCCGACGGAGAGTTGCAGCACTTCAGCGCCATAGGCTTCGCAGGCACGACCTTTTTCTTCGATTTCAGGCTGGTAGACGCCCCTGCTGTCGAAGGCCTCCTGGACGATTATGCTTTTGAGACCGCGGATGGCGGCCTGGGAGGCCACTGCAGCGCCATAGTTGCCGCTGGTGGCAGCCACAACCCCCTTGTAGCCATGCTTGGCAGCATGATAAACAGCCAGGGCTGCCCGGCGGGCCTTAAAGCTGCCAGAGGGGTTTGAAGCCTCGTCCTTGAGGAAGATGCGGGCGCCTTTTCCCTTGGGGGCGGTCATGCGGGCAAGTTTGGTAATGTTCTTCAGTTCGTAGAGAGGGGTGTTGCCCACACCAGTCTCCTTTTGGATGGCGATGACTTCTTCGAGGCTGTAACCGGCCTCAGTCATCATTGCCTGGTAATCAAAGGCCAGTTGCCCGCGTTCAAACTGATTGTAATCCATGCCAATGGCCTTTTTCATAATCTCATTGCTGCGGGCCATTACTGCCTGATAGCTGTTGTCTTTCACTTCTGCTCTCCTCCTTCCAGCAAGGCCCGGATCTGTGGCCCAATTGCCAGGAGTTCGGGCACAGCATCGCCAAAGTCATGGGAGAACCGAGGCAGGATCTTGACCAGTTTCCCTTCAACAACGCGGCCACTAAGAGTCTCAACGGCAACATTGTCGTTAAGACGGCCCTCTTTCTGTAAAAATCCTTTAGTTACCATCACCAAGGGAACCTTGGCAGTGTCTGCGGGCACCTGCGGAGCGCGTTGACCAGGAGACAGAATTACTTGTTGAATTTGAACCCACGTGCCCTTGGGCACCGCTTTGTCAGTCACATAAATCCCTCCTATTTTTTGATCAAAGAGCGGACGTCTGCCAACAGTGCTGGCGGAACAGGGAGCTGGGTCATGTTGACTAAGCCGGGTTCGGCATTAATGACATTGGGAATTGAGTTAACTGCAATGGCGATGGTGCCAATGCCGCCAGGAATCTCAGGCTGGATTGCCAGTTTGATATTGGGTTCGCCATATATTTCGATAAAATCGCCGGTCTCCACGCCTTCGTTCTCGGGGCGGACCTGCTGGGGATGGATTAAGGTGATGAGGGTCTTGCCGTCTTTGATGCCGTAGGCAATGTGACGGCAACCGGCCACCATGCCGGGCTCCACCTTGACATGAGGAGTTTCCCTGTACTTCTTGGCCACAATGGGCTCCTTAGTCTGGCGAATTTCATCCAGTTCCCAGCCCAGGGCGGAAGCAATCATGGCCATGGATTCGGGGAAGCCTACATGGCCCACGATGGTACCGGCTTCCACTCCGGCATTGAATTCTTCCAGGGTGGTGCCAACGCCTTGAGTCTTCATGACGGTGGGACCAAAGGGAGAGAGGTCGTTGATGCGGGAAGCCTTGATTTCCTTGATGTCGAAGCAGACACCAGTCATAGCCACAATGAGCAGGTCGAGGACAAAGCCGGGGTTAATGCCGGTGCCCAACACGGTGACATTGTTTTCAAGGGCCAGCTGGTGAATCTTTTCCGCCAGCTCAGGTTCCTGCTGCCGGGGGAAGGCCATCTCTTCAGCGATGCAGATGACATTTTTCTTAGCCTTGACGGCTTGTTCGATTTGCGGAAACACTTCGCGGGTAAAAGAGCCTGTGGCAATCATAACTACATCGGCATCAGTTTTTAATATTTCTGCAGCATTGTCACTGATGACAGCCTGGCTTTTTACCCCCAGGAGCTGGGCTAAAGTCTTGCCCTTCTTATTGGGATCCGAGTCTATTGCCGCAACGCTTTCTACTCCAGTCTTGGTATCCAGCAATTTTGCCATGCCGCCGCCCATGGCGCCAAGGCCCCAGTGGATTACTTTAACTGTCACAACCAACACTCCTTTTCTTTTAGATATTTTTAGGTTTCCCCTTATTCTAATGCAAAAATCGTACCACAAAAGCCAGAGGGGGTTTAGCCCAGAAACTCAATATTACGCAAAAAACCTGGCACCCAAAGTGCAAGGTTTTTTGCATAGGCTCCCCATGGGTAAGTCCACAGCGGGACGTCCCCTACTTGCCCTTGCCAGGCTTGTTTTTATTCTTGTCCTTATTCTTGTTCTTATTTTTGTTCTTATTCTTACCAAAGGCGTTGCCATTGCCCTTGTTATTCTTTTCCTCACTTAGTTCTTCTTCTGCTGCTTCTTCCGGGGTGACATCTTCATCTTCTTCCGGCAAGGAGTAGCCATTCTTTTCTGCCCAGCGGCGCTGCTGCCTGCGGGCATTCTCGATGGCGCGGTTTAAGCCCTTGTGGCAGGATTCAGGGTTTCTGTCCCGGATACGTTCTAAATGCCTAATCCGCCATTCATACTTTTCCCATTTGCTTAAGTTTCCGGGACACTCTTCCTCCCCGGGATCCTCAGGATCCTCCGGGTCTTCAGGATCTTCAGGGTTCTCCGGATCAACAGGGTCTTCGGGTGTCTCGGGATTTTCGGCTTCCAGTATGCTGTCCAGGGCTGCCCCCAAGTTGACCAATGCCGTCTCCAGGTAGGTAAGCCCCTCCTCCGTCAGCTCCATTTCTTCCAAATCTTCGCCGTCTCCCAGAAGGAATTCAAAGAGGCCTTCGGCAGCGGCTTCCAAATCTTCAGCAGCCTTTTGGAGAATCTTTTGTTGCTCCTCGGTCATTTCCCTTTCGGCATATTTCTCCTCCAGGGCTTTCAGTTCCAGAGCCCGGGTCTCCACCAACTGGCTGAGAAGAGCGGTCTTTCTTTCAGAATTAAAAGTAAACCACACCCGGATATTCTCCACGAAGCGCTTGAGAAAATAGAATGGAGAGTCTGGCAGGAGCCCAGGGTCAGGATCCGGTTCAGGGGCAGGCTCGGGTTCCGGTTCGGGATCGGGCTCTGGCTCTGTGATGACTGGCTCGTCAGGCATTTCCTCTTCCGCTGCAGCTAAGCCTGCGGGGAGCAGCCCAATGACCAGAACCAGGACCAAGAAGATAGCTATGTGCTTTTTCACGTCTTCCCTCCTTTCCTGCTTTTATTAATATATTCGCAGGTTGCCGTTCAGAAAAAGGGGTAAGGGCGATTTTGCAATAGGAATTTTGCAACAAAAGGAGAATATATCTTTGGGGAGAATGTTAGCGGAGGAAAGAAAATGTATGATGTAATTATTGTCGGCGGCGGTCCCGCCGGCTCCACCCTGGCCAGGTTGCTGGGGGACAAGATGAAGGTACTGATCATCGACCAACGGGATTTGGAGGCTGCCCCCGGCGGTTTCGAAAAATGTTGCGGCGGCTTGCTGGCCCCCGATGCACAGGAAATGTTGGCCCGCTTTGGTTTGGGGTTGCCGAAACCCGTCCTGGCCAGCCCCCAGCTTTTTGCCGTCAGAGCTATCGACCTGGCTACCGGGCAGGAGCGCTTTTACCCGAGGAATTATCTTAACGTCAAGCGCGAGGCCTTTGACCGCTGGCTTATTTCACTGCTCTCCCCGCAAGTTGAGAGGCGATGGCGAGCACAGTTTTTAGACTTTAGGATTGTTGCCGCAGGGGTTGAGGTCAGCTTCCTCTGGCAGGGAAAGAAACACAAGGCCACCGGCAGACTGCTGGTGGGAGCCGACGGCGCCCAGTCAAGGGTGCGCAGGAAACTTGCTGGCATTCCCTCCTCCGGGTTATATGTTGCGGTGCAGCAAAGCTATGCAGCCAGCAGGGCATTGCCGTATTATACAGCAGTGTTTGACCCGGCAGTCACAGACTTTTATGGCTGGATGATTCCCAAGGATGACATGTTGCTGGTGGGGGCAGCGATCCCCGCCGGCCCCGATGTTCTGTCCCGATTTGAGCGGTTAGCGCAAAAACTGCAGGACTGCGGCTTTGCCTTCAGTGACAGCGGCCCCAGGCAGGGGACCCTCCTCTTGCGGCCCAGAAGTCGCGGAACCCTTTACCGGGGAACAGAGCAAGTTATCCTCATTGGCGAGGCAGCGGGCTGGATAAGCCCAAGTTCGGCTGAGGGCATCAGCTACGCCTTTCGCAGTGCTCTCGCCCTCTGCCGGGCTCTGGAGCAAGGGTTTGAAGGGGCCCTGGGACGGTATCGTCGCTTTTCTAAAGGCTTGGGCCTCGATATCCTGGGGAAACGCGCCAAGAGCCCTGCCATGTATTGGCCCTTTTTGCGGAGGCTGGCTATGGGGTCTGGCCTCCTCAGCATTGACATAATTGAATAATGGGAAGGGAGATTGAGATGAAAAAACGATTGACCCGCAGCGAAGTGCCCCAGGAAATGACGTGGAACCTGGAAGATATCTTTTCAGGATCAGAGGAGTGGGAAAGGGCTTTCAAGGCTGCAGAGGCAGATTTACCTGCCCTGGAGAAATATCAGGGGCGCCTGGGAGAGGGCGCAGAAGTTCTGCTCCAGTGTTTTCAGGAAACAGAAGCATTGGCAGTACGCCTGTTCCAGGTCTATACCTATGCCTCCTTGAAGCTGGCTGGAGATGGTACCGACCCCGGCAACCAGGCTGCCATGGGCCGTGCAGGCAGTTTGGCTACCCGGTTCCAGGCCGTGATGGCCACCTTGCGTTCTGAGCTCATAGCTCTGCCCGTCGAAGTATTGGCAAAGCACCTGCGAGATGAGAGATTCAAGGACTTCTGCCGGTTTATTGAGAGAGCCATCGCTGACAAGCCTCATGTCATGCACCCCGAGACCGAGATGGCCCTGGCCTCCCTGGGAGAAATCTTGGATTCCCCGGGAATGGTATATGAACGCTCCAAGTCCTCAGATATGAGCTTTGAACCCATTAGCGACAGCAAGGGCAAAAGCTTCCCCATGTCCTTTGCTCTCTACGAAGAGGATTATGAAATTTCCCCCGACCTTACCCTCCGGCGCAATGCCTTTGCCTCCTTCACCAAGGGCCTCAAGGCCTACGAAAACACCTACGGAGCCATCTGGGGAACTGAGGTCAAAAAAAATGTAGTTCTTGCCCGCCTGCGGAAATTCCCTTCTGCCGTCCACATGCTGCTGCATGAGCAGGAGGTGTCTGTTGAAGCGTATCACGCTCTTCACGACGTCATTCTCAAGGAATTAGCACCCCACATGCGCCGCTATGCCAGGTTGCGCAAAAAGGTGCTGGGCCTAAATGAACTGCTCTACTGTGACA
>JAAYHI010000104.1 GCA_012727415.1 Bacillota bacterium
AATGCTTTCAACCGTATTCGACAACAAGTATTGATAGGGCCTCAGTATGAATACCTTTCACGGTATGCCCACACTGTGGGCAACCTTGAGATTGGAATTGAAAAAGGCGGCCTTGCTGAGGATATGATTAACAAGTTCGGGAAGATAAACTATGTTGACAAAGATGGCCTTAGTTACTGGGAGCTTGATAGATCTGCTTCTTCTGAGGATTTAATAACAGTTTTTGGTGGCTTCCGTTTTCCTATCTATACAATGTCTAAGTTGGATATGAAAGAAGAAGCTGAGAAACTCGGGGTTATGGAAATAATGGAGAAAACGTGGTTTTGCCATTTTCCCTATAAAGGCTTACCTTGCGGAAGCTGCTTTCCCTGCAAGTTTACAATTGAGGATGGGCTTGCTTATAGATTGCCAAAAAAAGCCCTGCGACGTTATAAAACTGAAAAAAAATTCGGGAAGTACAAGATTTACCAAAGGATGAAACGTCTGCGGAGGAAATGGCTTCATTACTAGGTTCGATCTAATTTGCGCCAGGGAATAGCCATGCTATCACCACCATAAATAATACTGGAATATATCTGAAAAAATTCTCCTTTTGCCAGCATAATCAGCCACTGGGAACCGTCCCCAGTGGCTGATTTTTTATGGTATGCGGTAGACTTTAAGTCCGTATTCGCCTTCGCAGGTGACGGCAACTATATTGCCTGCACTGCAGATTCGGCTGAAGGCACAGAAGGGGAGGATGACCCCGGAAAATGCTGTTCGCCCGTTATGAGATTGGTTTTTACCAGCGGCGAGGCAAGCCCCAGAAAGTCGAAGGCAAAAGGATTCCAAATACTGAATTTCCCGACAGCCTTCTGGTCAGTATCCGGCTGCGGGCAGCATATTCCCCGCGCTGGTACAGGTCATGGCATCTGTTGAGGGCATCTGCATTATCAATGGGTTTAACGAGTAAAAAGACTATTATTGCCAAGACCAAAGTAATACCGGGGATACGCAGCTTGCGCCAGGGAATGGCCATACTAACACCTCCAGTTCAATGTATATACTTTCTAGGCTTTCGGGAAAAAACCTTCTTTTCCCAGGCAGTTTAGCTACCGCCGACGCCCAGGACAAGCCAAAACCACCGCCTGCATTGCATGATTTCCTGTGGTATAATAACCCTGATATATTTCCAGCAGGAGTTGAACCTTATGAAATTTAGATCTGCCAGCCCAGTAGAGACTCAGGAGCTGGCCCGCTGTTTGGGAGAGTTGGCCCCGCCAGGAACGCTGCTTGTGCTGGATGGCCCCCTGGGCGCCGGCAAGACCAGCTTTGCCCAGGGGCTGGCTAAGGGTCTGGGGATTGAAGGCGTAGTTAACAGCCCCACCTTTACCTTGGTAAAAGAATATTGCGGTCGCTTGCCCCTGTTTCACTTTGACCTCTACCGCCTGGAAGAGGCTGAAGAGTTATGGGAACTGGGGTTTGAGGAATATTTAAGGGCAGGTGGCGTCTGTGCCCTGGAGTGGGGGGAACGAGCGATAAAATTGTTGCCCCCGGAATATATGCACATTCATCTGGATTACGATGGGGAAAACCAGCGCATAATTCACATTCTCCCGGTGGGGGAAAAACACAGCCTGTTGGCAAAGGAGCTGAAGCGTCATGTTAATACTGGCAATTGATACTACCACTTCTGTATGCAGCGTGGCCTTGGCCAAAGATGACAGGCTTCTTGGGGAAATCTCCACCGACTTACCTCGTACCCACTCACAACGTCTGATGCCCATGGTGGAGACCCTTTTTGCGGAGACTGCAACTAAGCCCGAGGATCTGGATTTGCTGGCAGTTACCCGCGGTCCCGGTTCTTTTACTGGTTTGCGCATCGGCATTGCCACCGTCAAGGGCATGGGGCTGGCCCTGGACCTGCCGGTGGCAGGTGTTTCGACCCTGCAGGTCCTGGCCCATAACTTTTCCCAGGGCTTGGTGTGCCCCGTACTCAATGCCCGCTTGGACCAGGTCTATACAGCTCTCTACCGCAGCGGCACTGGTCCGGTGCCGGAAAACATCATCCCGGAGCACCCTGCATCTGTAGAAGACTTACTGGCAGAGCTCAGGGAATACAAGGAACCCATCTGGTTTTGCGGTGACGGTGTCGACCTGGTTTATCCCGCTGCAGTTCAGGTACTGACAACCCTGGTAAGGGCGCCATTTCATCTCAATCGCCCCCGGGCTGCTGCTCTGGCAGATCTGGCCAGGCAGGCCCCCACCTGTAGCGCCGATGCCCTGACTCCATTATACTTACGGGATTCCCAAGCGGAAATTCAATTGCGGCAGAGGGAGAAGAATGAAGCCTGAAATTACAATCACTGCGATGAAACCCGAGCATCTGCCCCAGGTCATGGCAATTGAAAAGAAGAGCTTTCCTGTTCCCTGGAGCGAAATAACCTATTACCGGGAGATTACGGAAAACCCATATGCCAACTACATTGTAGCTATGGTGGGTGAGGAAGTGGTTGGATATGCCGGACGCTGGCTGATCTTGGACGAATCCCATATCACAAACATCGCCGTCTCCCCAGGGTGGCGGCGGCAAGGTGTGGCTCGAAAACTGATGGAACACATGCTGCGCGCTTCCTTAATGGACGGGGCAAACAGAATGACTCTGGAAGTACGGCGCTCAAACGCAGGGGCCCAAAAACTCTACGAGGAGTTTAATTTTTCCCCAGCCGGCTACCGCAGGGGTTATTATACAGATAACAATGAGGACGCATTGATAATGTGGCAAAATGACATTGCAGCGTACTTAGGCAGAAAGGAGCAGGCAGATGGCAAGGATACTGGCAATTGAGACCTCTTGCGATGAAACTGCTGTGGCTATTGTCGCTGAGGGAAAGTTGCTCAGCAATCAAGTGGCCTCCCAGATAGATATTCACGCCCGCTTTGGCGGGGTTGTTCCTGAAATCGCATCGCGTCAGCATTTGCTGACCCTTAACCCCCTTATTCGCAAGGCCCTGGCCAGTTGCCAACTGGGCTGGCCGGACATTGACGCCCTGGCTGTCACCAATGGCCCTGGATTGGTGGGTGCCCTGCTGGTTGGGGTTTCTACCGCAAAGGCCCTTGCCTGGGCCCTTAACAAGCCTCTCCTGGCCGTCAACCATATGGCGGGACATATTTACGCCAACATGCTGGCGGGTCCGGTGGAGTTTCCCCTGGTCTGCCTGGTGGTCTCAGGGGGACATACCGAGCTGATATACATGGAAAGGGATATGGAGTTTACAACTCTGGGGCAGACAAGGGATGACGCGGCGGGAGAAGCTTTTGATAAAATAGCCAGGTTTATGGGCCTGCCTTACCCCGGCGGTCCCGTCCTGGATAAACTTGCTTACCAGGGCAGCCCGGTTCTGGAATTTCCCCGCACCATGCTGGAAGAGGGTTCCCTGGATTTTAGTTTCAGCGGCCTCAAGACGGCTGTAATGAACCATGTCCATAACTGCAGGCAGAAGGATTTGCCGCTAAACACAGCGGATATCGCCGCCTCTTTTCAGAGGGCAGTAGTGGATGTGCTGGTGGAAAAAACAGCGATGGCAATAGAGCGCACCAAGCCCGCCTCTCTGTTGATGGCGGGCGGTGTCGCTGCTAACAGCCATTTGCGCCGGGGGATGAAAGAGCTCGCCCAGGAAAAGGGCTTGTCCTTCAGGGTGCCTCCGCCAGCTTTGTGCACAGACAACGCCGCTATGATTGGCGCGGCTGCCTGGCCCTTGTATAAGGCGGGAAGAAAAGCTCCCTCCTCTTTGAACGCCTTGCCCAACCTGGGCTTGTCCTAGCCCTGTGGAAAACTCTCTCCCGGGACAGAATGTAAACCTGGGGATTGTGGGGATAAAATTTACCTAGCCTTTAAAATCAACGGTGGAATATCTTGTCGAAAATTGTCGCATGTTATGTGAATAACCTGTGGATAATGTGGATAAGTTCGCAACATCCCTGGATTAAGCCTATAAAGCTGGGGATAACCCTGTGGATACTGTGGATAACCGAAAGTGTGTTTGCTTATTATTTGTAACAAGAAATTAATGTAAAAACCTTTTGGAGGTGAAAAAATGTACCCCGTATTGTTTGAAATTGGCTCTTTGAAGGTCTACACTTATGGACTCATGATGGCTGTGGGAATCCTGGCGGGAATTATCGTTGCCAGGAAATTCGCTCCTCAAATCGGCATAGACCCTGAAAAAATAACGGATTTGGCCATGTTTGCTGTCTTAGGGGGGCTTTTGGGTTCTTATGTCAACTATATCATCAGCTATGATTGGAGCGAGTTTAAGGCTGATCCCCTCAGCGTCCTGCGGTTTTGGCAGGGAGGGCTGGTATTTTTAGGCGGTCTTATTGGCGGACTGATCTTCGCAATCATATTTATCCGCCGCCAAAAATGGTCTTTCTGGGAAATCGCAGATATTTGCGCCATTGCAGTGCCCCTGGCCTATGGTTTTGGCCGCATTGGCTGCTTTTTCGCAGGCTGTTGTTACGGCGAGGTCTGTGAGTTGCCCTGGGCAATAACCTTTCCAGGCCTGGCAGGGGCGCGCCATCCCACCCAGCTCTACTCAATGCTTTTAGGTTTTGGTCTGGCTGCTTTTGCTTATTTCTACCGGCCAAAGAGACGTTTTGCGGGACAGGGTTTCTTGTTCTACCTGTTTTTCTACGGCCTGGGCAGGGGGATTATTGAGCTTTTTCGGCTTGAGCCCAAGGTTTTCGGCACCCAATTGTCTGTCGCCCAGTTTACAGGAATTTTCCTGATGCTTGCCGCCATAGTCCTCTACCCGATTTTGCGCAAGCGCAATAAATACGCCTCACCGCCAGTGGAGTGAGTACCCTGCAGTGCAGGGTTTTTTTATGCCTTGAGATGACTAATAACTTCCAGTAATTGAGGAATAATACTAGAGCGGCACCAATGGTGGGCTTTTGCCATACCCTGAAGTACATTCCGTTACTCTGAAAGAGGTGGAAGCATGTTAGTAAAGACTGATAAAGTGCATCTCATCGGCATCGGGGGGTATGGCATGAGTGCCCTGGCCAAGCTGCTGCTGGAAATGGGGTATACCGTCAGCGGTTCCGATCTTGCCCCCTCAGATATTACGCGCCATCTGGAAGAAATGGGAGCGGAGATATCCATAGGCCATCATCCCCGCAATGTCCAAGGCCGGGATGTGATTATTTATTCAACAGCCATCCCTGCGGAAAATGACGAGTTAAGGGCAGGGATAGAAGGCTGCCGCGCCATGCATCGCTCGGAATTGCTGGCAGAGTTTATTAACACCAACATCGGCATTGCCGTCACTGGTGCCCATGGCAAGACTACAACAACTACTATGCTGGCCCTGATAATGGAGAGGGGAGGATTGGATCCTACAGCCCTCATCGGTGGGGAAGTCCAGGACTTTTCCGGCACTGCCCGCCTGGGTAAAGGCAATTATGTAGTGGCAGAGGCGGATGAATCTGATCAGTCTTTTTCACGCTATCGTCCTCACTATGCCTTAATCACAAATATTGATGCCGACCACTTAGAGCATTACAACGGCAGTTTTGCTGAACTCCTTAATGGCTACGGCAACTTTTTGGCTAATATCAAGGCTGAGGGCCTGCTGGTAATACCAAATGAGGATAGATGGGTAAGAGAAATACTGCCCTATGCCCGCTGCCGGATTACGACCTTTGGCATTGGCAGTGGCGACTACAAGGCAGAGGATATCAGCCTCAATGGCCTGGGCAGCACATTCCATCTCTGGAGAGGAGGGGAAGAATTAGGGGAAATAAAGCTCACTGTGCCCGGAAAGCACAATATCTGCAACGCTGTTGCAGCAGCGGCAATGGCCCTTGAGCTGGGGGTTGAATTTGGCCGGATAGCAGAAGCCCTGGAGGCTTTCCAGGGGGCAAAGCGCCGCTTTCAGATTTTAGCCTGGCAACCTGTTATGGTGGTTGACGACTATGCCCATCATCCCACGGAAGTACGCGCTACCCTGGAGGCGGCAAGGAGCCTGGGGAGAACCAGGGTGGTGGCAATCTTTCAACCCCATCGCTACACCAGGACCAAGTATTTTATTGATGAATTCGTCACTGCATTCACAGGGGCCGATGTGGTTCTGCTGGACGATATCTTTGCCGCTTCGGAGCCGCCGCTGCCAGGAGTGAGCAGTGAAACCCTCGCCGAGGGAATTGCTTCTCACAATAGCGGGCAGGTGGAATATTTGCCGGGAAAAGATGCGATACTGAGCTGGGTGCAAGAAAATTGGCGTCCTGGCGATATCTACCTCACCATGGGGGCAGGGGATATCTCCCAAGTGGGAAAGGAGCTTGCACAAATCTGTCAGGCAGGGCTTGCAGGTAACGGACTGATTGATGTCGAATAGTATTAGCATGTCACACAGGAGGGAATGAAGGATTTGGACAAGAAACATATACACTTTATCGGCATTGCGGGCATGGGGATGAGTGCCATTGCCCGGATAATGCTTGAACGGGGATATACAATCAGCGGCTCAGATTTGCGCAGCACTGAGTTGACTGAAAACCTCCAGAAGATGGGCGCCACTATTTACCTGGGCCATTCCAGTGAACATCTTGATGGCGCTGATATAGTCGTCTATTCTAGTGCCGTTCCCCGGGACAACCCTGAAATCCGGAGAGCGGAGGAGGCCAATATTGAACTGTTGCACAGGGCCGATGCCCTGGCCCGGATAATAAACGAGTCTACGGGGCTGGCTGTCGCCGGAGCCCACGGCAAGACTACAACAACGTCAATGCTGGGCCTTACTTTGGCTGCCTGCGGTTTGGATCCCACTGTTATGGTTGGAGCCTTTAGCGATGACCTGGCCGGCAATGCCCGCCTGGGACGGGGTCCCTATGTTGTCGCTGAAGCAGATGAAAGCGATTATTCCTTTCTCAAATACGAGCCATATGGGACTATTATCACCAACATTGATCCCGACCACCTGGAAAATTACGATGGGGACTACGGCAAGCTCATCGTTGCATATAAGGAGTTTTTGGACAAGGTGAGGCCCGAGGGTTTCTCCATCCTTTGCACCGACGACCCCATCCTCAGGGATATGCACCAGGAGGCCAAACACAAGTCCTTCAGCTACGGGTTTAACCCCCAGGCCGATTACCGGGCATTAAATCTGGAGTTCACTCCTGAGTGCAGTCGCTTTGACTTTTGCTATCGGGGAGAAAAACTGGCGGAGGTTACCCTGTCCGTCACAGGAGAACACAATGTCCTCAATGCACTGTCTGTAATGGCCACCGGCCATCAGCTGGGCATTGATACCCAGTGCCTGGCCAGGGCAATCAGGCAATTTCACGGTGCCCGCCGCCGGTTTCAGCGCATTGGTGAGATTAATGGCATCTTAGTCGTTGACGACTACGCCCACCATCCCACTGAAATTCGCGTCACCCTGCAGACCGCCAAACTCCAGGGCAAAGACCGGGTAGTCGCCTTCTTCCAGCCTAAGCGCTATACCCGGACGAAGTTTTTGTTCAAGGAATTTACCGAGGCCTTTTATGACACCGATGTCCTCATCCTTTCTGAAATATATCCCTTTGGCGAAGACCCCATCCCCGGGATTACTTCGGAAGCGCTGAAAGAGGCTATTGAAGAAAAGATCGGCAAGGAGGTCATCCTCTTGCCATACCGCCACAGCCTCATCGTACAAAAGCTTCTGGAAATCCTCCGGCCGGGGGATGTGGCCATGATCATGGGCGCCGGTGACGACATTGCCGATCTCGCCCGCAAGCTGTACATAGCCCTCAAAACACAGGAAACTAAATAGCATCAGCACTGATTTGCTCCCCTTTGCGTGGACCTGAAATAACAGATCAGGACTACAAAGGGGAGTCTCAGAATAGGACCAGCTCCCCGAGCCACAGCCCGCGGGGCTAATTTTTTTATTACACACAGCTTGTTTTCGTGTAGAATATAATGCGTAAAAAAGGAGGTGGTGGTTAGTTTTGGCGGATTTTTGCCGGGCAATGTCCGGGTAAGGAGGTGGAATATGCACAGTAGACTGAAGCGCCTGGACTTGGCCCCCAGCCAAGTTGACGCGGATGAGGGTTTAGCGAAGCATTCGGCGGGTGGCCCTCCGGCGTCCTGAACCGCCGTTAACGACCTGACAAATCCGGCAAGCGATTGCCGGGACAATAGGGTCCGGCTCAGGGAAATCTGAATATGGAGGACACTGACTGCATGTGCGGAATAGTTGGTTATCTTGGCAGCCGCTCTGCGGCTCCTGTTTTGATAAATGGGCTAAAACGCCTGGAATACCGGGGGTACGACTCGGCGGGCATCGCTCTGCACCACCAGGGGATCAATGTAATTAAGGCCAGCGGCAGGCTCACCGCCTTGGCCGGCCTGGTCAGTGAGCAGCAGCCCCAGGGGACTGTGGGAATAGGCCATACCCGCTGGGCAACCCATGGCAGGCCCTCAGACGAAAACTCCCATCCCCATTCAGACTGTACCGGCAGTTTTGCCGTGGTCCACAACGGCATTATCGAGAATTACCGGGAACTGACTGCGCAACTGGAAGCAGGGGGCCACATTTTCCACTCCGAGACCGATACCGAGGTGGTGGCCCACCTTCTGGATGAACTGTGACAGGAGACTTTGTTCAGACAGTCCGGCAGGTGGTGGAAAAGCTGAAGGGGTCCTATGCCCTGGCGATTTTAGCGGCGCAAAGGCCGGGAGAAATTGTGGCGGTGCGCCAGGACAGCCCCTTGATAATCGGCCTTGGCCAGGGGGAGTACTTCATCGCCTCAGATATCTCCCCCCTGCTGGATTACACCCGCCAGGTAATCATCCTGGAAGACGGTCAGTTGGCTCACATCGCTTCCCAAGGGGTGAAAATCCAGGACAGGGATGGCAACGAGGTTGCCGCTAAAATCACCCCAGTCCTCTGGGATGCCGAGGCTGTGGAAAAGGGCGGGTTCCAGCATTTCATGCTCAAGGAGATTATGGAGCAGCCCGCCGCCCTCCGCAACACCCTGGGCAAGTACTTGCAGGAGGGGGGCATATCCCTGCCCCGGGTCCATCTGCGTCCTGAAGAACTGAGGGCTATAGACAGAATCTGCATTGTTGCCTGCGGCACAGCTTATCACGCGGGACTTACCGGCAAAGTCCTCTTTGAATCCATGCTGCGGATACCTGTGGAAATCGACCTGGCCTCAGAATTTCGCTACCGCAAGCCCATCCTCGATGGCAACAGTCTCCTGATCATTATCAGTCAGTCAGGAGAAACCGCCGATACCCTGGCAGCCATGCGGGAGGGTTTGCGGCTGGGGGCCAAGGTCCTGGCTATCTGCAACGTGGTTGACAGCACCATAGCCCGGGAAGCGCCCAATGTCATCTACACTGTGGCCGGGCCGGAAATTGCCGTAGCCTCCACCAAGGCCTACACCACTCAGATGGCTGTCCTTGCCCTTCTGGCCTGCTATTTCTCCCAGGTAATTAAACGGGAGGAGGGGGTTTTTCTCCAGCTTCTTCAAGGCCTCAGAGAACTGCCCAACCTGGCCGATGCCTTCCTCGCTTCCCATGCAAAAACTGTGGAGGAGATTGCCCGCCTGAGCCTGGACTGGCGGGACGCCTTCTTCATCGGCAGGGGTCTCGACTGGGCGATAGCCCAGGAAGGATCCTTAAAGCTCAAGGAAGTATCCTATATCCACTCCGAAGCTTATGCCGCCGGGGAGCTAAAGCACGGCACCTTGGCCCTCATTGAAGAGGGGGTGCCCGTCATCGGCCTGGTCACCCAACAACAGCTTGTGGAGAAGACGGTAAGCAATATCTGGGAGGCAAAGTCCCGCGGGGCAGCAATCTATGCCATCACTCAATTTCCTCAGCGCCTTACCGATGTGGCAGATGCCATCATTCCTCTGCCCCGGCTGCCCGACCCTCTGATGCCCATTCTCGCTGCCATTCCCACCCAGTTGCTGGCGTACTACGCAGCTGCAGCCAGGGGGCTGGACGTTGACAAACCTCGCAACCTTGCCAAGAGCGTGACAGTGGAGTAATACAAAAAAAGGCCAGCTGCCAAGGTAGCCCTTGGGGCTGGTCTTTTATTTTGCCGGGGTTTTTATGCTGCGCAACAGCCAATAGCCTCCGCTTTTATCTTCAACGCTGCAGTTGGCGAAAATTGATTCCAGCTTGGCAACTGCAGAGGCTGCACCCTGTTTCTTCTGGATAACCAGCCACAGGCTGCCGCCAGCGTCTAAATACTCGCAGCTCTGTTCAAACAGCGGGTAGATTACCTTTTTCCCTGCCCTGATGGGAGGATTGCTGACGATAGCGGAAAAGGAACCCGAAACGGCAGCAAAGCCGTCACTTTCAAAAATGCGGACATTATTTACCCCGTTGGCGCGGGCGTTTTCTTTGGCCAGGGCCACCGCCCGCCGATTGATGTCCACCATGGTCACTTCAATCCCGGGGTTGAGGACAGCCAGGCAGATGCCTATGGGCCCATAGCCGCAGCCCAGATCGAGAACCCTTCCCTCCAGGGGCGGCAGGAAATTAAGCAGCAGGTTGCTGCCATAATCTACTTTTTGCCGGGAAAAGACGCCGGCATCGGTGGCAAACTGCAGTTTTTTCCCCTTGATTTCATAGGTAAAGACTTCAATATCATGGGGCAGGCGGGGGTCAGGAGTGTAGTAATGGCTCATTTCATTGCCTCCATTCCAGGAGAGAGCTGAGTTCCCGGGCAGTTAGTTCCCGCATTGCTCCCGGCGGCAGATTTTCGTCCAGGGCTAAGGGGCCGAAGCCTATGCGGGTAAGGGCCAGGACTTCCTTGCCCAGAGCATGAAACATGCGCTTGACCTGATGAAACTTGCCCTCACAGATGGTGATTTTCACCCGGGACTGGGGCCCGGCCTCCAGGATTTCCAGCCTGGCCGGAAGGGTGGTAAAGTCCCTTAAGGCAATGCCTCTGGCAAAGGCCTCTTGCTCTTTTTTCCCCACCCAGCCCTGGACGAGGGCAAGGTAGGTTTTCGGAACCCGTTTTTTGGGAGATAAGAGGTTGTGGGCCATGGCCCCATCATCGGTGAGCAGCAACAGCCCCTGGGTATCCCGATCCAGCCTTCCCACGGGGAAAAGCTTGAGGTGCCGGTATGCAGGGGGCAAGAGGTCGAGGACGGTGGTGTGGAGCCGGTCTTCTGTGGCCGAGATTACCCCCGGTGGTTTATTGAGCATGAGGTAATGGTGTTCCCGGTATTCCAGCTCAGCGCCGGCAGCAATTACTATTGCCCTGTGGGGATTGAAGGCAAAGCTTGGGTCCTTGACTGTTGCACCATCCACTGTCACCTGGCCGGAGCGTATTAGCTTTCGCACCTGGGCGCGGCTGCCCAGGCCGGTATTGGCCAGGAATTTATCCAGCCGCATCCTTGTCACAGCGCTCACCGGGGAATATTCTCCTCGCTGGGGAGGGTTGCGTTGCTAAACTCCAGATTGTAGGCGAATATCTTGGAGTCGGCAATGGTCTGGGGCACCATGCGCGCCATAAACAGCAGCACAAAGAGCAGCAACAGCAAAGCCTCATGTTCAGAGATTTTATCAAGGTAATAGTCAAGCCCGGAGAAGATGAATGTCTTTGCTGCCAGCCTGGCTATAAAGCTGAAGAAGCTGACAGTAAACATAGAGCTGACAAAGGCCAGGGGCAATGATGCAGCCGCCGTCATAGCTCTGGCCCAGGTTTCCCAGCGGTGGTCCACCCTGGAGCGGACAAACCAGGCCAGGGCAATGCGGTATAGTTTAGTGAAGATAAAGAGGGCTGCGAGCAAAAACAGGATAATTAATAGCAGGGGCATCTTATCACCTCTTTAAATATCATGTATAATAGCTGTGAACCTGGAGGGGATTGCATGGATTTTCTTATCCAAGTATCTGTCTCGTGTCTACTATGTATTATAGCAGTTTCGCTGGCAATATTGCTGCCCCGGTGGGTGTTTTCCCGCAAGCTCCGCAAGCAGTTGCAGGAAACCGGCGGTCATAAGTTCACCCCCGACATAAAAACCTGGCGGGATTACCTGGCCAGAACCTCTCCCTTGAGGCCTCTGTTTGCTCTCGTTATCTATGGCATCCTCTTAATATTGTTGCTCGCCTATGAAGTCAGCAATACCGCTCTGGTTTTCGCCGTAACCCTGGGGTTCTACCTCCTGCTCCGGCAGTTGCTGTACTTGCTTCCGCCTTCTTACGGCGTTACCGCCCAGGGGGTCACTGTCCTCTCTTGGCTGCCCGCCTTTCCCCTGGGGCTTTACGGCACAAGTTCTGTCTTTATCCCCTGGCAGGCCGTGGAGATATGCGCCATTGACCAGCAGTTCATTGTCGTCCTTACACCTAAGATAGAGGCCCGCCTGGTTTTTTCTCCCGAAAATGAAGAGCAGGTATGTTCATTTATCGATTCACTTCTCCGCCATCGGGGATACAGGATAAACTAATATTAACAGGGACGGTGCCTGGGCACCGTCCCTAAGTATTGAATGCTGAAGGGGGTTTTTTATATATCCGCCCCCGGAAGGAATTGGTCTTTCCCGTTTCCGGCCGCCAGGGTTCAAGGCGATCTTCCAGGAGGTAAAAAAGCTGCTGGCGCAAAAACCGGTAGCGGTCAAGGGAAAGCCTGTAATTCTTCAGGCAGTAAACACTCTTTTCCCCCGTCAAGGCCATTGCCAGGACAATTTCCTCAGTATCCTGGGTTGCAGAAAACCGGAACCTGGCATTAAAATCATCGGCTGCGGGGGTATGCCAGGCTTCCCCCATTTCGGGACTGGGTTGCGGGGGAGAGGGGTTGTCCAGGGTGAAATTAGCAAAGGCCGGCAGGAGCAAGGAGAGCAATTGCAGGTAGGGGCAGGACTCAGCTTCGGGATAATACCAGCAGTAGTCTTTGCCCATCAGCGGTGCGCTCTCGTAATATACCATCAAATGGGTAATGTATCTTTCCAACTTCTTGCCGATTCCCCTTTGCCCGCGGTAACACCAGGCAATTTTTTCGGCGGCGAGAAACTCCAGCTCCAGGAAATCCTGTGCCATCAGCTTGTCCCGGGCAACAGGAAAGGGAACCAGGGCGGCAGGAGAAGAAGGAGGGGTATCTATGCTGATGTAGGGGAAAAGCTCTCCCGGGTTGAGGAGATCGGGATTGAGAAGGGACCAAATCAATCCAGCTTTAAGATCCCGGCGGATGGAAGCTTTCACTGCAGAAACCGTCGTCCCCCGCTCTGCGGCCAGCTTCCTGAAATCAACGGTTTTCACGGGGGCCTCAAATCCCATTGTTGAGGTTTACGGGAGCGAGGCGAGAAAAGTCACCTTTTTTGCGGCCCACTTTTGCATAGGGCTTGCCCTCCACTTCCACGATATCAGCAGTCATGTCAATTTTGTTCCGCAGCAGGGTGGACCCCACGCCATACATATCCACAGGCACTCCCAGCTTCTCAAAGAGGCTGATTTTTTCTGTGCCGAAGCCTCCGGAAACCATAATTTTTAAATCATACAGCCCCAGCTCGTCAAAGCGGCGCCGAGCTTTCCAGACCAGTTCCGGGTTGACCCCCAGGGAAGATTCGTCCCGGGGTTCCACAGAAACGTCGCGCATATTGCCGGAGGTGTCAAAGCGCACTCCCCAGATCTTGCCCTTACCAGGCCCGATTACAGGTGAGGGATCAGTTACGCCGGGAATGAATTCCTTGCCGGTGAAATGACGGTAAAAATCGCCGACAACTTTTTCGGTGGTGCCCAGGCAGTCGTTTTCCCAGTCCACCAGGACGACGCGGTTGACACTGGCAGGCATGTGGCGATCAAAGGCAAAGGCGGCAGCGGAGGTGTTGCCTTTAAAACAAGAGATCAGGGCATGGGGAATAGTGCCCTGGGCCTCCGAACCCCAGTAATCGGCGTTGGCGTCGGTGGAGACGCCAAAGGCCCCTGCCTTAAAGGCTGCATAGCCGTCGGTGGCCTGAACCCAATGGTGGTCAAAGCGGGCAGAGAAGAATATTATCGGCTTGCCGCGGCTGGCCTTGACGACTTTGGCTACGCTGGTGGCTGTGCTGGTGGCCCTGGCGATTACGCCCAGGATGAGGGTTTCCAAATGCCCGAAATAAGCGGGATCTCCTTCGATGACCAGCACCGGCTCCCCTTCCGCTGCGTAATCGCCGTCGTAGAGGGCGCGGACATTGATTTCATGCCACTTGTCCACCCACAAGCTCATCAGCTGTTCCCGGATCTGCAGGCGCTTAGAGGTATTAGCCTCTATGCTTTCGACGTCATAGCGGTACTCAGCAATTGCCAATTCATTTTCAATGCTCAGGAGATCCTGGAAGAGTTTATCTGCTTTATCCTCATCTGTGTAATAACCTGTGCCGCAACGCAGAATGGCGCAGGCTTCGTCGAGGCCTGCAATGACTGCGTTGGCCCGGGGGAACAACTGGTACACCACCTGTTGGTGCAGATTATCCTTGCGCAATATATCTACAAAGCGGGTGAAGTACTTATCGGCGTAATAACCTGCCCGGACCTTTTCAATAGGGACTTTAAATACATAGGGGGCAAGACGCCCTTTCTCAGCCATCCATTACTCCTCCTAAAGTTCTAAGTAGTAGTCTTTACTTCTTAACCTATTCTACAACTAAGCTGCTGCCGGGGCAACCATATGCATACCCGGGCTGCTCCGGGAGAAAATAGGGGGCATGGAGGGATGGTATTATGAAAGTCTTACATATTTCCGGTCCAGCCCAGGGCGGGATTGCCCGCCACATTCAACAGCTGCAAAGGGGACTGGCTCCTTTAGGAGTCAACTGCCAGGTGGCGGAACCGGTGGCGGCTGCCCCCGGCTCAGTGCTTCGGGTATACAGGGAAATAAAAAGGGGGCAATGGGATTTGGTGCATTGCCACGGGTTTCAAGGCGGGGCTGTGGGCAGAGCAGCGGCAGTTATGGCCCGGGTGCCGGCCATTGTAACCATCCACAACACCCTGCAGGTGGTTGGTCCAGCCAGGTTTGGGGCCAGGCTGGCGGAAAGCTGGATGCGGGACAAGACAGCCTGGTGGGTGACGGTGTCGGCATACTTGCGCAATTATGCCTGGAAAGAGCTGGGGATACCCGAGGCGCGGACGGCGGTAATCGCCAATGGAGTGCAGATGCCTGCAGAAATCCCCCCCTGGCAGCAGCAGCCGGTGCTGGGCACAGTGGCGCGGCTCATCCCTGCCAAGGGTATAGACATCTTTATTCGGGCGGTGCAGCTGCTGCGCCCGGAAATTCCCGAGCTCAGGGCGATTATCGTTGGCGACGGGCCTGAAGCCCGCAGATTAAAAGCCCTCACTGCCGATTTAGGCCTTGAGGGCACGGTGGAATTCCTGGGCTACCGGGAGGATGTGGCCGAACAACTAAAAAAGATGGCAGTCTTTGTCCTCCCCACCCGCAGTGAAGGACTGGGGATTTCGGTGCTGGAGGCCATGTCCATGGGCGTGCCGGTAATTGCCACTGCTGTCGGCGGCATCCCCGAGCTTGTCCGCCATAATCATACGGGGATATTGGTGCGCCGCGACGAGCACGGTGCAATTGCCCGGGCTGTCAGGCAGCTTCTTCGCGACAGGGAAAGGACAGAGGCTATGCGCAGGGCAGCCTTTGACAATACAAAGAGAAACTTCAGCTCGGAATCGATGTTCCAGCGCACTTATTCACTGTACCAGCAGGTTGTCAATGCATAAAGCCCTGGCCGCATGCTGCATTTTCCTTGCCCTGCTAATAAGCCCGGTATTTGCTGCCGGCAATTTACGCCTGGTAATAATGGATGGCATAAACCTGCAACACCTGCAGGACGAAGAACTCACTAATTTTCATATCCTCATGGCTGAGGGAGCCCTGGGCCTGGCCAATGCCAATACCGCCGGCGCCAGGACCCGGGAAAACTCAGTCCTGACCCTGGCCAGCGGCAGCAGGGCCCTGGGCCCCGGTGCCGAGGGGATCTATTCCGGGCAGGAAGAATTGGAAACCGGCCTGGCGGCAGCCGTTCATTCTGCCCGCACCGGCATCTCTGTTCATCCCGGCGCCTTCGTGCTGCCCGGAATAGCCCAGATAGCCGAGGCCAATGACAAGCTGTTGCATGCAGTATCCATTGGCTGCCTGGCAGACTGCTTAACTGCCGCAGGCAAGGAGACAGCCGCCCTGGTAAATGGAGGACCAGGGGGGAAATACAGGGAAGGGGCGGCAATTGCAGCTGACAGCAAAGGGATTATCCAGGGAGGAAAATTAGAAACAGCCCTGGCGGAAAATCCCGAGTATCCCTTTGGGCTGCAATCTGACCTCGAGGGATTTATCGCCGCCGTAAAAGAATATGCCGAGGCAGACTTGCTGGTTATCGACTTGGGGGATACCAGCAGAACCCAGGATTATCTTCCCTTGGTATTGCCGGAAAGGCGGGAACATTTTCGCCGCCAGGCCTTGCAGCAGATGGACAGATTTCTGGGAGAGCTGCTGCAGCTCCATGAGGAAGGGGACCTCCTATTGGTAGTGGGCCTGCAGGCAGACAGAACCCTGGCCCAGGAAGAAGGGAAGTATTTAGTGCCAGTCCTGGCTTATGGCCAGGGCTTTCACGGCCTCCTCACCTCTGACACTACCCGGCGGCCGGGGGTGGTGGCAAACATCGATGTCACCGCTACGGTGTTGGCTTACTTCGGCCTCTATCAGCCAGGGAAGATTTACGGCCAGCCCTTGCAGTCGCGCCCCCATTCCGACCCCCTTGGCTTTCTGCTGCAGCGGGAAAGGGAGATGGCGGCGGTGTATCGGCTCCGTCCTCCCCTGGTCAAGGGATTTATTGCCGCCTTAATTGTGCTGGTGGCATTATCGCTGCTGGCCTATTATCGCCGGTGGCGACGCAGTCTCGGCCTGTTGCAGCTGATGCTGCTGATGGCGGTGGCCACACCCTTGGCCTTGTTGGTGCTGGCCGGCCTTTCCCCATCCCTGTGGCTGGTGCCGGCCTGGATTGCCCTCACCCTGGCAATAGCACTGGCCTTGAGCAGGATGGATTCTGTCAGGGCCATGACCCTGTTGGGGGCTGTCACCGCCCTGGCGGTGGCAGGCGATGCCCTTGCAGGCTCCTGGTTGCAGCAGCGTTCCATCCTCGGCTATGACGCCATTGCCGGCGCCCGCTACTATGGCATTGGCAATGAGTATATGGGAGTCCTTCTGGGCAGCAGCCTCCTGGGGCTGAGAGAAGTGCTGGCAAAAAACAAGGGGCTGGCCCTCTTGCCCTTTGGGGC
>JAAYHI010000105.1 GCA_012727415.1 Bacillota bacterium
CCACTGGGTGGCTTTTCCTTAAGAGGGGCGGCAATTAGTGTATAATAAAAGGGAGGAGGGGATGACAGTGGATGCGGAAGTCATTCTTGATCAACTGGCCAGGCTGTATCCTGAGGCCGCTTGTGCCTTAGCACACCGCAATCCCTTTGAACTGCTAATTGCGACGATCCTTTCTGCCCAGTGTACCGACCAGCGGGTTAACCAAATAACAAGGCGCCTTTTTGCTGAGGCCAGCACCCCGCAGGCAATGGTAGCGCTGGGTGTTGATAGAGTCAGAGAACTTATCCATGGCTGTGGGCTCCACAATAATAAGGCAGCCAACATCGTTGCTGCTTGTCAGCAGTTGCTGGAGAAGCACCAGGGAGAAGTGCCCGGCAACCGGGAGGACCTGGAGGCTTTGCCGGGGGTGGGAAGAAAGACCGCCAATGTAGTGCTCAGTAATGCCTTTGGCATGCCGGCAATTGCCGTCGACACCCATGTCTTCCGGGTTGCCAATCGCATTGGCCTCAGTGCTGCCCCTACGCCGGAAAAAACTGAAAAACAGCTGATGGCTGCAATCCCCCGGGAGAGGTGGAGCCACTCGCATCATCTCTTAATTTTTCACGGCCGCAATCTATGTAAGGCCCGAAACCCTCAATGTGGGCACTGCCCATTAGCAGAGCACTGCAAATATCTGGCGAGAAAAAAACAGGGCAGCCATGAAGGGAGGGATTAGGTGGATAGCATTGAGCAATTAGCCCGCCTGTTGACTGAGAGCAAGGACACACTTGTTCTGACGGGGGCAGGAGTGTCTACTGAAAGCGGCATCCCGGATTTCCGCAGCCCGGGCACCGGCCTCTGGTCCCAGATGGATCCCATGGAACTGTTGTCCCGGTCGGCCTTGTCCCGCAATCCAGCAGAGTTTTGGCGGCGCTCGGAGCCGATTTTTCGGCAGATGGCGTCGTCACAGCCGAATAAAGGTCATTACGCTTTGGCGCAGCTGGAAAAAAGGGGTTTAGTCAGGGGCATTGTAACTCAAAATATCGACAGCCTCCATCAGCGGGCAGGTTCAAACTGTGTATTAGAAGTCCACGGCCACTTGCGCACCGCCAGTTGTCCCCACTGCGGTGCCGAGAGAGAAATGCTTCCCCTGCTGGACCAGGTGGCCTCGGGGGACAATCCACCGCGGTGCAATTGCGGCGGGATTTTCCGCCCCAATGTGGTCTTGTATGGCGATACCTTGCCTGACGCTTTCCAGCGGGCATTCCAATGGGCAAGGGTGTGTGACCTGCTGCTGGTGGTAGGGTCCAGTCTGGAAGTGGCCCCGGTGTGCTGGTTGGCCCCCACTGCTTCCCGGTTGGCAATAATTAACCTGGGAGAAACCCAGTGTGATGAAATAGCTTCTGTCCTCATCCGGGGCAAAGCCGGAGAAGTCCTGAACAGCTTATTGGAGTTCGCCTAGAGGGCAGGCCTGCCTGTGGCAATCCATACTGCCAGAGATAAAAGAAAAGCAACAATTCCGCTGAGGATAAGTACTGGGCTGGCCCCAATTTTTTTTGCAGTAAGGAGCCTGAAGATAAAGAGCACCAAGCCCAGCCCTATCAATACTAATCCTGCCAGAGTTCCCAAGGTGAAAGTCCAGAGCCCAAATGACTCGGCAAAAACAAACCGGTCCAGGAGGGCTGCCAGAGCGGTAAGACAAAGAGCAATCAATAAGCTAATACCAATACGCCTCATTAATAGCACCTCCAGGTATAGTCTGTCCTGGGGGTGCTTGATATTTGCGCAGATAAAAATGCCTGCAGTGGCAGTTCTATTTCTCCCTATTCTTCATAGACTGTAAAAACAAAAAAATGTAGGGATTCCCATGGCGGGGACCTCCCCTACATAGCAGAAGGGAGAAATAGTTTTGGTCCGTAGGTTGTTTGCCGTCACTCTGGTGTTGGCAATGCTCATGGTTTCGGGGCTGCGGGCTGCGGGGGGGACGAATTCATGGGATGAACTGGATTGGCAGGATTTCCCCAGTGAGGTGCCGGGCAGAGTAGGCTATAATCACCATGGTGGGACAATCCCGGAAAGGCA
>JAAYHI010000106.1 GCA_012727415.1 Bacillota bacterium
GCCATCGGCCTGGCAGCTGAGGGAAAAGCCGTCGTCCAGGTCCTGAGAATTTTCGCCATCCACCGTAATCATTTCTTCCTGGCGCAGGTCCAACCGCCGCGACACTTCCTCCTGCCGCTGTTCCAGGCTAGCGGCCTCCCCTTCTGCGGCAGCGGAAAACACCGGGTAGATTCCCTTCTTGGCAGCGATGTTCAGGAGATCGAGAAAAGGTTTTACCTCTGGGGGCATAAGGGCCACCACCCGTCCCTCCCAACCGGGAACCGCTGCCAAAACAATATCCCCATTCCGGGCGCCCTGGGAATGGCGTCCGGGAATCATTATCTTGCGGTTGCCATCCTGGACTGAACCCAAATGGGATTGCCCATCGTAGACAGCTGCCACTACTTTGCCGCTGCGGGCGAGAAAGTCCAGGATCTTGACTGCAGGGGCCTTACCCGATTCCCGGGCCAGCACCTGACAGAGAAGGATATCCCCGTCCCGGGCGCCCTTGACGCCGCCGGGGGCCACATAGTACTGGCGGTCTCTGCCCACATGGACGAAACCATAGCCCCGGACATGGGACTGGAATAATCCCGCAATAATCTCTGCATCGGGATTGAGCCAGTATTCTCCCTCCTCGTTAAGGAGAATACCTTTCGCCACCAGAGAAGAGAGGGCAGGTTCTATTCTGCCCGGCTCGAGCTGCATGGCCTCTGCCACTTCCTGCACCGTTGCCGGAGTGAAAAACATTCTTGCCAGGCTGGTCAATACTTTCTTTTCTATAGCATCCATATCCACCAACGCTTTCTTAATTCTTCCCGCAGCCGCTGACTGTTACAAGTAATGCTGCACCATTTCCTTCATAGCCAGGGCATCCTCAGTCTGAAAACCCACCGACTCGCTGATTATTACCGGCATCAACCCGTCCCGGGCTATTATCTGCGCCAGGGGGTCAAAATCGGGACCGTATTCAGTCTCGGCAAAGGTGCGGTGGCGCACTTCCCCGCCCTTTGAATACTCGATGGTGCTGAAGTGAACATGCAAGTTTTGCACAATCTCTCCGCCCAGGCCTGCATCAATGCGCTGCAAGATCTCCTCGTAATCATCCCTGCCCTTAATTGCCCCGATGCCGCGGGCGTGGAGATGGCCAAAATCCACGGCAGGAATAAATGCTTTGTCCACCCTGCACAGGCGGATAATCTCCTCAAGGGTACCCAACTGGTTGATTTTGCCCATGGTTTCCAGGCACAGGGAAATGCCGGAAAAGGCGGGCAACAAGTCCGCGGCCACCTGGGCCAGCAAACGCTCGGCCCTGGCTATAGCCTCCTCCCTGCTTCCCTTTCCCACTGAACCCGGATGCACCACAATGCGGGCGGCACCCATGTCCCGGGCCGCAGACAGGGACTTGGCAATGTGGCGCAAGGAGCTTTCCATCACTGCCGGATCGGGGGTACCCAGATTAATAAAGTAGGGAGCGTGGATGCTTAAGAAAATCCCATGCTCCTGTGCCTTCTCCCCCAGTGACCGGCAAAACTCTCTTTTGACATTAACCCCCCGCCCACATTGGTACTCATAGGCGTTGAGGCCGGCGGAAGCCAAGTACTCCGGAACCTCCAGGGAGGATTTGTGGCCTGCCTCATAAAAAGATTTTGCGTTGCCGGCGGGGCCGAAACGAATCATATCTTAACTCCTTTCAAAACCACAGTTCATTTTCCCCGGACAAAACTGTAGTATTCCTCGCCAGGTGTTATCAGAGCCTGGCCGCTGGACAGGTCCACCAGCCACTCCCGGGCGGAATCCACTTCTTCCCGGGGCAGTCCCAGGGTGACAGCGACCTGCTGCCCGAAGTCGGCAGCCAACACGGCAATACCCCGTTCGCGCACCTGGTTTTCCAATTTGCCATACAGAGAGTAATCCAGTTCCACCGTAAGCCTTTGGTGGGGCAGCATACAGCCCATACCTGCAGCCTCCAGCGCCGCCTTACAGGCCTGGGCATAGGCCCGGACGAGGCCGCTGGCGCCCAGGAGAATGCCGCCGAAGTAGCGGGTGACTACCACGGCTACCTGCTCCAGGCCCTCCTGGCGCAGCACTTCCAACATAGGGCGGCCTGCAGTGCCTGCAGGCTCGCCGTCGTCACTGGAGCGCTGATTTAAGGGGTCGATAATCCAGGCATGGCAGTTGTGGGTGGCAGCATAATGCTTCTTTTTTACCTCTGCGACAAAAGCCGCAGCCTCCTCCTCGCTGGCAACAGGGCTGGCCTGACCGATAAAGCGGGACTTCCTGATGACAATCTCAGCTTCTGCCCTGGTCGCCACCGTTCTGTATGCCCTCATTAGCTCACTCCTTAATCCATGCCGGGGAAATCCCACTGGCGCAAATATTCGAAAATAGCAATCGCTACAGCATTGGCTAAGTTATAGGAACGGTAACCCCTGCCCATGGGCAAGCGGATGTTTTCCCCCAGGGCGAGAATTTCCGGATCCAGTCCCCTCGTCTCCTGGCCAAAGAGCAGCATTGCTTCCCGGGGCCAGGCTACGTCGACATGGCGTTTTTTTCCCTTAGTAGTCATGCACCACACCTGCCGGTGTCGGTGCTGCTGCCAGAACTCTTCCCAACACTCGTAGATGGTGACATCAAGATTGGGCCAGTAATCCAGACCGGCCCTTTTCAGGGCGGTATCGGTCACTGAAAAGCCCAGGGGCCCCACCAGGTGCAAGCGGCAGCCGGTGATGACGCAGGTCCGGCCAATATTCCCTGTGTTCTGGGGTATTTCAGGCTGCACCAAGACAATGTCCAGCAAGCTTATTCCTCCCTGAACCGCTTGTAATAATCGCGAATGACTTTAAAGTCCTCCCACACCGGCCGCTTGAGCTTGGCGTCCCTGAGCAAAGCCGCCGGGTGAAAGGTGGCAGTGATGTCGATGTCCCGATACCGGGACCAGCGGCCCCGGTCCCTGGTTATCCTGAGATCAGGGCTGATTAAAGTCTGGGCAGCAAGGGCCCCCAGGCAGACAATGAGCTTGGGTGCCACCAGGTCAATCTGCCTTTCCAGCCAGGGCAGACAGCGTTTAGTCTCCTCGGCCTTGGGCAGGCGATTGCCGGGAGGGCGGCATTTGACTACATTAGTTATGTAAACATCCTCCGGGGGCAGTTCCGCTGCCGCCAGGATTTTGTCCAAAAGCTGCCCGGCAGGCCCCACAAAGACCTTGCCCTGGGCATCCTCCTGGGCACCGGGCCCTTCTCCCACCAGCATAACCCGGCCGGCGGGATTTCCCCGGCTGATGACCACCTGCTTACATCCCTGGCGCAAGCCGCAGGCCCGGCATTCCAAATTAGCGGCATACAGGCTGTCGATATCCTCGTATTGCAGCATATCCAGCATAGAACTCCCCCCTGCACAGTCTTACTATATCATTTTTCCTCTTTCCCACAAAGCAGCATCATACTGCCGCCTGCCGATAGATTTCCTCATACTTCGCCACCCAAATATCCTGGTCAAAGCGCTGCGCTTCGGCGCACCGGCACCATGTGGTTAATAAAGTGAACTTCATGGCCGCGGGCGGCCATCGCCCGCCCCAATTCCGGCCGGCTCCCCAGGCGCTGTTGCTTTCCCGAAGCCAGGGCCACAAAGCGGGGGTCTGAGGATGCCAGGACTGGAGATATTTTCGCCGCTGCCCCCAATCTATCCCATGCACATCCACGCTGACCAGCTCCATTCCAGCTTATTCATGCCAATTATTTCGCCAAAGAACACCCGCATCCCTGCGGGGACGGACCTCTTTTTTGTACAAACAAATCGGGGACGGACCTCTTTTTTGTACGGTCTGCCCCCAGGGTTATGGCAGCATGGTGACCTGCGGCCGACCGGTAACGGGATGGGGACTTATCGCAACAGCCGTCCCAAAGATGGCCTCGATGTTTTCCCGGGTAATAACTTCTCCGGGATTGCCCTTGACCAGAATCCTCCCCTGACGTATGGCCACAAGTTCCTTGCAGTACAGAGATGCCATATTGACATCGTGCAGCACCGCCACCACAGTTATACCCTCGTGATTCAATCTCGCCATCAGAGAAAACATTTCCTTTTGAAAGGCCATGTCCATGTAAGTAGTGGGCTCGTCCAGCAGGAGGATATCCGGTTCCTGGGCCAGAGCCTGCGCCATCAGGACCCTTTGCGCCTCGCCGCCGCTGAGTCGGCTGAACAGTCGGCTGCGATAACCTTCTAGACGGGTTTGGGCCAGAGCCCGCCCCACCGCTGCCGCATCGCCGGGCCCCTCATTGCTCCACCGCCCCAGGTGAGGAAGGCGGCCCAGGCGCACCATTTCCTCAACGGTAAAGGCAAATCCCGTCTGCACGCCCTGGGATACCACCGCCACCTTTCTGGCCACGGCCTTGCGCTCAAGTTTGGCTAGGAGCTGGCCTTCGAGACAGACGGTCCCTTTGTCAGGGCTGAGATATCCCGCCATGAGCTTAATTAATGTGGACTTGCCCGATCCGTTGGGACCGATGATACCGATAAAATCCCCCCGCTCCACCCCAAGATTTATATCCTCCAGGCGGAAGGAGTTGCCATAGGAAAAGTCGACAGCTTCCAGAGACAGCAGCACCACTATGACACCCTCCTCTTCTTAAGCAAGTAGAGGAAAAAGGGCCCGCCCACCAAGGCGGTAATGACACCCACAGGCAATTCCGTGGGCGCCAGCACCACCCGCGACAGCAGATCGGCAACGGCCATAAAAATCCCTCCCGCCAGGGCGGCCGCCGGCAGCAGGTTGCGGTGAACCGGTCCCCCGATGAGGCGCATGGCATGTGGCACCACCAGGCCGACAAAGCCTATGAGGCCGCATACCGAGACCGCCGATGCAGTCAGCAGGGCAGACGCCCAGAGCAACCTGTGGCGAACCCGCTCGACATCTACGCCCATATAGTAGGCCTGCTCATCTCCCAGGGCCAGGGCATCCAGCTCCCTGGAGTGCCAGAAGATTACAAGGCTTCCCCCTGCCAGGAAGGGGAGGATGCTGAGAAAGTGAAACCAGTTGCAGCCGCTGAAGCCCCCCATCATCCAAAAGACCACTTGCTGCAGCTGCTGGCCGCTGAAGAAAATCAGGAGGGACAGCACAGCCCCCAAAAAAGTGCTGACAGCCACCCCAGCCAACAGCATGTTCAATACCGATCGCCCACCGCCCCTCGAGAGACTGTAGACCATGACCAGAGAACCAATCCCGCCGGCAAAAGCCGCTGCGGGGATGGCAAAGGCACCCAGCAAGTTCCAGCTCAAGCCCATCAGCATTGCCGCCGCGGCGCCAACCGCAGCACCGGAAGATACCCCCAGGATATAGGGGTCCGCCAGGGGATTTTTTAATAACCCCTGCATCGTCGCCCCTGCCAGGGACAGGGCCACTCCAGCCAGCATGGCCACCGCTACCCGGGGCAGGCGCAAGCGCAACAGGATTGTGCGCCAGGTATCGGGCACATCCTGGCCAAAGTCCTGCCAGGCGGGAAGAGAAAAAAGCTCTCCCAAGGCATTGACCAGGGGTGAAAACACGGTTTTTACCAGGGCAGACAGGGGAATCCTCACTGAGCCTATTGCCACACAGACAAACAGGACCAGCACCAGGAGCAGAGCAAGGCCCAGGTAGGCCCAGGCCCTGCTCTTCACCTTCCTCTGCATTACTCAAACTTGTCCGGGTGTATCAGCCGGGCAATTTCCTCCACGGCATCGACAACCCGGGGGCCGGTCCGGTTGAGTATGTCGGGATCGACAAAGAAAATCCTGTCTTCTTTGACGGCGGTCACCACATCCCAGCCAGTGCGCTGATCAAAGGGCTCCACCAGGGAGAAGTCGAGGTAACCATGGATAATGACGTCGGGGTTGCGGGCCAACACATCTTCCTCTTGCATTTCGGTCCAGCGGGAGACTCCCCAGGCAATGTTCTTGCCTCCCGCCAGGGTAATTATTTCACTGATAAAAGTATCCTCCCCGGCGGTCCAAATCCCGGGGTACCAGCTTTCATAAAAGACCAGGGGGCGTTCATCCTCCTGCAACTGGCCAAGGGCCTGGCCCACGGCCTCCAGGCGGCCCTTCATATCAGCCACCAGGTCCTTGCCGGCTTTATCCTCGCCGATGGCCCTGGCAAGGAGTTCGATGTTGGCGTAGATTTCCTCAAGGGTCATAGGGTCGAGGGCCAGGACTGGAATCCCCAGTCCCTCCAAGCCTTCCACTGCATCTTTATGCAGGCTGGCGGCCAAAACCAGGTCGGGCTCAAGGGCGACAATGGCCTCGAGATTGGGGCCGTCAAAGCCCCCTACCCGGGGGATCTCCAAAGCGGCCTCAGGATAGTTGCAATACTCTGACGCCCCCACAACCCGGTCCCCTGCCCCCAGGGCAAAGAGCATCTCAGTGGCAGCGGGAACCAGGGAAATGACCCGTTGCGCAGGTTCTTCCAGGGAGATTTCCCGGTCAAAGTCATCCACCAGGACTATCGGTCCGGAAGTTCTCAACAGGGAACATCCGGTCAGGCTTAAGGTAAATACAACCAGCAGGCACAAGATTTTTTTCATCATTCTACTCCTCTCAAAAATATTAAACCCCTGCCCAGTGGGAAGGGGTCAACCGGGAGCAAACCCGATTCTTGCAGCAAACAAAAAACGTACCCCCTTTCTCCTCGAAGGACCAGTACATCCGGAAACAGGCAGGTCTCCTGGCTTCCGGCTTATCCCCCGACCGCCTTCCCACGCCCTTGGGCGCAGTGGCTATGGCCGAAGCTATCCGGTTACAGTGGCGGGACCGCCCGGGACTTGCACCCGGTTCCCTATTCTCCCCGAGGGGCACCTGTTTCCCATATTATTATGTTGTCATCCCTATTATATCCCCTGGCGCCGTCTTGCGCAAGGGCGGAAGGGTAACAGACCAGCCCTGGGGCACATTTCTTACGGGGAACCTTCGCCACCTCATTATAATAAATTAAACCCCTGCCTTGACAAATTAAATAGGTATAGTAAAATATTTTAGCAAAGGGGTGACCTGCATGACAACAAAGAGAGACTTACGCTTGTTCTGGCGCCAAATTCACAGCCAAGCCGGTTGGCTGGCAGCTGCAATTTTGGGGGCAATAACCTCGTCGCTGCTGACGCTCATAATCTTTGACCAGCTGCGACAAATAGTGGACCTGATTTTGGCAGGAGACAGGACTGTTTTTAGCAGCAGCGCGAGGATCCTGATTGTCCTGGTCGGGGTAGCGGTGGTGGTGGAATATGTGCTCCACTATTGTTCCGGGCGCTTTGCTGAGGGCAGCACAGCGACTATCCGCAACCATCTGATTGAGAAAATTCAAGGTCTGCCCATGGAAATCCTGGACGGCCACCACAGCGGCGACATCATGTCCCGCCTCACCAATGACATCAACCTCGTCAGGGACTTCCTCGCCAACTCCTTTACCAGGCTCTTCACCATTCCTTTAATGGCCATCTTCGCCCTGGCCTATATGCTGTGGGTGAGTTTGCCCTTAACCCTCCTCACCGTCCTCCTCATCCCGATAATGGGATTGATCTCTGGAAAGATAAGTGCCGCCATGGCAAAAAACAGCCGTGAGCTGCAACAACAACTGGGGAAGGTCAACGCAGCCGCCCGGGATTCCCTGCGGGGAACACTGGTAACCAAGGCCTTTAATCTGGAAAACCGCCAGAGGGCATCCTTTGCCGCCAAGGTTGAGGCGTCAGTCAAGAGCAGTCTCAAATTGGCAAAAGGGCGCAGTATACTCAGCGGCCTGGCCACTATCTTTAACATCAGCCCCTTTATTATCTGCCTGTTTTACGGGGGCATCCTGGTGGGGCGAGGAGAAATCAGCGCCGGGCAGCTCATAGCCTGTGTCAACTTCCTCAACTACCTGGCCAATCCCATGCAGCAAGTCCCCCGCCTGCTGGGAGAAATCCAGATTACCCGGGCTGGCCTCCGGCGGCTTGGGGAAATACTGAAGACCGAATCCGAAAGAAGCGGCGGCGGGGCCTTTGCCCCCAGGGAAGAAGTGCTGTTGGAAGTAAAGGGGGTCTCCTTTGGCTACGGGGAAAAGGAAGTGTTCAAGGATCTCAGCTTTGAAGTGCGCAGGGGTGAGCAGGTGGCCCTGGTTGGACCCAGCGGCGGCGGCAAGTCTTCCATCCTCAAACTCATCTCTGGCTTTTACCAGCCCCGGCAGGGGGAAATAAAAATGTTCGGTCACTCCCAGGCAGAATGGGATCTCAATGCCCTGCGGGGGCATATAGCTATGGTAACTCAGGATACCTACCTCTACCCCGGCACCATCGCCGACAACATAGGCTGGGGCAAACCCGGCTCCTCCCTGGAAGAGATTACAGAGGCAGCTAAACTGGCCAATGCCCATGATTTCATTACTGCCCTGCCCCAGGGTTACCAGAGCCAGGTGGGGGAACTGGGTACCAGGCTGTCGGGGGGCCAGCGGCAACGCATCGCCATCGCCCGGGCCCTCCTCAAAGATGCCGACTTGCTCCTCCTGGACGAGCCCACTTCTGCCCTGGACTCCGAAGCGGAACTTCTCGTCCAGCAGGCCCTCGACAGTTTCATGGCCGGCAAGACCAGCATTATCGTGGCCCATCGCCTTTCCACCATCAAGAATGCCCAGCGCATCCTGGTCATCGATCAGGGCCGGGTTGCTGAAGCTGGCAGCCACCAGGAGCTTCTCGCTAAGAAAGGCGTCTATTATCAGCTCTACAATACCGCCCCCGCACCGGGGCAGATACAGGCACAGGAGGTGGGGGCATGAAAAAACATACCTTGACTCGACTCTTATCCCTGGTGGAAGGAAAAGGCTGGTACTGGGCAGGCCTGGCGGGAACCAGCCTGGAACCCGTACTTCGCAACCTCATCGTCGCAATATGGCTGATGACGGTCATCGACACAGCTGTTGCCGGCGATGTCCCGGGCATACTCAAGGGCACCCTTTGGGGCTTTGGGGGCATGCTGCTCCTCAGTCTCTATTTAATCCTCTTCAATTACGCCTTTGATAAGGGCGTCACCTTGACCACCGCCTCAATTCGCCGCCGTGTCTTCGACCATGTGCAACGGCTGCCCTATTTTTTCTTCCAAAACCACCACAGCGGCGACATCATCTCCCGGGCCACCAACGATATCAAGGCCGCCGAAGAAGCATACGGAATTAACCTGCAGCTTCTGATTTCTGACCTGTTGGGAGGGGTGATCTCCCTGGCCATCGTCTTTGGCCTCAGCTGGCAACTGGGCCTGGCTTCCTCCCTCCTGGCCCTGGTATTCTTCCTGGCCAGCCTCCCCTTGTCCAATTCGCTGCGCGCTATCAGTGCCAAAGTGCAAGCCCGTCTCGGTGGGCTTACCGAGGCTCTCTCAGATATCCTTGCCAGCGCCCCTGTCACCCGGATTTTTAATCTCGGGGGTATAGTCACCAGCGACTACAGACAGAAAAATGCCCGGGTTCTGCGCCTGTCCCTGGGCCGAACCGCCCTCAGTGCAGGCCTGGCGGCCTTGGGCATTCTCGGCTTTCGCGGCTCCCAAATTGTCCTCATCTCCCTGGGAGGCTCGCTTGCTCTCAACAACCAGCTCAGCCTGGGGAAAATTGCCTTTGCCACCCAGATGATCAGTGCCCTCTTCATCACCCTGGGCACTGTTTACGGCAGGCTCCAGACCTCCCTGGCCGGGGCAGACCGGGTGCTGGAGATTCTGGCGGTTCCCCAGGAAGACCGGGAGGGCACAGACTCCCCAAGCAGTGATTCCCGGGGTATCGCAGTGAAGAACCTGAACTTCCGCTACAGCACTGATGCCCCCGTCCTGGAAGGAGTCAACTTCGCTGTTCCCCCAGGCAAGGTCTATGCCCTGGTGGGCCCCAGCGGCAGCGGCAAAAGCACTCTCTTGCAATTGCTCCTGGGCCTCTATCCCCCGGAGCAAGGGGAAATACTGGTCAATGGCCACAACCTGGCCACTGCTTCTCTGGCAACCATCCGGGATCAAATCGCCTATGTGCCCCAATCCTCCTGGCTTTACGCCGCCAGCATTGCCGAAAACATTGCCTGCGCCAAAGAGGGTGCCACCGCCGCCCAGATCGAGGCGGCAGCCAGAGCCGCCAATGCCCATGATTTCATCCTGGAAATGCCCCAGGGCTACGATACGCCAGTGGGGGAAGGAGGCTCCCATCTTTCGGGAGGACAGCGCCAACGCATCGCCATCGCCCGGGCCCTCCTCAAGGACAGCCCTGTTCTCCTTCTGGACGAAGCCACCTCCGCCCTGGATACCGAATCCGAGTCCCTGGTCCAGCAAGCCCTGGATACCCTGATGGCAGGAAGGACGACCCTGGTGGTGGCCCACCGCCTCTCCACCATCCGCAATGCCGACCAAGTCCTGGTCCTGGATCAGGGGAAGATAGTTGAACAGGGGACCCATGAAGAATTGCTGGCCAAGGGCGGGGTATACCGCCGGCTCTATGAGCTTCAGTTTTATCAGGATCAGTAATATATACTGATTTTTCCCCCGGTAGATAATTGACCTTGCCCCCGAAATCTGGTAATCTGAAGGTGCAAATTATAGATAAAAGCTTCTTTAGGTGAGGTTACTTGCATGAGATACGCTGCTGCCCGGAAATGTCGAAAGACACCAACGGGTAGAGCAGACCCCATCGGGTTAAGGTGGGATCTAAGGCAGCTGAGCCTTTCGGCTCTATGCATGCAAGTGCCAAAGCTCGAGCAAGGGGGCTGTTTTTCATTACCGCATCCCCTTTATGGGGATGCTTTACTTTCGGGGAGGTGATTGTCTTCAGTCCGGCACGACGAAGAAACTGCAGTTGTTTTGGATACCATAATTGCATACAGGAGGTGCACTATGACGGAGAGAATCGCCAACCTGCTTGCGGAGCAGAAACTCGTTCAGCTTAAAGAACTGTTAAACAC
>JAAYHI010000107.1 GCA_012727415.1 Bacillota bacterium
CCTGGGCCCGGGGCAGTATGGCCAGCAATTGGGCCATAAACTCTTTCATTTCCTCAAAGGCACAGGCGTGGCCCAAGGCGACGATAAAGTCTTTGCCGTCAATGCTGGCGCAGGCAGTGGTGACAGCCTTGAGCAATTGTTCCAGGGAACGCCGGCGGCTGCGAGTTCTGCCGGCATGACTGATTACTCCATCCTGTATTGCCAGCATGGGCTTAATGCTCAGCAAGGCTCCCACTTTCGCTTCCAGGCGGCTGATGCGCCCTCCCCGCAGCACATAATCCAGGGTATCCAGAATCACACGGATGCTGACCTTCTCCCGGACCTTGCTTGCTGCCGCCTTCGCTTCCCGGATATTGCCCCCCCGCGCCAGGATTTCGGCAGCGGCCAGTGCCTGCAGGCCACCCCCCATGCTCACCGAACGGGTGTCGAAGACCTCAATGTCCTGGCCCACCATTTTCGCCCCAGCCTGGGCGGAAGCATAAGTGCCGCTCAGTGTCGAAGCAGTATGCCAGGAAAGAATCGTCTTTGCTTTTTCAGCAATGCGGCGGTAGGCTGCTGCAAACTCTCCAGGAGAAGGCTGGGAAGTGGTGGGAAAATCCTTGCTCCCCCTGCCTTGGGCAAACATCTCCTCCACATCCAAATCCACTTTGTCTCTGTACTGCCTTCCCTGCCAGTAAAGGTGGACAGGAATTTCAACAATGCCGTATTGGTCAAGCAAGGTCTTGGGAATGTCCAAACCGGAATCCACTGCTATTGCTATCACTTTCACCACCTCCCGGGGCGCAAACAAATACCGATGGATAATTTGTTCAGATTACTGCAGTTTATTCCAGGCAAAAACAAAAGCCGGGAGTTGCCCGGCTTAAATGTACTGATTGAGTTTTGCCAGCAAGTTGCTCTTCGGCATAAAACCTACGAGCATATCCACAGGCTCGCCGCTCTTGAACACTAACATAGTAGGGATGCTCATTATTTCGTACTCCTCGGCAAGACTTACTTCCTCATCCACATTGACTTTGACCACCTTCATCTTGCCCTCCAGTTCCGCTGCAGCCTCATCTAACACCGGGGCCATCATCCTGCAGGGCCCGCACCAACCTGCCCAAAAATCCACCAAAACGGGCAGATCGGACTGTTTCACTTCTTGCTCAAACTGACTGGCAGTGATGTTTTTAATCATTTCTCATCCTCCTGAAAATTATCCTGAATATATTCAGCTGCGCTTAAGGCAGCAACAGCGCCGTCGCTGACAGCGGTTACTATTTGCCTCCAGGCCTTGTGGCGAATATCGCCAATGGCATAGACGCCGGGAATATTAGTCTGCATGTTTTCGTCGGTAATAATATACCCCTCAGCATCGGTGTGAATCCTCGAGCCCTCTATGGGGCCTACCGGCTTGCGGCCGACGAAGATAAACACTCCGTCGAGATCAAGAGTGCTGACGGCCTGGTCCCTGGTATCCATGAGGGTTACCCCTGTAACCTTTAGCCCCCCGTGAATCTCAGTGACCACCTTGTGCCAGAGGGGAGTAATCTTGGGATGTTCCAGCAGGCGCTTTTGATTGATGATTTCTGCCCGCAGGCTGTCCCGACGATGAATAAGCCAGACATGTTCGGCAAATTTAGTCAGGAACAACGCCTCCTTGACAGCTGTATCACCGCCCCCAACTACCGCCACCCTTTTCCCCCGGTAGAAGGCGCCGTCGCAAGTGGCACAGTAAGAGACACCTCTGCCAATGTACTTCTCTTCTCCAGGCACTGCCAGCATTTTCGGAGTAACGCCGGTAGCCAAAATTATAGTCTTGGCTTTGAGGGTTCCCTCCGGGGTTATGGCCTCCTTGATCTTGCCGTCCAATTTCAGTTCTTCCACCGGGGAGTTCAACATCGTCACATTAAAGCGGCTGGTCTGAGCAGCCATATTCGCTGCCAACTCCGCACCTGAAACAGGTTCCGCAAAGCCGGGGTAGTTTTCGATTTCATGGGTAAGAATCACCTGCCCACCGGGGCCCTTCCCCTCGACAACAGCTGTATCCAGCATTGCGCGGCCTGCATACAGGCCTGCTGCAAGGCCGGCAGGCCCAGCGCCAACAATTAATACATCAAAAATACTATCCAAAACTACACCTCCTATACCCCTCTGGGGTATATTGTAGCAAAATCTTTTTTACCTGTCAACCCTTATTTTGCCCAAAATAAAAGTCTCCCAAGGGCAGGGCTACTGCAATACGGCTCCCTGGGTGACCGGGGTCTTTTCGCGGCGGAACCAGCGCCAGAACAGCAAGGTGGTTACTGCATAAAGTCCGCAAGTAAGGTAATAAGGAAGGGCATATGAGAATCTGGACATTATCCAACCGCTGGCGAGGACGCTGATTGCCCGGGTGATGGTATTCATGCCGCTGAGGAGGCTGCTCATTGCCACCCGTTTTTCTCCCGCCATTTCCATGGTGAAGCTGGAATCGACGGGGTTAGTCATATTCATCAGGGCTGTGCGGAGAAAATAGGCTGCCCCTAACAGCTGCAGGTTTGGGGCATTGGCGATGATAAGCAAAAAGGGAATCGAAGCCAGCCGCAACACTACCACAGTGGCTACCTGCCCCAGACGCCTTACCACCAAAGGAACCAGGAGGCCGCCCAGGGCAGTGGCAATCTGGCCGACGGACATTATTATGCCGATTTGGCTTGTGCTTGCCCCCAGTTTATTGCTCATAAAGACATTAAAGAGGGGGACGATTAATCCCGCCCCAAAGCCAATGAGTAAATGGCTGGCCACCAGTCTGCTTAGTTTTTTGTCCCGGAGGATGGAGTTTAAGCCCAGCTGCTCCTGGCTGCGGGAAGCTGTGGCACTCCCCTTTCCCCGGGGAATAAAGGCCAGAAAGACAGCAGAAGCAAGGGCAACAAGGCCAAAGGCCAGCAATGTGCCTGACAGGCCCTCCCGGCTGCCGGGCCACAGCTCTGACAGGTAACCGCTGCTGACACTGCCTGCCATGTTGGCAAACATCATCAGGGAGAAATTAAGACTGAAGACATTTTGCCGCACCCGGGGAGAGC
>JAAYHI010000108.1 GCA_012727415.1 Bacillota bacterium
ACTGCTGAGAGCAGAATCCCCTTCCAGGGTAACAGCCAGCACGTAATCATCAAAGTAGCAAATGTACCACGCTATTTGCCTCTCTTTGCTGATTTCCGAGGTGCCGGTCTTGCCCCGCAGGGTGCTGTCCCCCGTCGAAACCTGAACCTCCCTGCCGGAGGCTGTATAGGCCAGGACCCGATCCAACAGAGCGAGGTTTTGGGGCTGGAAACTGGTTTCCAGCCAAGGGCCAGGCTCCTCCTCAGCCAGCAAACTGGGCCGGGGAAGAATCCCATCCCCTCTGGCAAGGGCGGCATACAGCAAAGACATATGCAGGGGTGTGGTCAGCATCTTCCCTTGACCATAGCTGGAATCTGCCAACAGCACGCTGCCTTCACCCTGGCCAAATTGGGAGCGCTCGTAATTGAGGGCAAAAGGCATCTTTTCGCCAAAGCCCAACTGGCCGGCATAGGCGGAAAAAGCTGGCCACCCTATCTTCAGGCCTAAGTCGGCAAAGTAGACATTGTCTGACCAGCGCATGGCCTCCCATAAATCAACAGGACCCGGAGGCCGCAGCACGCGGGTGACCCGGTAGCCACCCCAATCAGCCGCTCCTTGCCAATGCTGGGGGGTGTCCCAGCTGTAATCCGGGTCGAAAACTTTTTCTTCCAAGGCCATGAGGGCAGTAAAGGGCTTAAAAACCGAACCAGGGGGATACAGTGCATTAAAGGCCCTGTTGAGGAAAGGAGAATTCTGGGCCAGAAGCTCCTGGTACTGAGAGGAACTGATTCCCCGCACAAACAGATTGCAGTCAAATCCCGGCTTGGAAACCACTCCTATAATACTGCCCCGCTTGCAATCAAGCAAGAGCATGCTGCCCGACCATTCACCCAGTGCCGCATCCAGCTTGCGGATTTTCCCTACGTCTAAGGTGGTTATGACGTCTTCCCCGTGGATAACCGGCCGCTGGGCAACTTCGGCGACAATATTGTTGTCATCCCTGATTTCGATTGCTGCGCCGGGTCTGCCCATCAGCCTCTGATTGCAGATCTGCTCCAAACCGCAGAGCCCAACCAGATCCCCTGCCTCAAAGCCCAATGCCTTTATCTTCTCAAGATATTCTCCCTTGGCTTCCCCAATGTAGCCTATAGTTTGAGCCAAGGACTCGGGAAAGTTGTACACCCGACCGGTCCGTGCCTTTGCCAGCACACCCTGCATAGCTGTCAGTGGCTGCCGCAACTGGCTCCAGGTATCCTGGTCGACGGTGGCCAGGGGAACAAAACTGTCCTCCCTGACCCAACTCTGCTCGAGGAGAACCAAAACCTCCCGGGAAGGTTTCCCCAGCAGCAGGGACAGGTTGTCGATTGTCTCGGGCACTATATTTCCGGGCACCAGACCAACTTCATAGACAGTGTCGGCAGCAGCCAAGGGCACCTGATTGCAGTCGAGAATATCTCCCCGGATGGGCATTTCCCTCCTCACTCTCACTACCCGCTGACTGGTAAGGTCGGGGAAAATATGGCAATGGTCCCAGTTGAGGCGCCAGTTCCCCCCTTCCCGGACCATTTCCAGGGAATATTGCTGGCGAAACTCTCCCACTGAGAGGGTAGAAAACTGCAAACTGTAATTAACAATGCCCTCTCTGCAGGTGACATCTGCAAGTTTCAGTTGCGTCAAGCCAATTCCCCGGGAGATGTTTTTGTGCCGGGAAATAAATACCTCAGCATCCCAGGCCTCTTTGGCCTGGGATGAGAGGTAGGTGTACATGCCCTCATAATCTTCTGCTTCCCAGAGAGCAATATAGGATGCCAACACCTGTTCCGGAGTCTCCTGTGCACAGCCCGCTGCAAAGGAAAGGAGCAGGCACAGCGCCACCAATAAAACCGCAGCCCGCATTGAAACACTCCCTGTAAAAATAATCAAGGGGCCTGAGCAGGTATATATTACTGCGTTAGTTCAAGAAACTCCCGGGCATCGGCAGCAGCCATACTGACTGCCTGCTGCCAAAAGTCCTTTTTCGTTAAGTCCACACCCAGGTGTTGCCTGGCAAGATCTTCTACTCTCATGCTGCCGGTATCCCGAAGCAAATTGATGTACTTCTGCTCGAAATCTGCCCCGCCGTTTTTGGCCATGGCATAGATGCCATAGCTGAAAAGATAGCCAAAAGTGTAAGGAAAGTTGTAGAAGGGCACCCCGGTGATATAAAAGTGCAGCTTGGAGCACCAGAAATGGGGATGCCAGACATCAAGTGCGTCACAGAAAGCTTGTTTCTGAGCCTGCATCATCAGCTCATTGAGCCTTTCAGCACTGACAGGACCCTGGCGGCGCTCTGCATAGAAGTTGGTTTCAAAGATAAAGCGCGCATGGATGTCCATAAAGAAACTAATGCTGTTGTCGACCTTAGCTGCCAGCAAGGAAATGCGCTCTTCCTTATTATCCGCCTTGGCAAGGGCTGCATCCGCTACCACCAACTCGTTAAAAGTCGAGGCCGTCTCGGCAACATTCATGGCGTATCTTTGTGCCAATACCGGCAGGTCGGTCATAACATGCTGATGGAAAGCGTGGCCCAGTTCATGGGCAAGGGTAGATACATTGTCGGGGGTGCCCATAAAGGTCATGAACACTCGCGTTTCCTTGGTGCTGGGAAGGCTGGTGCAAAAGGCCCCGGCCCTCTTGTGGCCTCTGTTCTCAGCCTCTACCCAACGCTTTTTAAAGGCTTCGGTAACAAACTCTCCCATCCTGGGGCTCACCGACTGCAGATGCTCGACGACAAAATTTGCAGCTTCATCATAGGTATATCTCTTGCCTACCCGGCCCAGGGGAGCAGAAACGTCAAACCAGGTCAGTTTTTCCAGACCCAGCAGCTTCTTTTTCCGCTGCAGGTACTCCACAAAAACCCCCTTGTTCTCCTCTATGGCCTCCCACATGGCAGCTAATGTCTCTGCCTGCATGCGGTTGATGTCCAGGGGTTCTTTATGGACGGAATCCCAACCTCTATGCTTATAGAGATTGAGGCGGAATCCCGCCAAATGGTTCAAAGCGCCGGCGCACAGTTCTTCTTCCCGTTCCCAGGCTTCTTCCCATTTCTCACCTGCCCGGGCGCGGACATCGGCATCGCTGTCTGAGAAGAGATTGGAGAACTGGCCGACAGAGTACTCGACATCCTTGCCGTCCACCGTCCAGGGAATGACCATGCGCCCGGTGATGATGTTGTACAATTCGGACCAGCCGTGATACCCATCGATGCTTAAATCAGTTGCCAGCTTTTCCTGAATAGCGGACATTTTTTCCCTGGCCCGCTGCCGCATTTCATCCAGGGGAAAGGCTATGGGCTTAAAGGCTGGAGTTTCCAGGAGGCCTGCCCAGACAACATCATCCATCTGCAACAGCCTTTCCTCCACTGTAGTCATCACTGAACCCAGGGCGGCTGACAACTGGCGCAGTCTTCCGCTCAACAGCTTGGCCTTGGTATCTTTGGTATCCTGAGCGGTCAGACAGCCGATATAGGCGCCTGCCTGACGAAGGCGAGAGGCAATATCCTGTACTTTTTCCACCAGCACTTGCCACTGGGCCTGGTCATCTCCGGCAGGGATGAGTTGTTCCAACTCTTTGACGTCTGTTGCCACTTGCTTAATATGTTCCTCGAGCTGAGGGGATTCACTGCCCCCAGGGAAAATTGAATCCAGATCCCATACTTGCGATAAATTTTTTAACATGTTCCCCCTCCTTGTGTTTTTTATAGTATTTCTTCAAGGGGCAAAAAATACCTGCCGCAATCAGGCAGGCACTTTTATCGGAAAAAGTTTCCTCCGAGGATATTCCCCCCAAG
>JAAYHI010000007.1 GCA_012727415.1 Bacillota bacterium
CAGACATCTTGGCTACCGGCACCCCCGCTGCCGCTACCAGGGGGGCCAGCACCATGGTGGTAGTATCGCCGACGCCGCCGGTGCTGTGCTTATCGACTTTGATGCCTTCAATTCCGGACAGGTCCACCCGGGTGCCGCTGTTGACCATGGCCTCGGTGAGCCAGGCAATCTCCCGAGTTTTCATCCCCCGGAAATACACCGCCATCGCCCAGGCGGCCATCTGATAATCTTCTATATCTTCCCTGACATAGCCGTCGATGAGAAAAGAGATTTCTTCTCTGCTGAGGCCAATGCCATCTCTGGTTTTACGAATAATGTCATAGGGCCGCATCTGTACTGACCCTCTTTAACCAACCCCGCACCAGGGCAATGAACTTGGGCCGGGTCTGGTTGGCAATTTTGACAACCTGCTCATGGGTCAAGGGTTCAAGCTCATCGGGCAGGGACATGTCAGTGATGCAGGAAATGCCCAACACCCTCATGCCCAAGTAGTTGGCGACAATTACTTCGGGGATGGTGGACATCCCCACGGTATCGGAGCCGTAGGCAATGAGCCTCCGCACTTCCGCAGGAGTGCTGTAAGTGGGACCGCTGATGGCGATGTACACCCCTTGTTGCAGTTTCAGGCCCAACTCTTCTCCCACCTGCAGCGCCAGCTGCCTGTACTCAGCATCATAGGCCTGAGACATGTCGGGAAAGCGGGGCCCCAGTTCCTCATAATTGGGCCCGATGAGGGGATTGGGCAGGATGTTGATATGATCAGTGATGAGCATTAAATCCCCGGCCTTGAACCTGGGGTTGAGGCCACCGCAGGCATTGGTCACCACCAGGCTCCTGCAGCCCAGGGCATGGAGCACGTAGACAGGGAAGGTAACCTGCTGCATTGTATAACCTTCATAAAAGTGAAAGCGCCCCTGCATGGCGGCAACCTTTTTTCCCTCTAATGTGCCCAGGACCAGGCGCCCGGCATGGCCTTCAACGGTAGAGACAGGAAAATGCGGGATGCCAGCATACTCAATAATTACGGGATCTTCAATATCTTCCGCCAAAGTTCCCAGGCCGGAGCCGAGGATTAAGGCGATATCCGGTTGGAAATCTGTAATTTTCCGGATAAAGTCCCTGGCTTCGCGAATTTTGTCTGTCAACTTCATTGGGGAATCCTCCTTCCAATCAGGGCGATGATTTCCGTTACCAAAGCCTGAAAATTGCTTTGGACTTTTTTTGTGACATCTATGACCTCTTGATGGTCGAGTTTCTCTGCCCCCAGGCCTGCAGCCATGTTGGTGATGCAGGAGATGCCCAGCACCTTCATGCCGGCATGGACAGCAGTGATGACCTCGGGGACTGTAGACATGCCTACGGCATCGGCACCCAGGCGGCGGAAGCTTTGAATCTCTGCCGGAGTCTCAAAGCATGGTCCCGTAACTGAGAGATACACCCCCTGCTGTAAATTAAGCTTCAGTCCTGTGGCCGCCTCCAGGGCAAGTTCCCTTAATTCCGGTGTATAGGCCCTGGACATATCAGGGAAACGCGGCCCGAAGCGGTCGGGGTTGGGTCCTATCAGGGGATTGTCTCCCGTCATATTGATGTGGTCGGCAATGAGCATGAGGTCGCCGACGCGAAAATCCGGGTTGATGCCGCCGGCAGCATTGGTGACAATTAAGATTTCCGCCCCCAGGGAGCGCATTGTCCACAGGGCGAAGGCAATCTGGCGCTGGCTGTGACCCTCGTAATAGTGAAAGCGCCCCTGCATGGCCACCGCATCGACGCCCTGCAGCTTTCCCCAGACCAGGCGGCCGGCATGACCGGGAATGGTGGCTGGGGGAAAACCCGGAATATCCCGGTAATCCACCGCCACTGCCTCCTGAAAGCTGCCTGCCAGCCCTCCCAGGCCTGAACCGAGAATCAGGGCTATCCTGGGCTTGCCGAATCCCCGCTGCCGCAGGGACTCCACTGCTTCGTCCAGCAATTTATACGTGCTTTCCATCATCTCACCTCATCTGCGAAACTTGTACCTGGACTGTCATATTCTATGTTGAAGAAATCCGCCAGGGAAGCGGATATATCGGCAAAGGTTCTGCGGGTACCCAGGTTGACACCGCTTTTCAGGCGGGGTCCGTACACCAGCAGGGGCACATATTCCCTGGAGTGATCAGTGCTGGGGGTGGTGGGATCACAGCCATGGTCAGCGGTGATGATGAGAATGTCCTCCTCCGCCATGGCCTGGATTATCCGGCCAATTCCCGCATCCACTTCCTCCAGGGCCCGGGCATAGCCCTCGGGGTTGTTGCGGTGGCCAAAGAGCATATCGAAGTCCACTAAGTTGGCGAAAATCAGGTCGCCGCTGCTGTCCTTCATGACCCGGAGGATTGTTTCAATGCCGTCATTGTTGTCCTTGGTTTTATGGCTTTCAGCAATCCCCCGGCCGGAGTAGATGTCCTTAATTTTGCCAACGCCAATAACCCTCCTGCCCTGCGCGGCAAGGGCATCCAGCACCGTACGTGTCTCTGGTTCTAGGGCATAATCCCTGCGGTTGGCTGTGCGGGTAAAGGCACCGGGCTGACCAATAAAGGGGCGGGCGATCACTCTGGCCACCTTATATTCTCCATGCAGCAATTCCCTGGCAATGGTACAGATGCGGTACTGCTCCTCCAGGGGTATAACTTCCTCGTGGGCGGCAATTTGAAACACACTGTCGGCAGAAGTGTAGACAATTGGATTGCCCGTCTTCATATGTTCCTCACCGAGATCAGCAATAATCTCCGTCCCGGAAGCAGCATAGTTGCCCAGGACACCCCGGCCAATCCGGCGGCTGAATTCTGCAATCAGCTCGGCTGGGAACCCACGGGGGTAAGTGCGAAAAGGTTCGGAGACAATGACACCGGCCATTTCCCAGTGGCCGGTGATGGTGTCTTTGCCTTCGGCTGCCTCGGCCATGCGCCCGTAACAACCCTTTGGCTTCTCCAGGGGGGAGAGGCCGCTGACCTCAACGATATTGGCCAATCCCAGCCTTTCCATTACCGGCAAAGCCAATCCCCCTACGGCAAGGGCTACATGGCTCAAGGTATTGCTGCCCTCATCGCCATACTTATGGGCATCCGGCAAAGCGCCAATGCCAACGCTGTCCAATACAACAAGCAGTACTCTCATATTGACCCCCTCATGCCCTATTTCTTTGCCCGGGGATGAGACTGCTGATATACATCCCGCAGGTGAATGGCGGTGACTTGAGTATATATCTGAGTTGTGGAAATATCTGAGTGGCCCAGCATCTCCTGAACTGAACGGAGGTCAGCGCCATTTTCCAGCAGATGGGTGGCAAAGGAATGGCGCAGGGTATGAGGAGTGATATCCCCTTGAAAACCAGCCTGCCGCACATACTTTTTCAGGATCTTCCAAAATCCTTGCCGGGTGAGGCGGCCGCCGTGGAAATTGAGGAATACCGCCTGCTCCTCACTGTTGCGAAGGAGCTTGCCCCTGCCATTTTGCATATAGTTGGCAACGGCTTCAATTGCCGACTTGCCCATGGGCACAATGCGCTCCTTTGAGCCCTTGCCCAGGCAGCGCAAAAAGCCCATTTCCAGATTGACGTCGACAATATTTAACTCCACTAATTCCGATACCCGGATTCCAGTGGCATACAGAAGCTCCAGCATGGCCTTGTCCCTAAGGCCTGCAGGAGTGCGGGTATTAGGCTGCTCCAGCAAGGTGGCCACCTGGGATACAGTCATGACATTGGGCAGACGTTTTGGAATCTTAGGGGCATCCAATTCGCTGGCCGGGTTGGTCTTGACCAGATTCTCAACAACTAAAAAGCTGTAAAAAGAGCGAATGGCGGCAAGATTTCTGGAAATGGTGGCTGGGGCGCGGCGCTGGGTATGTAGGTCCTCAATAAATGACATAATTGTTCGCCGGTCGACGTCAGCCAGATTGTCGACGTCATGGCGGCGCAAATACCTGGTAAACTTATTGAGGTCACGGCGATAGCTGTCAAGAGTATTCTGGGCGAGCCCCCGCTCCACCTTGAGATGCAGCATGTAGGTATCCACCATTTGTTCCATGGGCCAAACTCCTTTGCAGCGATATGTCTACTTTCAAACTTACCATAATTCGCCGCCGGGGTCAAAAGGCCCACGCCGCAAAGAAATGACTTACATGCCCGATTGGGCGAATTTCTGCAGCTCTGCTAAAATTTCCGCCCATTTTTCGATTTTGCGGCTGCTGACAAGGGCGGCAGCCCGGAGAAAATCTCCGCTGAGGATAAATCCCAGCACACCAAAGGCTAAGATAATCATGGCTATTACAGGACGGGTGAATACCAGGAACAGCACCGGCCTCTCTCTTCTCATCTGCCCACCCCCTGCTTCAAATATATGCAGGGGGCAAAAAAAGCAGTCCGGCAAAGCCGGGCTGCTTAACTGTCCCTTCGGTACAATCTCAATGCTTTAAAGCACAAGGGCGCCAGCAGAGCGACCCACCAACCCAGGATAAAGTAGCGGCAAAAAGTGGCGGTGTAGTACAGGGGGGTAGCCTCAAGGGGATTGGCAAACAGACTGAGCAAAATTGGCTTGAGACCGGAATGGAGTGCAAAGAGCACGGCTATCCCCAGCGAGGCTTTAATGACATTTTGCCACCAGTGGCCCTTGACATTGAAGCGCACATAGTCAGCCTCCAGGCGGTATCCCCACAGTGCACTTAACAAAAAACCTGCAGCCAGGGGGCCGTCCCCCACGGGGTGGAGCAACAGCATCACGGCACAAAGGGCGAGGCTGGCCAAAAACCACTGCCAGAGACTAAATTTTATTTTTATTTTGCGATAAAGGAATTCATAAAGAACAATCCAGATGATGCCGATCAGTATTCCCGCGAGAATATCGTGGGGGAAGTGAACTCCCAGGTAGACGCGGGAAAAAGCCACCAGAAGGCTGAGTATCGCCGCAACCACAAATGCCCAGGGCCGCTTTATCTGCACTGCCAGGTAGCCCCAGAAACTGGTGCTCCCCTGGGCATGGCCGCTGGGGAATGAATATCCCCCCTGCTCAATCTTGTGCAGGCTCACCGGCGGGCGGACAATTTGAAAGATATGCTTGAGGAAAGAATTAATCCAGGCGTTGCCCAGGAAGAACACTCCGAAGCGAAGGGCAAATTTTTTGTCGTAGAGCCATAAAAGCAAGGGAATGACCAGGATATAGTACTCTGCATCGCCGAGAAAAGTAACGGCCTTGAAAAAACCATCCAGCAGCGGGGTGGAAAACTGCTGCACCCAGGTGATGAAAGTAGTATCGAGCAAGATTATACCTCCAATGACCTTAATTTCTGTTTCTATTCTGCGTGAACAGGGAAAAATCCTTTTTGTCCCACAGGGCCGCGAGGTCAATTAAAGCCAAGATAATTAATTGTTTTTACCTGTTTTTACTTTACACCAGTAGGCAAAAAGATTATAATTTGGCTGGAGGTGATTCCCGATGCGTGATGAGCTGGAGTTGGAAATCCTGATCGAACCAGGATACCGCCTGGAATTGCTTGCCGGTCAATTGGTGTGGGACAGGCCTGCTGAGGTGGCCCACCAGCGCTGCACCCGCAGGTTGCAGCGGATGCTGGAGGAATACTATTCTCAGATTGATCCCCGAGGGGAAGTGCTGGCATCTGTTGGCTTCGGCCCGGAGGATTCATTCCTGCTTCCTGACCTGATTTATATATCCGGAGAACAGCACCAACTGCTCCGCAAGGCATTTATCACCGAGGCCCCTACCCTGGTAGCGGAAATTTCCTCCCCCTCTACCCGGGAAAAAGACTCCATCCTGAAATTCAGCATTTGCGAAAGAGCCCGGGTTCAACATTTCTGGCTCCTGGACTATGCGGGGCAAAGGCTGCAATGCTATGCCCTGACTGAAAAGGGCTATGCCCTGGCGACTGAGGGAGCAAATAATGATATCCTCCACCATCCTGACTTTGCAGGCCTTTCCCTTGAGCTGAGTGCATTGTGGCCCCAGGGCTCCTAAGAGCTGTTTCCCCTGCCTCATCTGGTTTCCCTGGGCGGCATATAGATAGCAGGGGAGGGAAATGGTGTGGAAAGAGGCAAAAAGATATTGCGGTTTGCGGCACCAGCTTTTTTACTCCTTTTGCTGACGCTGGCAGCCCACATGCTGATGCGTCCACAGAAAAGGCCCGTGCGGATAGGGGTGGATTCTCCGTCTCCGGCCCTGGGTGTGGAAATCTTCAAGAACTTTGATTCGGCGGTGGAGATCGTACCCCTGGCCCAGGCTGCGGGTTTGGCGACGGGAGAGCTGGACTATTTCCTCACTGCTGAAGAATCCCTAAGCTCTAAGGGGCAGACAGCGGGGCATGTGGTGGCTGCGGTTGTGGTTAATTTTTTTCACCCCCGACAGGATATTTCCCTGGATGAGTTGACAACTCTCCTCTCAGACTCACCTGAGCAGGTCCTGATAAGTGACGAACTGGCTCTTGCCTGTTTTCCCTGGGGGGACCGGGGCAAATTCCTTCCCACTGAAAAAGTGGTGGCCGCGGTGGGCAATGAATCTGTCCTTGGTATTGTGCCTGTGCATAAGCGCAGGCCCTGTCTTAAGGTATTGCCTGTCGATGGCATTGATCCCCGGGGAGAAGAGGTGCTGGCCAGCCGGTATCCCCTCATGGCCAGGCTGCAAATATACCGCCGTCCCCCGACTTTCCGGGAACGACTGCAAAAAATCCCAGGGAAAGAACAAGATTTATTGGCCGCTTATCTTCTCTCGGAGGCAAACCCCTGGCGGAACCCCTTGCGCCCTCAGAGCAGATTTGCAGCCGTTGGCGATGTCATGCTCGATCGGGATGTTAAGAAAGCCGCCCTGGCCCATAACTGGCAGTGGATTTTCGCCGAAACTGCCCCCCTGCTCCGCAGCATGGACCTTGCTTTTTGTAATCTCGAATGCCCCATTGGCAGCAAGGGGAAATTCATTAACATGTTCCAGGCGCCTCCGGAAGCTGTTGAAGGCCTTGTCTATGCTGGATTCGACGTTGTCTCCCTGGCCAACAACCATATCCTAGACTACCACCATGAGGGAATGCTGGAGACAATGGAGATATTGACGGAAAATAATATAGCCGGCGTTGGCGCCGGCAGCAATCTTGAGGCAGCCCGGCAGCCTGTCATCCTGGAAGTCCAGGGCATACGCATCGGCTTTGTCTCCTACACAGAAATGTGGTTTGTCCATGCCCGGGAGCCGATCAGCTGGCAGGCAACCAGCGATGAGCCAGGAGTGGTTCCGGCCCTGCCGGAATATATTTGGGAAGATATCTCTGCCCTGAGGGATGAAGCCGACATTGTTATTGCATCCTTTCATTGGGGCAAAGAGTATGCCAGCCAGCCTGCCGCCGAGCAAAAAGCTCTTGCCAGGCTGGCTGTAGATGCCGGGGCCGACTTGGTCCTTGGACACCATCCCCACGTCCTGCAGGGAATTGAGTTTTATAAGCATGGAGTAATTGCGTACAGCCTGGGGAACTTTGTCTTTGACCAGCGCCTGCCCGGAACCCAGGAATCAATGGTTCTGGAGGCTACTCTTTCCAAACAGGGAGTACTGGACATAAACTTACATCCCGCCAGCATTCAAAACATGCGGCCGGTTATTCTTGAAGGGCGCAGCAAGAATTATTTGCTGAACCGAATTGCTGAGCTCTCCCTTGCCATTGAATAGCAGAACCTTGAGCAACTGGGATACCTTGACAATCCAAGCTATTCCATCTATACTCAAAACATACTTGGGTCTGCATTTTCTGGGACTGATAATTGAAAGGAGTGAGTGTATTGGCGAAAAAGGTAGAAAGAAAATATGTTTCTGCAAGCAAGGGCGAAGTGGTTTCCAGGGATGGTAAATCCCGTGCTTCCGGTTTGCGCATTGGCGCAGTTATCCTCTGGCTGCTGGCCATAGCTTGCGAAATCCTCGCTATTCTCTTCCTGAATGGCACTTTCTTTGTTCCCGAACAAGGTATCGAAATTCTCGGCTTTACCCTTTTGCCCATGACCGTCTTGATAGCCGCAATTGTCGCAGACCTCATTTTGGTCATTATCGGCTCCCAACTGTGGAAAAAAGCTAACCACATTAATCCCATCAGCAAGAAGAATAAGGTCAAGTTTTTCCTGTGGAACCAAATGGGACTCATTGTCGCCGTCATCGCTTTTATGCCTCTAATCATCTTCCTCTTGAAAGACAAAAAGTTAGATGCAAAAACCAGAAAGATCGTTACTGTTGTCGCTGCCATCGCTTTAGTTATTGCCAGCCTGGCCAGTATCGACTGGTCCCCCGTGTCCGCTGAAGAGCTGGCCGAAGCTCAGGCAACATACGGAGATGACAATGTCTACTGGACCACCTTTGGCAAGAGCTATCACATCGATGAGAATTGCCATACCTTGAACCGGTCCAGAACCATCTACTACGGAACCATTGAAGAGGCATTTGAAGCCAACCGCCACGACCCCTGTGATTTTTGCGTTCCCCAGAATTAGCATCAATACTTACAACAAAAGCAGACACCCAGCCGGGTGTCTGCTTTTTTGGTCACCCTAAGAACTGCAACACTGCAAATTCTCGCTCTTTGGCAGCAGTTATTTCAGGTATTTATCAAACCAGTCAGTGATCTCCTGCAGCCTGCGAATGCGGTGTTTCGGCTTGCCGCTGCGGCTGAGTTCGTGATTTTCACCCCGGAACATGCAGAGGCGGGACTCGACGCCAAAGTACTTCAAGGCGGTAAACATCTGCAAGCCTTCAGGCAGCCAGCAGCGGTAGTCTTCTTCTGAATGGATGAAGAGGGTGGGAGTAGTGACCTTGTCGGCATATTTAAGGGGAGAGTGCCACCATACTTTGTCAATATCTGACCAGGGGGTGGCAGCAATCTGGTCCTCCTGAAAATAAAACCCGATATCAGAAGTGTAACCCATGGATACCCAGTTGGAGATGCTGCGCTGGGAAGCGGCGGCCCGGAACCTGTCGGTGTGCCCTATGATCCAGTTGGTCATAAAGCCTCCGTAGGAGCCCCCCGTTACCCCTACCCGCTCCTGGTCAATGCCGGAGTATTTAGCCAAAACCGCATCGGTAAAGGCCATAATATCCTCATAATCAATGGTGCCATACTTGCCCCGGATATCAGCAAATTCATTACCCCGGCCATCGCTGCCCCGGGGATTACAGAAGAAGACGAAGTAACCAGCATTGGCCCAGTATTGCATCTCGTGGAAGAACACTTCGCCATAAACAGTCTTAGGTCCCCCGTGAATATCCAGAATGGCGGGATATTTTTTGCCTTCTTCATAGTCTGCCGGCTTCATTACCCAACCCTGAATGGTCACTCCCGGGGCGGTCTCGACATTAAGGGGCTCCAGGGGTGCCAAGGTCCTTTCAGCCAGCACCCAGTCGTTAAAACCGGTGAGTTTCTCTTCTTTGCCAGCCTCCAGCCGGTATAGTTCCTGAAGCTGGAGGCCCCGCAAGCCTATAAGCAGAATCTTGCCATCCCGGACATCGTAGCAATCCACCGAGCCTTCAGCGGAAGAAACTTTCTCATACCGACCTTCGCTATTTATGCGGTAAATATATGAGCTGCCGCCTATGGTGGTGATAAAATACAAGTATCCGCCGTCAATGCGGAAAGGGTCTCCCCCGCCTAAGCGGCAGTCGGAACCAACAGAGTTCCAGGTGCTGAGGTTGAAATCCAGGGCAATTTGCTGGCGCTGGCCTGTAACCTGGTCAACCCGATAAAACACATCATCCTGATTTAACCCATACTCTTTCATATCGCTGCCCTTGGCCAACAAGGTATCCCCGACGAAATACGCCCCGGCCCAGGAGAATTTGTCCTTGGTCAGCTGGCGGAGGGATTTTGCTTCTATATCCAGAATAAACAGGTAAGCTTCCAGCTGCCATTTGCCCTTGACGCAAGGCTGGCCGATAAACACCGCCTTGTCTTTCTTGTCGTTTAGGCGCACTCCCCCCACACTCATATTATCAGCGCTGAGGACTTCATATTTGCCGGTGGCAGAGTCGTATAGGCAAAGACGGCTCCGGTTGCCGTTGGAAAACCCTCCTCCGTTACTCCAGAAGGGGATTTCATCCAGGACCTCATAGTCCTTCTCTTCCTTGCGCTTTTTGAGCTCCTTGCCCTTTTCTTCTTCGCTCATTCCCTCCAGGCTGGGACGGTTGGAATTAATCCTGGCCGTCAGCAGAAACCGGCTGCCGTCCAGGTTGACGATATTCTCCGCAACCAGGGGGATTCGAAAGGCTTCCCGGGCTTCGCCGCCATTAATGTTGATCTTGTAATAGACTGTAAATTCTTCTCCCCTCTCTGCCTTTTCCTTGTCCTTGGGGTTGCGCATTCCCGGGAAGAGGATGTGCTCATCATCCAGCCAGATAAAGCCCTTTTCCTTGTCAAAGGCGGTGAGCTGCCGGGATTCGCCCTTGTCAACATCATAGAGCCAGAGGTTTGATTTATAGCTGTTCTCCTCCAGGTCTGCCTTGTGGACGACAAAGCAGGCGTGGCTGCCCCCTGGATTAAACTCCAGGCCAGACAAAAAAGTATACTGGATAAAATCGTCGAGCTTCAGCTTCTCCATCTTCGTTCCCTCCATTTTCAACCTTGGATTATCACTATTTCTGTAGTGGCCGGCAATATTCCTGCAAAAAAGGACCGGTCGAAACCGGTACATTTTTATTCAGGTGCATACAGGGGAATGTCGAATTTTAGATTATACATCAGCACCTGCGCATAGAGCTGGCGGATATAACTGGTCTGCTTGCTGGCCCAGCCGATGTCGGTTGCATACTGGTGCTGGCCGGGTTTGACGGGATTCCAGCGCATCTTGTACAGAGTATTCTGGTAGTGGTTGCTGTTGTGGACATAGTAGCGGGAGGCAAAGTAGGCACCGCCAATAATTGCCTCCTCGGGAGAAAACCAACCATGGTTGTAGGCGTACTCCGCTCCCTTATAGATGGGGTTAGAGTCAACGGCGCCAATGCCAAACATATTGTATACCACCCTGGGAGGCAGGGATTTATCCTCGGGCGTAAACAAGACGCCATTGGCCAAAGTGCTTGTCCCGTTGCCGCTTTCATGCAATGCCAGGGAGGCAAGGAAAATCTCATTGATGTTGTTAGAGCGGCTGGCCTGGAAGAAAACTGCCTCCATGCCGTGCAAAATGCCTTTGCCATTGAGGATAATGCCCAAATCTGAGACTGTCACCCCGGATTTTCCTGCCAGAGCCAGGAATTGGAACATGGCCGGGGAATAGGTGTCGGCCACCCAGTCGGCATACTTGCCACAAATCCAGCCGCTGTGCTCACCGACAGTAATGCGGAACCAACAGCCTTCTGTGCCTGCAGCGGTCCCCGCTAAAGCCGGCTGCACCTCATCCACGGCGAATATCTGCCCCTTCTCCACCAGCATGAGGCTCTCGCCCTCAGTAGAGGGAATGCTGCGGACATGTAAGCTGTTTGTGGAGATAATTACCTCTGAAACATAGTTAGCCAGGTCTGTCAGGACAAAGTTATTGGGATCCAGGTAGCGCAGGACTTCCTCCCTGGGAGCTTTGGTCCAGCCCACCCCGCTGACATACC
>JAAYHI010000109.1 GCA_012727415.1 Bacillota bacterium
AGGGCATAGAGCACCCGGTTGATGCAATCCTGGTCGGTATCGGCCTCAATCTTCAAGTAGAGTTTTTGCGCTGAATTAGGTGCCTCCAGCTTGCATATCCTTTCTGCCCGCAGTTTCGGCTCACCTTGGGCGGCAAACTCCAGGCGTCCCGTCACCAGGATTGGGTAGTCTGCCGCTAACAAGTCTCTGCACTGGGAAAGGACCTCGTCAAATATAATGACCTCCAAAGTAGTAAACTGGTCCTCCAGAGTCAAAAAGGCCATGTGTTTGCCCTTGCGGGTAAGCAATGTGCGGCAGGCAGCGGCGATACCGGCGACGGTCACTTCGCTGCCCTCCTCCATTTCCTCCAGGGAGGGAATGGAGGCGACATTCAGGGAATCCAGCAATTCTACATAGTCTTCCAGGGGATGGCCGCTTAAGTAAACCCCCAGGGCATCCTTTTCTCCCTGCAGCATTTCTTTGCGGGAAAAGGGCGCGATTGGCGGCAACTGGTCCTCCGGCTCAGGCTCCCCTAAGATGTCAAAGATATCCATCTGGCCGCTGAGCTTCTGCTTGTGCAGGCGGGCAGCATTGGCCAGGAGATTGTCCATGGCGGCAAGCTTTTGCGCCCGGTGGCCCGGCAATGAATCCATGCACCCGCCTTTAATCATATTTTCCAGCATTCTCTTATTGCAGCGGCCATTCATGCGGTTGCAGAAGTCTGCCAGACTGACAAAAGGTCCGTTTTTTTCGCGCTCGTCAAGCAGCTCCTCTACTGCGGCAACGCCAAGATTTTTCACTGCCCCCAGGCCAAAGCGAATTTTGTCTCCCACCACAGTAAAATCTACGCCGCTCTCATTGATGTCGGGGGGCAGCACCTCGATGCCCTGGCGGCGGCAGTGGTCGATATAGAGGGCAACCTTGTCGGTATTGGCCATGACGCTGCCCAGGTTGGCAGCCAAAAACTCTATGGTATAGTTGGCCTTGAAATACGCCGTTTGGTAGGCAACCAGGCCGTAAGCAGCCGAATGAGATTTGTTGAAGCCGTAGTCGGCGAACTTGAAAATGAGTTCATATATCTCTTCAGCCTTCTTTTTGGCGATGCCGTTATTCATGCACCCCGCTACAAAGGCCTTGCGCTGTTCCAGCATTTCTTCCTTTTTCTTTTTACCCATGGCCCGCCGCAGGATATCTGCCTGTCCCAGGGAAAAGCCCGCCAAAGTCGACGCCGCCAGCATTATCTGCTCCTGGTAGATCATGACCCCGTAAGTTTCCTTGAGGATGGCCTCCAGGGCGGGGTGGGGATAAGTGACGGGGACCTTGCCATGTTTACTGGCGATGAAAATAGGGATTTGGTCCATGGGCCCAGGCCGGTAGAGGGCAACCAGGGCGATGATGTCTTCGAAGACTGAGGGTTGCAGTTCCGAAAGGACATTGCGCATGCCGTCGCTTTCCAGCTGAAACACAGTCATGGTATCGGCGGCACACAACAGGTCAAAGGTGGGCTTGTCATCCAGGGGAATGCGGCTGAGGTCGATTTCAATGCCTCTGTTGGTGCGGATCATGTCTATGGTCTTTTTGAGGATGGTGAGGGTGCGCAGGCCTAAAAAATCCATCTTGAGGAGGCCCAGTTCTTCTAAAGTAGTCATGGGCAACTGAGTGGTCAAACCCTCTTCATCGTTGCCCTGCAGGGGGACGTAGTTGACCAGGTCTTCCTTAGCAATGACGACGCCTGCAGCGTGAGTAGAAGCATGGCGGGAAAGGCCCTCTAATTTCCGGGCAATGCTAATGAGCTTTTCCACCCTGGGGTCTTCCTCCACCAATTCGCGCAGGCGCGGTTCCTGCTCCAGGGCCTTGTCAATTGTCATCTTCAGCTCATCGGGTATCAGCTTGGCGATGCGGTCAGTTTCAGCAAAGGAGAAATTCATGGCACGGCCGACGTCCCGCACTACTCCCCGGGCAGCCATGGTGCCGAAG
>JAAYHI010000008.1 GCA_012727415.1 Bacillota bacterium
CAGTTGGCTTCGTATTACTTTTCATTACAACATGATTAAAGCTCATAGAAAAAGGAAAGCCATCATCTTGGCTGTTTGTCACATATTTTTGAGCATAACCTAACATCATTAATACACTTAAGGCAATGATGATGCTAAGCATACTCATTATTATTTGCTCATTCTTTAGTTGCATTGTTTCACCTCACTAATAGGGACTTCTAGGTACACAGTTGTTCCGGAGGCATGTAATAATTACAGCTGTATACTTCCAGTAAATAGTATATTATTGTGGCTAAAAATGTCAATTCAGTGTGATTGTGCAACATGATACTAACTAATCCCGTTGACAATATAGCCGACTTCTCTTATAATTGAATGTGTTGCAGGGGAGTGGCTCAATTGGCAGAGTAGCGGTCTCCAAAACCGTTGGTTGCAGGTTCGAGTCCTGTCTCCCCTGCCAAATTTACGCAAATACGCCAGGAAGTTTATCCCTGGCTTTTTTGTTATCTTTGATTGGAAAGACAAGACCTTTTTCTGGACATTTTGCTGGAAGGGCTGCCCTTCGCCATTGGCACCATTATTTCCTTTTTCGTAATGCCAAAATTTGTTGATGGCTATACTCCAGCTGAATATTTAGCTCGCATCGGCCCGGAGAAATTTGTATTTAATATTTTCCTGATAGTAGTCGCCAGTGTAGTAATAGGTGCCCTTTCTTTCCGTCAAAAGGTAAAGAATTATTGCTGAATGACCAGCAGGCTGTTTCAGCCATTGATGATATTTAGTGCTTCCATTATTGCCGAGAATCCCAGCATGAGCACGCCGACAATGAAAGCAATGAAGACATCCCGCTTGATTTGTTGGGGTTTTGCAAGAATAGTAAAGAATGCTCTTATCCCCTCTGCCGAGCTGACTGGAAACGCTGCGAAGGCAGCTGTGGCCGCACATATCAGGCAAAAAGCCAGGGTTTCCCATAACCCGACCTTAAAAAAACCGAATATCAGTTCTGCCTGGGAATTATAGGGGAATGCGAAACTGTTAGTCCCTCTTAATAGCCCGTGGAATACTGCTGAGCGCAAAAAATGAATGTAATAGCCCAGGGCCAATCCCCCTGCATCATGCCACTGATTCATCAACATCAGGCCAAATGCGCCGAGAAGGAGATTCAGCCCAAAGATTTGTGCTGCAATTGTAAAGGGAGATGAAGGTATAAGGGAAGCTGTAAAACTAATTTTTACAAGCCCCTGGGGCAATAACAAGTAAGATAAGACCCATATTATAACCAGCAAGCCCAGGGTGAAAGCGATTGTCGCTCCGACCCTGATGAACAACCTGTTATGCATCAAAAATTTTGCCATCCAGCTTCCTCCCTAAAATAGGGTATTGATTGGCCCTTTCTTTTTATATTCCAGGAACAAATATTTTTCCCTCCCTGGGAGGTTCCCTTTTTAAGAAAAGCCTGTTCAATTGACCCATTTGGATGTAAAATACCAGCAGGAGGGATTAGCTTGAAAAAGATTTGGCTTGTTGTTCTCATTGTTATTATTGTCCTTGGCCTCTTAATTGGCGGGCTTGTCTTCGCCCTCAGTCCCTCTTTCCCCTTAGTTGTGCCACGGCAGTCTGAGTATGAAGACCTTGGTCCCGCCCTCAATGCATACCTCATGGAAAAAGTGGCTGATGCCCTTGACGACTACCCCGGGGAAGGCGATATGGAAATCGTCCTGGATCAAGCAGGCCTCAGTCAGGTATTTGCCGATGCCCTTTCACGGGAGTTAGACTTGCCCAGGTCGATACGCTATACCGGCGTCTTCATGAATGTGCGCCAGGAATACATTCAGGTTGGCAGCGGTTTTAAGTTTTTAATCTTCCCTGTGGGAGTATCGGCCCGCCTGCAGGTTGAAGTACACGAAGGCAATTTGCATTTGGCGATCAAGTCAGCCCATTTGGGAAGGATACCGCTTCCCATTGACCCAGTCCTCAAATTTGCCCGCCAGTTTGTCAACTTGCCGGAGGAAATCACTGCATTTTCGTTAGCGCTCAATGAGGGTGGAGACAGCCCTGACCTCAGTATTTCAGGACTGGAGCTGCAGGACAAGCAGCTGGTATTTAAAGTCCAGGTTGATGAAGGCCCGTTTGCGGCAATTGATGAGGGAATATTAGAGGAATTAGAGAAGGTGCAGCCCCAGGCAGAAGCTATTCTCGAAGATAATCCCCGGGCCCTGGAGATTCTCGGAGAAATAGAGACACTTATCGAGGAGGCAAAGGCCGGGGGCAAAGATGTGAACCCGGTAAGAGTCAGGCTTCTGGGAGAAGAGTTTTTCAACTCCCTTTCTGAAAAAGAACTGCGCCAGTTAGAAGATATTGTAGATGAAGACACCATGCATTTTTTCCGGGAAGAAATGGACTGGTCTCCCCTCCCCTAAAAAAAAGAGCCCTTTGCGGGCTCTATTTGTTTAAATAGACGCGTCAGCCAAGACGCCAGAGTATTTATATGGTTTGTGGTTGGGCTGCTTTTTCTTGGCGGGATTTAGCCTTGTATAATGCTCGAGAACTTCTCTGCGGCGAACAATGCCGATAAAGACGTCGTTATCATCGATGACAGGTACGAAGTTTTGGTCGATAACAAGAGTAATTAAATCAGTAATTGAAGCATAAATGCGGACCGGTTGGTTATCCATGCGCCGGGGAATGTCCTTCAGCATAATTTTCTCGGTGCCTTTCAGCGTTAATCCCGGTGTGTTCTTAAACTTCCACAACAGGTCTCCCTCGGACAGGGTTCCTACATATTTGTTATTTTCATCAATGATCGGGACGGCCCGGAAACCCCGGTTTTCCATGCGCTCCATGGCTTGCCGCATTGTGCAGTTAATTGGCAAATACGCAACTTCCTTCTTGGGTACCAAAAAAAAGGCGACATTGTCGGTCACAGGCATAAACCCTCCCTTTTTTTCAGCTTACATTAATATTATACACCAATGACTGGGTCATTCAACCCTGCTAAAGGACTAAAATCCCGAATTAACCCCTGACAATCTAAGGCCAGCGGATAATGTTACGTTTTTGTGACAGGAAAAATCCAATTTTTAGAGCCCCCTGGTTATCCCGATAATGAGGGCTGCAGCCAGCATAATAAAGGGAACAGGAAGCAAGTAGCGATAGGTGGAGGCAAATTTGGCATCGAAGTATTCTCTCGTCAGGATGACACATAAATGCATTGGCGACAACATATAGCCCACTGTTGCTGCCACATAGGTCAGGGAGACTCCGGCCAGGAATACCTTATCGGGCAAGAGTGGAATAAAGATCGACAGGGCAATAGCTGTAGCGGCCTCATGAAAGCCTGTAGACAGCCCGATAAAAAGCGGCAATAAAGTCAGCAGCAGCCACATGGGAATGCCCTGACTGACTAAATTCTCGGCAAAACCGTTGATTAGCCCGCTGCTGACGAGGAGTTCCTTAAAGATCATTACACCTGCCACTGCCAGGGCAAGTTGCCAGCGGAGGCCCGGTAAGATCATCGTCTTCACCCGGCTGAAAAACGTCCCTGTCACCCTGGAAAACAGCGTGCCTTCCCCCTTCTCCGGCATATTAACTAATGCCAGGAGCACGCCAATGGCCAGAGCCGCCAGAAAGTGAAGTCCGCAGATTAAATATAAGAAAACCAACACCAGCAAGGGCAAAAGGCTCACCAAAAACCGCAAAAAAGCCCTGCTGCTCCACTTCCCCCTGCCTTGTTTCGGCAACGGCTGTAACAGAATAAACCAAGCTGCAATAACACCTGCAATCAAGACCGGGAGATTCTGGGCTGCCAGGGCCTTGGGGGACACTCCTGCCAGGCTGGCTGCCGTCAGCAGGCTTGGGATGATCGGCAGGTAAACGTACCATATATGGCGGAAAATAATACTGATTCCCGTCTTATATTCCGGTCCGATCTCCACTTTATCCCCTAATTCGTCGTTTATCGGTGCTGCCAGCATTGCCCCGCCGGGAACCACCAGGGCCGAGAAAATGCTCGTCAATAGTGCCATTATCCAGCGCGAATCGCCGACAAGGCCCAGGAGGCTGGCTACCGTTTCCTCCAGGGCGCGGCTGTTTTTAAGGATATAGCTCAACACCCCGATTAACAGCACTGAACCCATCAACACAATGGTATCCGGGTTTGCCAGGGCGGATTTCGCTGCGGCGAAAGCTTGGGGCAGGCTTATGGGAGCCATTAGAATAAGGACAAGGCTGCCGGCCAGCATAGCTAGTCCAATATTGATGCGTTTGATTCCCATAACAGATATCACGGCAATGGCGATTATAATTGTAAGTATATCCAAAGAGCCTCTCCCCTGTTTCGTACTTATACCACGATTTATTATACGCCATTGCGCCCAATCAGTCGATATCAACTGAGAAATATCTTTTTTTGCGTTACAGCCTCTTTTTTTAACAAGCCCTGAGACAGGCTTGATTATTTCTCCCTTAATGTTTGATTCTTCTAGCCTTGTTAACTATTGCACATTGTCTAGATCTATGGTAAAATTTGAAAGCAGGTTTTCCTTAATAAGGAATATATGTACCCTTGCGCCATGAATGTATATATTATTAGGTTTGAGCAAAGGTGGCTTGCTATGCTGAAGGTCTATAAATTTCTCTTTCCTTATTTTTTAAGGCACAAGTTTTCACTGCTGCAATACTTTTTGTATTTAAATGTCTGTGCAGCTTTTGAATTCGCAACCCCCCTGCTGTTGGGCTATTTTATTGACGGACTTCTTACCTTTACCAGTCTCCGCTCTATTGTCTACTTTGTAGTGGCCTTTATAGCCTTTCAACTAGTACATATCTTGTTTAGATACCTCTGTACAATAAAGAATGCTTTAATCCAAACCCAAATTTCTTTAGCTGTAAACAGTGATACAAGGAAATATATACAGGAGTTGCCATTATCCTATTTTAATAATAAGGACTTGTTGTATTTGAGTAACAGGGTGGACGCCGACTCTGGAGTTCTGGCCAGCAATGCTGTTTTTTTACTGCAAACTTCCTGGACGGTAGCGGCGATTTTTTCTTTGTCCTTGCTTTACATTATAAGAGTGCAGCCTGTACTGGTTGTCATTGTTGCTTTAATGCTGGTCTTTTACTTGGTGACGTTTTTCATCATGAGGAAAAAGATGTATGCCCATGGTTACAGACACAGGGAGGTGCACAGCAAGCTCTATTCAACATTAAGCGAACAAATCCTCCACTATATGATCATTAAGATGTTCAATCTTTATAATGTTTTTGGCAAGTTAAATTTTCATAGTTTGGCAATTAACTTTTTAATAGTGGCATAGCATCCCATTAGTCGTACATCAGTTCGTCTACTTCTTCATCAGAGCTTGCTTGTAGCGGTAGCTCTCGCCCTTGAATACAAGAATGTGAGCGTGGTGAATCA
>JAAYHI010000110.1 GCA_012727415.1 Bacillota bacterium
ATGTAAAGACAGTTAAGAAATACATCAACATGAAGGACTATACTCAACCGCTTCCCAAACCAGCTAAAAAACGCGGGTCTAAGTTGGACAAGTATAAAGAGGAGATAGATAGCTGGTTGGAAGCAGATAAGCAGGCCCGCAAGAAACAGCTATATACTTTTTTAGCAGGAATGCTCTCTTTAACAACGAATATTAATAACCGGCAAAGAGGAGAGTGTCTGCATGCAAAAAGGGGGTGTTAGTGCAAAAAGGATCTGTCTGTCGGAAACTAAATAAAATCAGGAGAGGAGAAAAAATGTCCAGATTAAAAGTATTGCGGATTACATTGGTGTTGTTGATGGTCTTGACAATGGCTCTCCCTGCGGGGGTGACCTTTGCCCGGCAGCCTCAGGCCAAGGATGTTTCCTTGCGGCTGGATGCAGAAGAGATTCAGCAGGCGAAGCTTCCCGATGATTTGCTTGCGGCCTTTGCTGAAGATGAGTATGTCCATGTCTTGATTAAGTTCAAAGAGCAGGTGGACACTCAGCAAGTGGCAGATGCCGCTGTTGAAAAGATGCCTGCAACAGCTTCTGCGTATCAGAAGAAAATGGCTGCCAGGTATGCAGTCTTTAACGCCCTGAGGGAAACAGCTGCGGATACCCAGGGGCGGGTATTGGATTACTTGGATGCTGAGCAGGCTAAAGGCAATGTCAAAGAATATGACAGCTTCTATATTGTCAATATGGTTCATGCTCATACCACTGAAGCTGTTGTCAAAGAGCTGGCTTTGCGCCCCGAAGTGGAAAAAATCCTGCTTTCAAGCTGGATTCCAATGGAAAAACCAGTGCATGTGGATGCAGAGATTCAAACCGGGCCAGGGCGGCAGTGGAATCTGGATAAAATTGGCGCCTATGCCGTCTGGGATACCTATGGCTTAGACGGCACCGGGGTAGTTGTCGGCATGATTGATACCGGCACCTACTACCAGCACGAAGCCCTGGTCGAAAAGTGGCGGGGATATTCTGAGGAAGGCTTTGACCCGGTTTACAACTGGTTTGATGCCATAGCCGGCCAGGAAATGCCCTATGACGAAGTTGGCCATGGCACCCATGTAATGGGTACAATTGTTGGCGGTCATCCCGAGACCAATAACTACATTGGTGTTGCCCCCGGAGCCAAATGGATTTCCACCAAGGCTTTTGAAGCCGATGGCGGCTATGATCACTGGATACTGGCCGCGGCGGAGTATCTGCTTGCCCCCACCGATGAAGATGGAGAGCCCAATCCTGCCATGGCTCCGAATATCATCAACAACTCCTGGGGCGGCGGTCCAGGCAAAGATGAATGGTTCCGCCTCATGGTTCAGAGCTGGCGGGCATCCGGGATTGTGCCGGTATTCTCTGCTGGCAACACCACTGGCGGTTCTTCCCCAGGCTCTGTCAGCGCCCCGGCGAACTACCCGGAAAGCCTTGCTGTGGCCGCAGTTGACAGCGACGATATAAGGGCTTCTTTTTCCAACCAGGGGCCAGGACCCTATGAAGACGACTTAAAGCCCGATGTCTCTGCTCCCGGAGTGGCTATTCGCTCTTCAGTCCCTGGCAATGGTTACGAGGGAACCTGGAGCGGCACTTCCATGGCTGCACCCCATGTGTCTGGCGCTGCTGCCCTGCTTCTCCAGGCGGATGCCAGCCTGTCGGTGGATATGATTGAAGAAGCCCTCTATGAAACCACCAGGCCCTTGACCGACAGCCAGTACCCCGAAAGCCCGAACTATGGTTACGGACGGGGCTTGATCAATGTATTCGATGCAGTAACCCACATGATAAGCGGGTTTGGCACGATAACCGGGCAGGTTACTACCGAGGGCAACGATGCTGGTCCCCCGGCCGTTGAGCACACCCCTGTTGAAAGCTGCTATGCTGAAATGGACGTTCCCCTGTTGGCTCGGGCAACCGATGATATCGCTGTCTACACAACCGAGATTTGGGTAAAAGCTCCTGAAGATGAAGACTGGACTATTATCGAGATGAGCCTTACTGACGGCGACTATAAAGACGGCGAATTCACCGGCATTATCCCCTGGATGTATGCAGTTGAGCCTGGCTTTACGTACAAAATTGTTGTCAGCGACTGGATCGGCAATACAGTTGAAACCCCTGAATATGACGTGCCGGTAGCTTTCGGAGCCGAGCCAGGGATTAAGTGGGATTTTGAAAGCTATCCCTACGGATGGTACATGGATGGCGATTGGCAGTGGGGCGAACCGGTAGTTGGCCCTGAACCCTTAACGGGCACACGCTTGGTTGGCACCAACCTGACGGGCAATTACTCAAATTACTCCGACAGTTGGTTTTTGTCGCCGCCCTTGGATCTCAGAAATGCGTCTGAGGCATCCTTCCGGTTATCCCACTGGTACGACATGGAGAACAACTATGATAGAGGTTATGTGGCGATTACCGATGATTATGGAGAGACCTGGGAGACTGTGGCTCAATTCACCGGTCGCGAGCAACAATGGCATACCCTTCTGGTAGACCTCAATCCCTACTGCGGTTCGGAAGAAGCGGTTTACGTGCTCTTTAATTTCACCTCCGATGTATCGGTGAACTATCCCGGATGGTACATCGACGCCATTGACTATGTAGGTGTTGACACCGAGGCCCCCGGAGTGCCGCAAAACCTCCAGGCAACTGCGACAGTTTCTGGTGTGCGCCTGGAATGGGAGGCCGTCACCGATATCGATGTGGCTGGGTATGTTGTATACCGTTCCGAAACCTCAGGCGGTCCCTATGTGCAAATCGGTGAAGTACCCACCCCATTATTTGTGGACAAAAGCTATGTCGGCGGCACAGAGTACTTCTACGTAGTGACTGCAATTGATTTCTCCTCTAACGAGAGCCCATACTCCAACGAGGCTTCAGTAATTGCTCCGCATATTGACGTGGTGTATTTCTCCGACTTTGAAGCAGATGATGGCGGATTTGTAAGCGGTGGAGATAATGATTCCTGGGAGTGGGGAATTCCCGCCAGCGGTCCTAACAGCGCATATTCCGGCACTTCAGTCTGGGCCACTAACCTGACCGGCAACTATGCTACCAGTTCCAATTGCTGGCTTGAGTCTCCGGAAATTGACTTGTCCGGTTACCAATCGGCAGTACTGGAGTTTGCGCGCTGGTTCTACATTGAAAACAGTTGGGATAATGCCTATGTTGAAGTGTCCAGTGATGGGGGATCAACCTGGGATACCCTTGCTCAATATACAGGCACAGGAACCAGTTGGGCAGTGGAAAATATTCCCCTGACAGAATACGTCGGCGGGACTATCTCTGTCCGCTTTAGAATGGAGTCCGACTATGTCGTAGTATATCCTGGCTTGTATATCGATGACTTTGCCGTTTTGGCTGCGGTAGATGCGGACACTGTTAGCGTGCCGAAGGAGTCTATTTCAGTCAATGATCCCTCCGTCCCGCACCAATTCGGGAAAATTCGCAAGGGTCTCAGTCTCCACGCAATCTACAGCAATGAGGAAATCCGGCCTCAAAACACTGGTATTCCCGTAGATGCTGTGGTGAC
>JAAYHI010000111.1 GCA_012727415.1 Bacillota bacterium
AGTGAAGCAAGACCCCTTTCGTCAAGATTTTGAATAATTAGCTTCTCAGCTTCTGAAACTGAGCTATAAGCCTGGACAAGCTGTCATAATAGCGCATTTCTAAAACAACCCCGGCGGAAGCTGCAATCCCCCAGTGATTTTCTGCATTTCTTCAGCCAAATACTCTTCGGCCTTGCGGGTGGCCTCATTAACTGCGGCTTGCAGTAAATCCTGCAGGGTCTCAATGTCTTCGGGATCAACCACCTCGGGTGCTATTTTAATTTCCACAATCCTTCTGTTGCCGTCCACCACCGCCTCTACCATGCCGCCGCCTGCAGTTGCCGAGATTCTTATCGATCCCAGTTCCTCCTGCATTTTTTTCATATCTGCCTGCATCTTTTGAATTTGTTTAAGCGCCTTACCCATTCCCATCGCACTTCAGCTCCTCTGTTCTCGCGTTCTCACTTTATAATCATCTATTCCCAGCACTTGCCTGAAGGCCAGGACTATAATCTGCCGATGTTCCGGTTTGACGATGTTTTCACAATGAAGTTTGTAGTTGTCGGGATATTCCAGCACCAAAGTGTCGGCATTAATAAATGGAGTTGCCTCTTTCAGCCAGGCGTAAGACGAAATGCTCTCTCCCTTTACTAAGCCCAGTATCTCCTCCCACTTTTCCCTGGTTACCGCCTTTTCTTTATTGACCTTTGCCGCGGATTTTGTCGGTGTCGGCTTTTGTTCCCTGGCAGGAGCAGCTTCTGCATTGCAGATTTTGATCATTATCAGCTCTGCCGCCAGCCGGGGGTGGGTCCAGCGCCTGCTGTCCTGGAGTCCTGCAGCCACAGAATCCATCATGGTCATTATTTCCGGGGCAGTCTTCAGGCGAAGGTCGTCATTGAGTTTTGTATTCCGCATGGCCCCCGAAACTTGCAATAACTTTTCCCGCAGCAATTCCAACAAGTCCAGCAGCAGTTGCCGATAGTCAAGCCCCATATGGCCAAACTCGTCCAGGAGCTTGAGGACTGCGCCGATGTCCCTGGCGGCCATAGAGTTAGCCAGTTCAACCAACCGGGTTTTGTCAACTGTGCCCAGGGACTGCCAGACATGCTCGGGGCCAATGTCCCCCTGAGCGAAGGCAATGACCTGCTCCAAAAGACCGATGGCGTCCCGCATCCCACCTTGAGCGCGAAAAGCCAGGATGCCTGCCGCCTCCTCATTGAGGTTCACTCCTGTTTGTTGGGCAATCGACTGCAGGTGAGCAGCAATCATACCCTCTGTGAGGGGGCGAAAATCAAAGCGCTGACAGCGAGACAAAATGGTGGCAGGAATTTTTTGGGGTTCAGTGGTAGCCATGATAAATATTACGTGGGCAGGAGGTTCTTCCAAAGTTTTCAGCAATGCATTAAAGGCTTCAGTGGTGAGCATATGCACTTCATCAATTATGTATACCTTGTACCTGCCCAGGGCGGGAGCGTATTTAACTCTGTCGCGCAGGTCCCTGACCTCTTCAATACCTCTGTTGGTAGCAGCATCCATTTCAATTACATCCATTGCGTTGCCCTGATTAACTGCCATACAGAGCTCACACTGATTGCATGGCTCAATTACAGGCTTGTCGCTGCTAAGACAATTGACGGCTTTGGCAAAAATTTTTGCCGTTGTAGTCTTGCCGGTGCCCCGGGGGCCAGAAAACAGGTAAGCGTGGGCAAGCCTTCCCGTCTGCAAGGAATTTTGCAAGGTCCTGACAATATGTTCCTGACCAACATAACCTTGCTGAAACCCAAGAGGCCTGTACTGACGGTATAGGGACTGATAGAGCACAGCTCTTCCTCCTCTCACCAGTATTATACTTTATATCCTCGCGCCAATGCAAAACAATCGCCTGAGGCGATTGTCGCTAAATATTATTGGCCGTGCCCTACTTTCGACATCCAACTCCGGGCGGCACTTCGGCAGTTAGCTCGAGCCAGGCTACCCTGGGGCACATCGATACTTCTGCTTACCGCTGCTTCCTTCCGGACCTGACGGGGTTTGCAAAAGATCAATTGCCCAGGACCCAACCGTCAACACCACTTGCCGACACCAGGCCCCACAGCTGGGATGCCTCAACGTAGGCCTTCAATCCTGCTATAGCGGGTTGCAGGTTACAGGGCACCGCTACCTCCCCATCTAGCACGGCCAAGATTTTTGTGTGGCGGAGAGAGAGGGATTCGAACCCTCGAGACGAGTTCACCCCGTCTACTCGCTTTCCAGGCGAGCGCCTTCGACCAAACTCAGCCATCTCTCCAGTTTGTTATTGGCGGAGAGAGTGAGATTCGAACTCACGGGACGGGTTTGCCGTCCACTCGCTTTCGAGGCGAGCGCTTTAAGCCGGACTCAGCCATCTCTCCGCATCATCCTTAGTTGCTTAAAAAACCTTCTTATCAGAGCACTGGATTCCTTGGCCATAATGCCGCCAATAGCCTCCAGATGATGATTATAACCGGATATTCTCCTCAGGTCAATAAGGGAATCAAATGCCCCCGCCTTAGGATCCCTGGCGCCATAATACACTGTCTTAATCCGGGCCTGAAGTATTGCGCCGGCACACATGGGACAGGGCTCCAGGGTTACATAGATTCGGCAGCCATAGAGGCGCCAATCTCCCAGAACTTTCGCTGCCTGGCGGATCGCGAGGATTTCGCTGTGGGCAACGGGATCTTTGTCCGTCTCCCTTCGATTGTGGGCAACAGCCAGGATTTTGTTTTCCCCGCTGACAATCACAGCGCCAATGGGAACTTCCCCTGCCCGAAAGGCATTATGCGCAGCCGCCAGAGCAACGGACATGTACACTTTATGATTCATTATACATCACCAAAATGTCAGTGGTGCGCCCGGAAGGAATCGAACCTCCGACACACTGTTTAGGAAACCGTTGCTCTGTCCCCTGAGCTACGGGCGCAAATTCTATAAACAAGACTGGCCTTTGACCTTTTGTCTCCAGCCAGTGTATTAGCAATGGCGTGCCCGGCAGGATTCGAACCTGCGACCTTTTGATTCGTAGTCAAACACTCTATCCAGCTGAGCTACGGGCACATTATGGCGGAGAGAGAGGGATTCGAACCCTCGAAGCAAGTTTAGCTCGCTTAATCGCTTAGCAGGCGATCCCCTTCGGCCAACTCGGGCATCTCTCCAGTCAGCTAAATGGCGGAGGGGGTGGGATTCGAACCCACGGCTCTCGCGAGTCACTGGTTTTCAAGACCAGCTCCTTAAACCGCTCGGACACCCCTCCAGCAGGTGACGCAAAAAATTGTAACATATCACGA